>JADEXJ010000003.1 GCA_015207195.1 Pleurocapsales cyanobacterium LEGE 10410
CATAGAGCGACTGCCTCAAGAAACGCCTGGGGAGACTTGTCCTCTAGCTCGGTTGGAGAAATCCTGTCGAGTTACGATGGGTCGCTAAACCAGGAATCCCCGTCCTTTTAGGACGGCGGAGCGTCAACAGGATTGTCATTTACAAGCTGGCATCAAAGCTAACAGAGCAAAGATTGAGTTTGAGTTACAGCTGCCTGCTGTTGACCCCCTAATTATCTCATTTTGTTGTATTGGTGCGAGATGTCAGCTTAAAATAATTAAATTGAAATTTAAAAGTTCTGACTCCAAAATCTCAGGAAGTAAATATGACAATACATCCTCTACTCAACCAAGCCTTGACTCAAAAAAATGCTCTCAAGGTAATTAGTGGCTTAAACAATTTTGACCATGAGCGAGTAATAGCAGTAGTTAAAGCTGCTGCTGCGGGGGGCGCAACTTTTGTCGATATTGCTGCCGATCCTACTTTAGTTAAGACAGTTCGCAACATAACTAAGTTACCTATTTGTGTCTCAGCCGTTGAACCAGAACTATTTGTTGGTGCAGTCAATGCTGGTGCCGATCTCATAGAAATTGGTAATTTTGACAGCTTCTACAGTCAGGGAAGACGGTTTGAAGCCCCAGAAGTTTTGGAATTGACTCAGCAAACGCGCTCTCTTCTGCCAAACGTTACCCTTTCCGTAACCGTGCCTCATATTTTGGCTTTGGACGAACAAGTTCGACTAGCAGAAAAACTAGTTTGGGCTGGCGCAGATCTTATTCAAACCGAAGGCGGAACGAGTATTCAGCCTGCCAATCCTGGTGTCAGAGGCTTGATCGAGAAAGCAGCCCCAACCCTAGCTGCTGCCCACAGCATTTCTCACGCAGTAAACGTTCCAGTACTGTGTGCTTCTGGTTTATCCAACGTTACCGTACCAATGGCGATCGCTGCTGGTGCTTCAGGAGTAGGCGTGGGTTCTGCAATCAATCAGTTGGATAGTGAGGTGGCTATGGTAGCTGCCGTTCGTAGCTTAGTCGAAGCTCTAGCCCGTAGTGAATCATCGGTTAGGACTACTTCATAAATCATTAAAGTTTGATGGGAAAGCTAGTGACTAACGGTTATTGGCTTTCCTGCGCTTTGCATCACTTTAAATTTTTAAATTTCTACTAAACAGTCTTTTAAAGCGTAAGCTACCTGCTCTTGTTCGGCTTCCGAAATCCCTGGAAACATCGGTAACGACAATACTTCACGAGCAGCTTGTTCCACCTTGGGTAGCTGTCCTGTTTGGTAGTCTAATGCCTGATATACAGGCTGTAAATGCAAGGGAATTGGATAATAGATCATCGAAATTATCCCCTTGTCTAGTAAAATCTGTTTAACCAAATCTCTTTTGGTCTGCTGAACCAAATTTTGGTCTTTTGCTATAGCCGTTTGGCTGTCAGCAATACAAACAGTATATTGATTCCAAACGCTATCTCCTCCTACTATAGCCTGGGGCAATTTGAGCAAGCTCACAGACTGCAAAAGTTCCTGATAATATTGCGCTGCTGTTTGACGCTGCTCGTTCCAATAATCTAGATAACGTAGTTTGATCGTTAAAATCACTGCCTGAACTGCATCAATACGACTGTTAATCCCGATAAAATCGTGGCGGTAGCGTAGAGGTGAACCGTGTTCTTTAAGAATCCTCATTTGTTTGGCGATCGCCAGATTGTTCGTAGTAATTGCCCCGCCATCACCACAGGCACCGAGGTTTTTAGTCGGAAAAAAGCTAAAGCATCCCACATGACCAATGCTGCCAATTTTGTCTTGTTCCCAAGTAGCACCAGTAGCCTGAGCGCAATCTTCAATGACATATAAATCATGGCTTTCAGCAATTTCCATCAGCTTAGTCATGTTCATTGGCTGACCAAAAATATGTACGGGAATTATTGCCTTAGTCTGCAAAGTAATCGCCTGCTCTATTTGGGCTAGATCCAAATTAAATGTATCAAGATCGATATCAATAAATATTGGTTTTGCCCCCACCCTAGTGATCACTTCAGCAGTAGCAAAAAAACTAAAGGGAGTGGTAATTACTTCATCCCCTTCACCTATATTTAAAGCTTTTAAAGCAAGGAACAGAGCATCTGTACCAGAATTACAGCTAACGCATTCGGCGACACCAATATAGTTAGCAAATTCCCGTTCAAAAGTGGTAATGGCTTCACCACCGATATAACGACCAGAATTAAGAATTTTGAGAACAGCCAGATCGGCTTCTTCTTTAATTAGTTGATATTGTCGAGTTAAATCGACTGGTGGAATCTTGTTCACTCGCTTAGATTAAAAGTTTTTGATTGAGATCAAGTAGAAGAATTCTATTGGTTCAATATAGGGTAGCGCGAAAAACTGCTATTTAGTTGTAATTAGCCGTAAATTCAGCAACTTAGTAGATATTAATAGTAAGTAATAAATACAGTAAAATTGTCCTGTTACGATCTCCATATTTCTTCCGCAATAACATTTTAAGGTTATGGAATCAGCAGAAAACCAAGAACAGCCAATAAAAGCCAGTCAGTCAGAGAAACCAAGTAATTCTTCATCTTTGTCAAAAACTGAAACTGTAAAGCTGCTAAACGATAGTGTTGAACGACTCAAGCAAACAATCGAGAAAATCAACGATAATTCCGCCAGCACTCTGCCACCTGCCGACTCAATTAATGCTTTATCAACCACGACTCAGAAATTGGTAGATACAGTAACTTTGACTGTGCCAGAACCCGTATCAGTATCCCAGCCTGCTTCAAAAGTCCCAGTACCAGTTCCTACTGATAAGCAGCAATCACCAACTGTTAAAACTCCTATTCAAGCAAGTCAGCCTGTTGCCAAAGTTCAAAAAAAGAAAAATTTGGTCTTAATTGTCATTGGAGTTACCGCGATCGCCATAGCTATTGTGGCAGTATTCTGGTTATGGCTACCACAATACCAGGATACTACTAGATCCTCTATCTCTGAACCATCTGTAACCGAAGTTGTGATCGATAGCAACAACGGCGATCGAGCTACTTTAGAAACACCCACCATCGCTCCCGATAGCCCTGGCGATATTGCGGACAATACTGCCGTAGAACAGCCAGCAGTTTTAGAACCAGCAAACACCGCCCTCGAACCCTCGGCGACAATCCCAATTCCTCAAGATCTAGAATCTATAGGAAAAGCCAAAAACCTCAAAATAGCGACAATTAAACCAGAGTTATCTTTTACTCCCGAACAAACTTTAATTGCTGCTCTCCAAACAAAACTTACAGAACTGACCAAAAATTATGCCGAATCAATTAATTTCATTAAGGTAGATATATCTACAAATAGTCTGATGCTAGAAGTAACAGACGACTGGTACGAACTTAGTGAAACACGCCAAAACAAGCTGGCAAATGAAATGTTAGAACGTTCTCGTAAGCTTGACTTTAGTGACTTGAAGCTTCAAGACTCTACAGGAAAGTTAGTTGCTCGCAACCCCGTAATTGGAGATAAAATTATCATTCTCCAAAGCGATCGCCTGTAATTAATTATTAACAAACTTGGTTCCTGGTTCTTCATCTCCAAGCCTTTTAAACTACAATAACTCTGGAGTAATTTTTAATAAGGATACAGTAACAGGTGGTCAAAAAATTGAGTAACGAAATCTTGATTAGTATTGCTGTAGTTGTTATTTGCGGAACAGTACTAGTGTTTTCTGCTTTTATGGGTAACAATCCTTCGCAACAGGCGATCGCTTCCGAAGTACAGCAGTCTATTACCAGTTCTCCAGAGCTAATTGCTCAAAATAACATCTCAGAAGAGGAAAGTTCTATGGATTTATCTAACGCTACCACTACAGATTCAGGATTAAAATATATTGTAATTGAAGAAGGTAATGGCGCATCTCCTCAAAAAGGTCAAAACGTTACTGTTCACTATACAGGAACTTTAGAAGACGGCAGCAAATTTGATAGTTCTCGCGATCGCAATCGTCCTTTTTCCTTTAAGCTTGGTGTAGGTCAAGTAATCAAGGGTTGGGATGAAGGCGTTGCCGATATGAAGGTTGGAGAAAGACGCACTTTGATTATTCCTCCAGAATTAGGCTATGGCGCAAGAGGTGCAGGGGGAGTAATTCCGCCAAACGCAACTCTAATTTTTGATGTGGAATTATTGAAAATTGGCTAAGCTGGTTGAGCGAGTATAAATCCTATTATTCTTGGGGTGAGCAATTTGCTCATCTCATAACCTAATACCAAATCTTGTTTAAGAATCTGTTAGAAGCAAACCAACCGAGAGATAGGGAGCAACTAGCTTAAGCTCGGCTAATAAGGGACAATACACTCTAAGCTAAAAGAGACAGAAGCCGTACCCCTAAGTGTTCCTTGAGGCTGTCTAGAAGTTTGTCCAATAAGTGCGATCGCTTGCGGATATGGTAACGACCATATTGACCATATTACTGGTATTGCTCGACTATATATTTAACAGCGGTGTTAAATTAAAATGCCCGCCACGCAAGCCGTCATGAAACAGGCAATTGAACCAGCAGCCAAAGCTCTAATACTTAACCGAGCGAGATCTGGTTGACGATCAGGGGCGATCGCACTAATTCCCCCAATCTGAATACCGATTGCACCGAGATTTGAGAACCCACAGAGAGCATAGGTAGCGATAATCTTGGCTCGCTCGGAAATAGCAGGTATTTCTCCTGCAACTAGTTCTTTTAAGTCTAAATAAGCGATAAACTCATTAAAAATTAGCTTTTTACCCAACAAGACGGCTACCTCCTGACAGTCAGCCAGAGGTATACCCATCAACCAAGCTATAGGAAACATGAGGTAGGAGAAAATCCACTCCAAAGACAGCAAAGGTATCCCAATCTGATTGCCCAACCAGCCTAATAATGAATTGAGCAGGGCTAACAAGCCTAAAAAGGCAATCAACATCGCTCCCACATTGAGAGCCAGTTTGAGTCCTTCAATCGTCCCTGTGGTGATGGCATCAATACCATTGACATAGCTTGAATCTGCCAAAGTTTTAATTTCACCTCTGGTTTGAGGTTGTTCTGTCTCTGGACAAAATAATTTTGATATCGCTAAAGCTGCGGGGGCAGACATTACCGAAGCAGCCAGTAAATGTTCGGCAGGGATGCCAAAAGAAATATAGGCAGCCATAACTCCTCCCGCGATAGTGGCAAATCCTCCCGTCACAACTGAATGTAGTTCGGATCTGGTTAGGCTAGATAGATAAGGTTTAATGGTTAAGGGAGCTTCGGTATTTCCGACAAAAATATTAGCAGCACAGCTTAAAGACTCTGCTCCTGAAGTCTTCATGGTTTTCATCATGATCCAGCCCATTCCTGCCACGATACGAGGCAAGATGTTGTAGTGATAGAGCAAAGAGATAAAAGCAGAGAAAAAGATAATCGTCGGCAAAATTTTAAAGGCAATAAAATGCTCTGCAAAACCTTCTCCAAATACTAACTCTGCTCCCGCGTCAGAAAAGTTTAACAACTGCTCGGCAACCGAACCCAAATATTGAAAAGCTCTCAAGCCGATCGCACTTCTAAGAATTACAACGCCTAAAATTAACTGTAGCCCAACTCCCCACAACACCGTATTCCAAGGAACTAGTTTACGGTTATTAGAACATAAATAGCTGATGCCGACAAAGACAAACAACCCTAATAGTGAAATTAAACGATTCATAGGCGATCGCCCAGACAGCAACTAGATTGATTATGGTTTTAATTCTAAAAATATAGGCTAAATTTGAAGGTATTGTGGTTTTTTGCTGACTAATTGCCCAAACTTGGTCGCGAATTTTTGATGCAAGCACCTGGCTCAACATCTAAGATCTGTGGTTAATTTAATTCTTTGAAACTCTTTGAAACATTTAACGAGCGCACTGCTAACTCTGCTAACTCTAATTAAGAGGTATTGGATATACGTTACGGCGTTTATTCTTACCGCTATTACCATTTTGTCTCTTACTCCCCTGGAAAAATTACCTTCCGCTCCAGGTACGGATAAAACCCATCATTTTATCGCCTATGCCGTGTTGATGTTTCCTACTGCTCTGAGAAAACCAAAATATTGGTTGGCGATCACCTTGTTTTTCATTTGCTGGAGCGGTGCTATTGAGCTACTTCAACCCTACGTCAATCGATACGGAGAGCTTGAAGATTTAGGGGCTAACATTGTTGGTTTAGTCTGTGGAGTAATTGCAGTAGAAATTATAAAATGGCTCATTCCTGTTGATTCAAAGAAAAAATAAAATATAGCTTACACGGGTGATTCGCTAATCACCCCTACTTATTACTTATTACTTATTACTTATTACTTATTACTTCCTAAAGTCCCCAATATTCGATTCTTTCCTCCAACCAACCAGACTCTTTCCAGCGAGCGATCGTCCGATCTACTTTCTGATGTAATTCCAAGTATTGCAAACCTTTAGGCATTACCACTGCTAAAGCTGCCCCCGACAATCTTTCTGATAATAGTTTATAGCTAGGATATTCCTGCACCCAACCCGTTAGAACAGAGCGATCGCCCGCAAAAGCATCAGCCTGATTGGTTTCAATGATTTCTAAGGCTTCTTGATAGGAGTCTGCGCCGACTAAAGTTGCGTTAGGTAGCCTGTTGCGAATCACGGCTATGGTAGCGGAGTTTTCCAGTACGGCGATCCTGCTACGGGTTAGCCCGTCTAGATTTTTAACCTCGGAGTTCTTGGTAACTATGCCCGTACCATCTAAATAATAATAAGGGCTAAAATCGACTATTCGGCTACGAGGAGTGGTGACGGCTACTCTAGCGATCGCCAAATCCACCCGATCTTCCAACACTACTTGCAACCGTTCTTGATTGTTTACAGGTAAAAATTCCACCGCCTCGGCATCACCCAGCAATTCTTCAGCCAGCTTACGGGCAATATCGATCTCTAAACCAACTAAATCGCCGTTGTCATCGTTAAATCCTAAAGGACGTACATTATTTTTGATGGCAACTTTTAACTCTCCTCTCGATTCAATCTCCGACCATTCTTCAGCAATTATCGATTGAGGGGTAGCTGCGATTAGGGCGATCGCTAAGCAAGCCGTCCTAAAGAATATCGAGACCGTTAGGGAATCCTTTAGGGCTTCGCATAAAGACATCGCCGTAGCAAGATTTAAAAGCCTTGGTTTCATTACGTTTGGTAACTCGCAATCAAATTAATTTGTTGAGATTATTAGTTGTTAATTATTAGTAGTCATAGCCTTTTGCACTACTAATTAGTACATCGGGTGATTTAATTTGTGGAAAAGCCGATTAATTTATCTGCGTTTATCTTCTTGAACGGCGCATTCGCGCCAGCGTCCCTAAAGGGATACCGTAAACATATTGCGAAGCAACTTTGAGCCTATCGGCTCTGTGTTGCTCATGGGGGAAACCCCCAAGCCCTAAAGGATACACCTTCGGCTAACCGCACTGCATCGCTGTGTTTATCTGTGGACGTTATATTAATTAGTTATATTAATTAGTTGTCTCAAAAAGAACAATGCAAACCGCTATAGTTATTTACTGAAGCAAATCTAACACCTGACGGGGATTTTGTAGAACAATAATTTGTTTATCTTCTTGATATTCAGTTAATTTGTCAACAATTTTCGGACGGTGTAATTTAGGAAAGTTCCAGACATAGTGCATAAATTCCCAGTTTAATCTTTCGGGACATCCAGCAGCCATATCTGGTCTAACCTTACCTGGATGCTGTAAATATCTCTGGAAAACTCGCCATAAACAAAGATAGCGATTGAAATCTAGCCAAATAATTGTATCTGCTGCTGCCAGACGAATGTCCATCGTGTTGCCATAGTTGCCATCGATAATCCAGCGATCGCCTTTAATTAATTCTCGGTGTATTTCCTGCCATGTATCTGGATCGGTTTCTTGCCACCCAGGTTGCCAATAATAAGCGTCCAAGTGAATTACAGGTAAATCTAGATTTTGACCCAAACTTCTTGCCAATGTTGACTTCCCCGCACCGCAAGTACCAATAACTGCCACCCGCTGCATAATCATGGTTAGCCCTCTTCTGTCACTTTCCGAGATTAAAGAATGTTAGAAACAGAATTTAGCCATCAGGTGAGTAGAAAGAAAATTGATTCATGGTAGCAATAAGTCGATGAAAACCAAGTAGTAAAGTTAGTAAACCTGTAATCAGTCCATCCCAGTTCTTGCTTACATTGCCTAAATCCATAGATGAAGATACTCCTACTACTAACTCTTCTAGGGTCATCCTTTTTTTATTTATTCTACTCTTGAGAATTGGTATTAGAATCTAAACTGCATTCGCACGTTGCCAACATAAATATCTGGGTTGTCTTCAAAGTTGTTGGGATTAGCAACTAAGTAGAAAGCAGGAAGAATTGACAGATTATCATTGACGGGGAAATTGTAGGTAGCCTCAAACTCGTATTGAGTACCGCCATCACCCGCACCAGAAGCGAGGAATTCTTCGCCATCGGTAACATCAAAGGGAACGACAAAAGATAAAGTTCCTAATGCACCTTCTCTACCCAAGTCGGGAAAAGCTACGCCAATTTGAAAAGCCTGAGCATTTACCTCGCCATTTTCCAGAGCAGGATTTGTCGGTCTAATACTAGTACTACCATAGCTATAGCGTCCGAATATACCTAGCCGATCTAAAATTGCCCAATCAAAGTTGACTAAAAAAGTATCTCCTGGTGCATCACCTATCGTTCCGCCAAAGCCATCATCGGCTACCCCATAAATAGGCTCTCCTGTTGCGCCACCCACACCAAAACCAGTCAAATTACCATCTCCATCAAAAATGGGCTGATTATTGTCAACAGTCGATCGCGTGTACATTAAACGAATGTTAGCGGTTTCGGCGATCGCCAAATCAATTTCCGCAGTTAGGGTTTGGGTTGCACTAAACAAGCCTTTGTTGGGATCGGAAGAGGTGTTGAAAAACGCATCAGGCAGAAATTCGGTGTTCTCTCCCAAATATCCCAGCTTAAAGGTTAATAAGTCGTTAAAATCATAGGTTATTACCGCCCCCGAACCGCGATCGATTGGGTTGACCAATGTACCACCGCTAGAGTTATAGCTACTTGCTCCAGTCAAGAAGAAAGTATAAGCATTATTGTCAAAGTAGCGATACCAATTGATTCTCGGTCCTACCACTACCCGCAGTTTTTCCCCAATAGGAAAATCATAAAATAGTTCCCGAAGCTCAACCGTCCCCGTTCCCGTTGCTGTTCCTGTTTGATCGGTAAATGGGGTACCAAAGGTATTATAAAGTCCTGCGGAAACAAAGTTATTGGCGGGGGAATTACCGTTACCTGCAACTAGCTGCGTGACTAAAGTATCTTTTCCTGTAAACGAAGAATTAAAGTTAATCCAGGTGTAGTAGCTAAAGGTAACTTCTGGGTCATCTTCAATAGTGCTGATTATTGGATTGTTCGCTGCATCTCTACCAGCACGACGTAGACTCAAATCTGTATCGAGACTTACTGTCTCGGCTAAAACATCATCCCCAGCAGACGCTCCTGTTAAGTTCAGAAATACATTTCCCGTTAGTTTGCTAGTAGCGGAAAATTGGTTGTCTTCTAAAACAGCAGTTCTAGTTTCCAGCTCGTCTACTCTACCGCCGATAGTAGCTAACTCTGCTGCGAAGTCTTGGTTTAAACGTTCGATAGTATCTAAATCTGTCTGGGAGACACTATTAGAAGAAGCGATCAGTCGCTCGATTTGATTGAGACAGGAGTTTAAACCCGCAGCAAATTCATAGCGTGACAAAGGTTGACTACCGCGATAAGTCTGTTCGGGAAATCCTGAAATGCAACCATAACGTTCTACTAAAGAGCGTAGTGCTTCATACGCCCAGTCTGTTGGGGCGATATCCCGTAGCTGTTGGACATTGGTAATTTGTGACATCCCATTCGCATCGGAACTGTCTAAATCTTTAAGAATAAATATTTCTTCTGAAGCAGATGCTGTAACTGCCGTTGCTGATAGTAAGGTTAGGGATAAAAATAATTGAATCGAATTGTTGAGTAAGTTGAAATTATTACTTGACCTAAAATACTGCTGTTTGATTTTTTGAACGCTCATTTGGACTCTCACACCTAGTAATAATAAGCAAAATTATCACTATTAATCTAGTATAAAAGTATTTGTGTATACAGTATACAAATCCTAGTCAAGGTATTTGGCAATATTAGCTATCGACGAACAATCGTCTTTGGCAGTAGTCAATCAAGGCAATTTTTTATTGACTGAATCGGGGCAATAAATTTTATGGTTGAGGGGAGAAATTGTTAGTATGTTTTTTAAATTGCTACTCGCTACTCCCTTTTAATCATTAATCAAATCGAGGGCAACTTTGTTGGTTTTATTGATCAAATTATCAAAATCAATAGTCATCAAGTTTCCTTGGTCTACTATTTTTTGACCGTTAATAAAGCTGTAGTCTACACAGTCAGTTTGACAGTAAATTAAAGCAGCAACAGGATCTTGCTGTGTACCGACATAGCCAGGCTTATCGAGATTGACTGCGATCAAGTCTGCTGCCATACCTGGTGCCAGATAGCCAATATCATCTCGACCCAAAACCCTCGCCCCGCCTCTGGTGGCAATTCCTAAAGCATCGCGGGCAGTCATTACCGCAGCATCTTCATCCCTAACACGGGCAAGTAAAAAAGCTTGACGGGCTTCATGGAACAAGTTGGTAGCATCATTTGAAGCTGCGCCGTCTACTCCTAATCCTACGGGGACACTAGCATTAAGCATCTTACGGATCGGCGCAATACCGCTTGCTAGGCGCATATTACTACAGGGACAGTGTGCCACCCCCGTACCAGTTTGCCCGAATTTGGCGATCGCGCGATCGCTCAACTTAACACAATGAGCGTGCCAGACATCATCCCCCAGCCAGCCAACGGACTCCGCATAGTCTCCAGGAATTAAGTTGAACTTAGATAGGCTATATTCCACATCCCCCGTAGTTTCTGCCAGATGGGTATGCAGCCTGACTCCAGGATAACTCCGCGCCATCGCTGCCGACTCTCGCATTAGGTCTTGAGAGACGGAAAAAGGAGAACAGGGAGCAAGAACTAACCGCAGCATTGAATAGCGATCGTTGTCGTGATATTGCTCGATTAATCTTTGAGAATCTTTGAGAATCTCTGCCTCTTTTTCTACCAAGAAATCTGGAGGCAAACCGCCATTACTTTCCCCCACGCTCATACTGCCTCGACTGGCATGAAACCGCAAACCAATATCGCCTACCGCCCGAATTTGTTCGTCAAGGGTGCAATCGTTGGGAAACAAATAATGATGATCGCTAGCGGTAGTACAGCCTGATAAAATTAATTCTGCTGCTGCCAACTGAGAACTATAATACACCCCCTCTCCAGTTAACTTAGACCATAAAGGATAGTGCGCCGTCAGCCATTGAAACAGATCGCCATTTTGTCCTGCGGGAGTTACGCGAGTTAGGTTTTGAAAGAAATGATGATGGGTATTGACTAAACCAGGTAAAACTATATGTCGATCTTCTAGATCTAATATTTCATCGGCAGTGTCGGGTAATTCCTCCGTCGTGCCTACTCGTGCGATCGCATTATCCCTTACTAACAATGCACCATGGCGAATTTCGCGCCGTTCGTCGTCCATCGTGACTAAGGTATGAATATTTTTGATTAGTAAAGTAGACATTGATTTTTCACAACCTAGCAAACTGCTAAAAGCCTAAAATTTGGTTTTCGAGTAATTAATTTGACATTACCGTATTGTCACTCAACCATACAGCAATAGATTCTTGAGTTTCTATATTTGTGGTCAATCCTTCCATTTTTATCACAACTTCTGGTTCTGGAACTTCCAACCAATAGTTATTTAAACCTAGAAAGGTATACATCGCCATAAAAGCAGTTCTTTTATTACCATCAACGAAAGGATGATTGTTAGCAATACCGTAGCCGTAAGCTGCTGCTAAATCGAATATCGTCGGACTACCGTAAGTAAATAGATGTTTTGGTCTGGCTAAACTAGCACCTACAAGATTAGTATCTCTAATACCAGAACTACCTCCATGTTGGGCTAATTGATCTTCGTGAATGGCTAATACTATCTTTTCTGTTATCCAGATAGGATTTAACACTATGCTAATTCCTTGAGAGCATTACGATATTTATGACTCCCTTGCTTGTAAATAGACATTGCTCGCTCAAATTCTGGATCGTAGGCTGATAATTTCACACCATCTGGGGTTTCTGTAATAAAAACGGTGTCTCCTTCTGTAACTCTTAATTTTTCTAGTACCTCTTTAGGAATTGTCGCTCCCAGAGAATTGCCTACTTTACGAATTTTAATTTTGTACATAGTTTTTTTGCCGAACTGTAATACAAATATTATAACTTTGTTTGCAATTCAGTACTTTTATCAATTTACTTAGCGATCGCCGAGTAAGAATAAGTTGCTTAGAATCAACAATCTTTAATCTTCCCGCGGGAACTCCTTAAGTAATGTCATTGCCTCGATCGCGCAGGAAACGGGTATGAATAAATGGTCGTGATAATAAGCCGAAACAGGATTTACGCTGATGTTATGTTCGGCTAATTTACTGGTAATAGCAGCAAGGAAACCAACCGCTTCTAAACTGGAGTGGATCGAAAGCGTAATCATCGAAAAGACCGATGTGTAAGACAAATTGGCTGCATCAGCCTGTTCTCGCGGAAGAATTAGGGTTATTCCCTCACTTTCTCTAAATTGACCGATAGGATCGAGATGAGAATAACGTTGATCGCGATCGCTAATAGTGCAAAAGACATATTCTCCTGGGCAAAGAACTGGCTGCATAGATTGCAACAATCTACTGAGATTGGTTTCTCCTGACATTTATTCTTGTTCTAAAGGTTGCAGGATATCTTTAGGTATAACTCCGTGAATGCCTTTAACAATATCTACCACCTGAGAAACTTCGTAATCGACCGCAGCACTACCAAAAAGTAAAGCATCTTGCTTGGTCAAACCATATTCATCTTCGACAATTCGCAGAGATTCCCGCACGGCTTTTTTCATCGCCTCATCAAGATCCTCGTCTAGTCCAATTGCTAACCAGGCTTCGTCTGTTTCTGCCATGGGTGATGCTAGCTGTTTGTCTTTATGGACAATTAATTCAAAGGTGGGAGTGAGGGAACATTCGATTGCGGTTAAGGCAACTTCCCCATTTCCCTGGGCGCAGTGCGGATCGCCAGTATAAAATAATGCTCCAGGAACTTGTACTGGTAAATATAGACTAGAACCCACAGTCAAATGTTTGATGTCCACATTACCGCCATAATTACCAGGGGGGACTGAGTTGACTGCTTCTTCAGGATCGGCGGGTGCTATTCCCATAATACCCATGAAAGGCTTAAGGGGAAGATCGATGTTTGGTCTACCATTGGCGGGACGAAAAATTCCTGTATTCTGTTCGGTGTCTAGAGGAATTACTTTGGTATAGATATCTGCATCGTTGACGGGGTATTCTCCAGGCAAAGCCCCCTTACTATGACGATTAGAAATTACGCCATAAGGGACACGATAATCGATGCCAACGGTTCTAATTTCTAAAACATCTCCTGGTTCAGCACCTTCGATATAAATTGGTCCAGTGATCACATGAGGTCCTGGGGCAGTTCTTTCTATTTGTTCTTTAACTGCTAGCTGGTCGGGTAAAATGTCTGCTTCGTCAATTCCTGCTGAGGTAAAGAACTCTATCGTATCGCCTTGATCGGGTAAAATTCCTTCATGAGATACTGTTTCGATAGTAACCACAGCTCCCGATTCTACCTCTAAAATTGGTTCACTATCAGGAGTAAATAGTTCTCCCCAAATTACATTTTCTGGGGTAGACTCAACTAAATAATCGCTGGCTGTTTTAGCTTCTGACTGGGATTTGACATCTTGAATGTTGAGAGAGGATGCTAACCCCAACAAAATAGTTATTAACAATAAATATTGAGCATAAATAGGCAATTTAGCAATTTTCATCTATGATTTAAGCCTTTTGTAGTTAAAACTTAGGCTTAGTTTGCAATAAAAAGGCGATCGCTTTTGTAATTAAAGACACAGAAAATTATTTAAATCAAGGCAGGGAGCAGGAGTTATCAATTAACAATTAGCAATGAACAATTGATCACAATTAATTATCGATTGTGGCTTCCTACTTCCTACTTCCTACTACACTTGACAGTCTAATGTTTTAAATAACCTCTAAGTTAGATCTGTTTTAATTTGTTCGGCTTCAGCTAAGGTTTGTTCTGGATTACGTTGTCGAGAATTTTTGACGTAATTTAATTTCCATTCTTCTAATAAATCTGAAAGCAAGTTGGCAATCTCATTATAAGTAGCTTTAGTTTGTATTTGCTGTTTGAGGGTATCAGAAAAGTTTTGACTGAAACGATTAAAAATGATTTTGCCCTGTGCATCGGTATAAGAATCTAGTAAAACATCATAGGTTGCCCTAGCTAAATAATCTGATAGCTGTTCGATGGTTTCTTGCGGTATGTCGGTAAATCCAGGAATTTTTTCGACAGTTTGATAAATATCGGATTCTTGCAATGCACCCTTGAGACTGTAACGCAATAAATTCTCTAGATCTGGCTGTACCTGAGGTAAAACATGATAGATCGTTAAGCTAATCAGGCGATCGATAATCTTGTCGATCTTGTCGGTTTCTCCAACCTCAATTCCCTCGTTGGATGACAACAGCACATTGACGAGCGTACCATCAGAAATTATTTCCTGACTTTGATTTAACAATCGCACGATTAAGAACGTCGAGACGCGCTGGGATATGTAGGCTGCTGGTTCGTGGGTAATTTGCCTTAATATTTCCTCTAAATTAAATAAACCAGATTTATGAATCCGAACCGTAACTGGCACAATTCGCAACCATCGCCCGATGAAAATTAACATGAGAGCATCGTACCAGTAACGCAGCATGGCGTTCCACCAGCTAAGTTTAGCCTGATTTCTAGCGATCTGAAAAGTACGGCTAAAATATTCCAGAGCAAAAAAGATCACAAAGAAAAGATCGATGCGCCAAAAGCGATCGCTCTCAATTCCGTTGGCATCAATATGGCGATAATAGTTGACTTTTAATAGCGGTTCGATCTTTTGATTAAAAAATTCTAGCTCTCGTGCTGTATCGGCTTGCGCTAAATATTCTCGACTCCAAAATCGGTTAAATGCTTCTTTGGTCGAACGGGCTTGTAGGCGATATTCCATTCTATGCTTGAGCTTGGCAAAAGTTCCCAATTTGTTAGAAGCAGTAAAAGGGTTCTCTTCGATTAAAAAAATGCTTTGTTGTCTTAAAGAAGCTAGCAATTGCTCTGTGGAGTCGGAAGTCAGGCTAGAGCGGGCGATCGCTTGTTGGAGGCGAGCGACTGTATCAAGATATGCTTCTGTGTCGGGATGGGGTTCGATCGCTTTTACGGGGTCATAGATTCTGATTAAAATAGGTGCATTATTAAAGTAAAAGTCTCTTAAAGATAAATAACTTAAATTAAATAAAACCAAAACTAAATTGATTAGGGCGATTAGAGCCAGCAGCTTTTGCCACCAACTGCGTTGAATTGAATTATCTGTTAGTTTTCCCTGCATACGATAGTTGCTATTTCCACAATCAGAGGATAGCTTACATCGTGAAGCTCAACCAATCACTCAAGCTCAATTGGGTAGCAGTGCTTCTAAACGAAGTCGCGCAATTTTACTAATTTCGGTTAATGCCTGTCGCTTTTCTCTGTCTGGGCTATTTTCCAAACGCTCTTCAAAAGCTTCGAGAATACTTTCTTTTGTGTGATATTTCACCGCAACAATAAAGGGAAAGCCAAACTTCTCCTTATAAGCCCGATTGAGAAATTGAAAACGCTGATATTCCGATTCTGACAGGCGATCTAAACCAACCCCCGCTTGTTCTTTTACCGAAGCTTCTGCCATCTTGGCTTTACTACCCAAATCAGGATGAGCTTGAATTAAGTCTAGTTGTTCTGCTTTGCTCATCTTGTTTACGATGGCAACCATAGATTGATATAAAGCAGACACATTTTCAAATGGTTTACTATGCCAAGCTTGAGTAGCAATCTCTGGCGTATCTTCCCAGATCTCCCCCAGAGCAGCAGTAAACTCTGATTGGGACATCTGATTTAATTGGGCAATTGAATATTGATTACTGTTCATCTAGCTACTTTTGATGGCATCAACTAATTGTAATGAATTCCCAACAATACTATTAAAAGATAAAATATCTTCAAATATTTCTCTTACTAATCTAATCAAAATAACTAATATAGCAGTCCCAAATCATTCATGAAAACAACAAATGACAAAGGACTAATGATCGATGACATTCAAGACTAATGATTTTCACAACTCAAATAGAATTGCTATAGCTATATGCGGAGCTGTATCTCTTTTGGGACGAACAAAAACATTTTGTAGATTATACATTAAATCAATAACGCTATTGTTTCAAGGCGCAAATCCTCTCAAGTATTTAAAACAATACTTCTAAATGCTCTATCTGTATTGTTTTAGAGCATTTTTTATAGCTATAACCAAGATAATTATAAAACTTTTGTAGAAAATGTTACTGTAGGCATCTTTATAAACCATAATAATTGGCTCAACAAAATTATTTTTTAAGGTCAGTATTCATTGTCTAGAATCAGACCTAGAAAATCCAAGAGATTCTAATGAAATGTTTTATCATAAACAACTATGATTGCTATCGAACAAATTCGACGCTCGATCAAGAAAATCAAACAGTTCCAGATAATCAAACTATTAAATAGACTCAAGCTTAAAGATCAGCTAAGTTTGGCTTTGGCTATAGTTTTAAGCTTTACTTTACCCAACATAGTAATGGCTGCCGAGGAGGACACACCTGGTGGCTTTGTTGGCGCACTAGATAGCGTCTTTTCTCAACTTGTTGATGTTTTAAATAGGATTCTCTTTTTTGAAATTGCTGGTTTTCCTCTGATCGTGCTGTGGTTAATCTGTGGCTCAATTTTCTTTACCCTGCGGATGGGATTTATCAATATTCGTGGTCTAAAACACGCGATCGACATTGTGCGAGGCAGATATGACGACCCTAACGATGATGGTGAGGTGTCTCACTTTCAGGCACTGGCAACGGCCCTATCAGGTACAGTCGGATTAGGTAACATTGCTGGGGTGGCGATCGCCGTACAAACTGGTGGTCCTGGTGCGGTACTGTGGATGACCCTGGGAGGCTTTTTCGGTATGTCGAGTAAGTTTACTGAATGTTCCTTATCCCAGAAGTATCGTCGAGTTAAAGCAGACGGCTCGGTAGCTGGTGGACCGATGTACTATATTGCTCGTCCCCTATCCGATAAAGGTTTACGTCCTGTGGGTAAAGGCTTAGCAGGATTATTTGCCATCCTCTGTATTGGTGCTTCTTTCGGCGGTGGCAATATGTTCCAATCCAATCAGGCTTATGCTGCTGTATCAAACGTCGTTCCAGGTATACCAAGCTGGATTTTTGGGATTGTGGTTGCTGCAATAGTAGGCATTGTAATTATTGGTGGTCTAAGTCGCATTGCTTCAATAACAGGTAGCTTAGTCCCTCTAATGGCGGTAGTTTATATTCTTTCCTGTTTGTGGATTATTCTGAGCAACTTTACCGAAATTCCTGGCGCGATTGCCACTATTTTTACTGGAGCTTTTTCACCCCAGGCTATTGGTGGTGGCTTTCTGGGAGTTTTGATCCAGGGAATCAGACGTAGTGCTTTTTCTAATGAAGCAGGAGTTGGCTCGGCTGCGATCGCCCATTCGGCAGCCCGTACTGACGAACCCCTTAGAGAAGGCTTGGTGGCTTTACTAGAGCCTCTAATCGATACCATTATCATCTGTAACATGACCGCTTTAGTAATTGTGATTACGGGGACTTATCAAGATTCTTCTATAGATGATGGAGTGCTATTGACCACTGCCTCTTTTGCTACTGTAGCGGAGTGGTTTCCTGTAATTTTGGCGATCGCGGTTGCCTTGTTTGCTTTTTCGACGATGATTTCCTGGAGTTATTATGGCGAAAGAGCCTGGGAATATTTATACAGAATATATGAAGCGTCTGAGTTCGGGGCAAATGCCTACCTACGATGATGAAGTTGCCAGTCGTAGTCTAGATCGAGAACAAGTTTCCCCCAAACAGTAAAGCGATCGCAACTATCATCAAATAAAACTCACCATTTGCCTCTAGATCATGAGCCTATTTTCTAAGAATCGCGTTTTGTTTCCGACGGACTTTTCCGAACAAGCTTCAGCAGCACAAGACCTCACTCTAGAATTTGTCGGAGATCCGACTCATCTTTATATAGTCCACGTACTTGCTCCTTTGTCTCCTCTAGAACCAGGAATAGTATGGGAAGGAATGAACAATGAAACTCGCAAGCATAACGTGGAGAAAACTTTTCGTACTAAGTTCGATAGAGCAGAATACGCCCAGGTCAACTTTGATGTATTGTTCGGCAAAACCAGTAAGCAAATTGTTGACTATGCCAAGGAAAAAGATATAGATTTAATTGTAATTCCTGCCCACGGACAAGACAATTTAGAGCATTTTATTCTGGGTTCGGTTACCGAAAGAGTAGTCCGTCTAGCCCATTGTCCAGTTTATGTTTGGCGATCGCTCTGAGGTAGTACCTAAGTCAATAATCGACATTTGCAAACCCATGTTGGAACAATTTGCCAGTGATAATTATTCTGGCATCTGCCCCGAAGCAATGGAATATCTGGTTAAGGCAAATCAAGGCAGTGCCTTGGCTTATGGTAACGATGAATGGACACAACGAGCAGCCGACTATTTCCGCCAGATTTTTGCAACCGATTGTGAAGTGTTCTTTGTCTTTAACGGCACAGCAGCAAATTCTTTATCCCTGGCTGCTCTTTGCCAGTCCTATCACAGTGTAATTTGTCATGAATTAGCTCATGTTGAAACTGACGAATGTGGTGCGCCAGAGTACGCTTCTAATGGTTCTAAATTACTGTTGGGTAAGGGGAAAAATGGTAAATTAACCCCAGAAACTATTACCGCCATTATCAATAAAAGAGCCGATATCCACTATCCCAAACCCAAGGTCATCAGCTTAACTCAGGCAACCGAATTAGGAACTTTGTACACAGTTGAAGAAATGATGGCAATTAAAGAAATTGCCCACAAGTATCAATTAAAGATACATCTCGATGGTGCTAGGTTTGCCAATGCAGTAGTAGCAATGAATCAAACTCCAGCCGAACTTACCTGGAAATGTGGAGTTGATGTCTTGTGTTTCTGCGGTACTAAAAACGGGATGGCATTGGGTGAAGCAATTATTTTCTTTAATCGAGAGTTGGCGGAAGATTTTGCTTATCGTTGTAAACAAGCTGGACAACTAGCCTCTAAGATGCGCTTTATTGCTGCACCTTTTTTAGGATTGTTAGAGACTGGTGCTTGGCTCAAAAATGCTCGCCATGCCAATGAATGCGCGGAATACCTAGAGCAAAAATTATCCGCAATACCAGAACTCAAACTATTATTTCCCAGACAGGTAAATAGTGTTTTTGTAGAAATGCCCGAAAAAGTAATTAAAGCTTTGAGGGCTAAAAACTGGCATTTTTATACTTTTATTGGCGTTGGTGGCGTTCGTTTTGTCTGCGCTTGGGATACGACTCAATCTTGTATCGATCGGCTAATCGCTGATCTTAAAAATGCGATCGCTCAATAGCTTTTATGGGATCGGCACAATCTCGCCTATGACTTTTGTGGGCTTGTCATCGCAGTTGTTAAGCCCAAAATGAGATAAATCGAACCTGTTACCCACTTAGTTGCTCGCTGTATTCCCCGCCTTGCTCTGAGCCAAATGCCAACTTGACCACCAGCTAAACCAACACCTATATTAATGGGTATGGTAACTGCTACAAACAAAATACCAAGTAGCAATAATTGTAAATTGACTCTACCCCAGCTAGGATCTACAAATTGAGGCAGGAAAGCTAAGAAGAAAAGAATGATTTTTGGATTGAACAAGTTTACCAGCAGACCTTGATAAAAAACTTGGCTTAGTTTGGCTCGTGCCGTCGATCTTATTTCTAGCGTTTCTGATTTGCTAAGAAAAGTTTGAATACCAAGATAAATAAGATAAGCTGCACCAAAATACTTTACGATGCCAAAGGCAACAGCCGAAGCAGCAATTAGGGCTGAAAGACCCAGGGCAGCAGCAAGAGTGTGGATAAGTATCCCAGCGTTCACACCTAGTACGGATACCACTCCAGCACTTTTGCCTTGTGCTATCGATCGCGTGGCAATATAAATCATGTCAGGTCCTGGCGTAATTGCTAATAAAATAGATGCCAGAGCAAAAAAACCTATAGTTGTGATGTCAAACACAACTTTCCTCCAAAAAAAAGTTTGCTATTCCCAAACAGATACCGCTGTCAATTTGAGCCATGAAGGTATTGTAATAGATCGTTTCTTTGACTTGTTACCGTCTACCTTTAAAGTTATCGTGCGATCGCATGTTGTTAATTATTCGTCTTTTTGCTGTTTGTAATTTGTCAACTATCAGAATAACCAGAGCCTTAGTAGTCTTGGTTAGAGACTAAACAATAAGTCAAAAAAGGAGCAAGCCATAGCTCACTCCCCAAAGCAATTGAGGTTAGTTTGTTTGCTTTTAACTCTTAACAGTTTTCTTGTCTTCTTCCTGGGCTAGGAATTTCTCCAACTCAGTCAGCGCATCGGCATCAACTTTGGTTTGCATCGGGCAGAATTTTGGTCCGCACATCGAACAGAACTCGGCTGTTTTATAGATGTCTGCGGGTAGAGTTTCATCGTGATATTCCCTTGCCCGTTCTGGATCGAGAGATAGATCGAACTGACGTTCCCAATCGAAGTTGTAGCGGGCTTTAGAAAGCTGATCGTCGCGATCTCTCGCTCCTGGGCGTTGACGGGCGATATCTGCTGCATGGGCTGCAATTTTGTAAGCAATTAAGCCATTACGCACGTCCTCAGCGTTGGGCAAACCTAAATGTTCTTTGGGGGTAACATAGCACAACATCGCCGTACCATACCAACCAGCCATTGCTGCACCAATCGCGCTTGTAATATGATCGTAGCCAGGAGCAATATCGGTAACGAGAGGTCCTAAAACATAAAAAGGTGCTTCGCTACACTCTTCCATTTGCTTTTTGACGTTAAATTCTATCTGATCCATCGGTACGTGACCAGGACCTTCTACCATCACCTGCACGTCGTGTTCCCAGGCGCGACGGGTTAGCTGTCCTAGAGTCTTAAGTTCAGCTAACTGGGCTTCATCCGAGGCATCGTGGGTGCAACCAGGACGCAGAGAGTCGCCCAAACTGAAGGAAACATCATATTTTTTGAAGATTTCAATGATGTCATCAAAATGAGTATAGAGTGGATTTTGCTTGTGATGGTGTAGCATCCAGCGAGCAATAATTCCGCCACCGCGAGAGACAATCCCCGTAAGACGGTTTTTGACCAGGGGCAGATGTTCGATTAAGATACCTGCATGAATGGTCATGTAGTCCACCCCTTGCTGGGCGTGCTTTTCAATAATATGCAGAAAATCATCGGCACATAATTTGTCCATGTCCCCGTGTACGCTTTCCAACGCCTGATAAATTGGCACAGTACCGATGGGAATTGGTGAAGCGTCGATAATTGCCGTGCGAATTTCGTCGAGATTACCGCCCCCAGTGGATAAATCCATTAAAGTATCCGCACCGTACTTAACCGCCAGGTCTAACTTGGCAACCTCTTCTTTGATATCAGAAGAGTTAGGAGAAGCACCAATATTAGCATTAACCTTACAGCTCGAAGCGATCCCGATACACATCGGTTCTAGATTAGGGTGATTAATATTGGCAGGAATAATCATTCTGCCTCTAGCTACTTCGTCGCGAATCAATTCTACTGGCAGGCGTTCCCTAGTTGCGACATAGTGCATCTCTTCGGTGATGATTCCCTGACGCGCATAGTGCATCTGGGATACATTGCCCTGTCCTCGTCGCTTGGCAATCCATTCGGTTCTCATATTTTTTTTCCTCAATAAACAGCTTCCCTCCGCTGGTGCTAACCAGTCTCAGGTTCTTAGGGTATATCTCAGCCTTAATTGTTAAAGCACCCCTAGCTATGTGGGAATTTTAGCACTATTTATGTTGTTATCTCCCTCGACAGAACAATGTAACTATTTCTTAATTCAAAGCATTGTTTCTTAAACTCATTTACCGACCGAAACCTTCTGGTATCAACCTAAAGTATACTGTCCTGGTATCGTAATACAATTGGGTTTCGCTATCAATATAGGTTTTAATGCGCTGGGATTGTTCATGGCGAGTCAGAGATCGCCTTGGTTCATCTAATTAAAAGAGCAAAATATTAGGCTAGTAGTTGGGATTAATTCCTCAATAAAATTGCGACAAAATAAAAAGGATGCTGCGAACAACATCCCTTAATATCTTATGAGGCAAATCGATTTTTTTTATATACCAGCAGTTTTATAATTTAGCTGGCGTAATTTATAACTGTATTTATAATCAAATAATACTAGGGGTCTGATAGATAGTGCAGCGATCTAAATCACACATCTATAAAATAATTAGCTAAAAAATAAATTAGAGGCGCAAAAGCGATCGCGGGTAAAAAAGATGCAACTCTAATTTTTACTATTTCTAGTAGATTACAGCCAATTGCCAAAATTATTAGTCCTCCGATGCCAGTAATAATCAATAGGTAGGGGTTGTTATCGGCTTGGGGAACCGAATTAGCAATTAAACCAGCAATCAGAGATAGTCCTCCCTGATAAACTAATATAGTTAGAGTGGAAAAAACTACCCCTACGCCATAAATATTTGCTAAAGCAATAGAAATTATTCCATCCATAGTTGCTTTTAGGGTTAGTAAAGTATTATCACCGTTTAACCCGTTATTAAAACTACCAATCAAAGTCATTGGACCAATACAAAACAATAGGCTACTGGCAACAAATCCTTCGGTAAACAATCCCTTTCCCCGAAACTTTTTCTTTAGCCAATTACCTACTGCCGTCAATTTTTCTTCAAGCTGCCACCATTCCCCAACAACACCGCCAAGTATCATCGCTAACAGTCCCAGTACTGCGCCATCTATACCGCCAGCCTGTACTTTTGCCATGCTGTCTGACATATTTAAGCCAATCCAAATTGTCAGCAAACCTATTCCCTGGGTAATAATAGTCTGTATTTTAGGTGAAAGCCGACCTTTGAGCAGCAATCCTAAACTAGTACCCAGCATGACGGTAAAGATATTAATCCATGTCCCGCTAGTTTTTGACCAAAAATCCAAGTTAGCCATCAAAAATATTTCAGATTATTTGTTTAAAAAGTAACTATTTGAAGTAAATGAATCGTAGTAATTATACGGCTTTCGTTATTTTTATTGATTGATAAAATGGAATTAAACAAATTTATATTTTAGTATAATAATCATACATTTCATTAGGGCATGAATGCTATTAAGAGTCAGCTAGAACAGATTAGATTACACTTTCAAAACGCTGTTAATTTAAAACAAAGCTGCAAAATTTATGTGGCAACTGCTGGTGGTGATAGCTGGGGTTTTTATTTTAAACAGGGACAACTTATTTGGGGAACTAGCAGTGTTCATCGGTTTAGACGCTTATACCGCATCACCAACCAAATTTGCCCTGGAATCAACTGTCAAAAGGTTAGATTGAGAGAACAAGAAATTTCTGAACTGTGGGAATATTTATTTATTGGCGTTTTGTATAAACGCAAACAGATCGGCAAGCTACAAGCTGAGTCAATTGTTCAAGAGATAATTAAGGAAGTTTTGTTTGATTGTCTTATGGCTAATAACCAAATTAGTCAAATCAAAGTAATTTTTGAAACTAAAGCCAATAGTATGGGGGCTATTTTAAAAAGTCCTTTATTTAAGCAACCCATTACTCAAGCAGAAGCAGAAAAAACTATTAATCAGCTTGAATCTTTGGTTAGTAATTGGAAAACAATCGAGATAGTTAACTGCACTCCCAATTTAGCCCCCGTAATTAAAGATATCGATCGCCTTAAAAAAACCGTAAGTCCAGAAACTTATCTACAACTATATGCTCATATTAACGGCAAAAAAACTCTTAGGGATTTAGCTGTTGTCTCCCAACAAGACCTATTAAAGTTAACACGTTCTCTTGTACCACACATCAAAAGTAAGGCGATCGCCTTACAAGAAATTCCCGATCGCCAATTGGAAAATTTGTACTTTTCTCCTGGCACAAAGAACAATCAGTATAGTAATAGTAATAAAGACCGAGAATATATTCAAGAGCTAGATTTACCACTGATTATTTATGTTGATGATAATCCCCATGATAGTCAACAAATTACTCAAATTTTGAATCCTGCTGGCTATCGTATTATTCCCGTAAATGATGCTGCAAAAACTTTAATGGTACTATTAGAAAATCAGCCCAATCTCATCTTTTTAAATGCAGCTATGCCCGATGTTAATGGCTATGAACTTTGCGCTCAAATTAGAAAAATGCCAGGGTCAGAAAGTGTTCCGATTATCATCTTGCGAGAGCAAGAAAATATTATAGATCGGGTCAGGGCAAAAATGGCTGGAGTATCAGATTTTGCTAATAAACCGATTAACCCAGCAGAAATATTAACCTTGGCTCAAAAATATACTCAAAGTTTTATCGAACAAAAAATATAATTGTTCAACCCGAAGAGCTACTTAACAACCAAAGCATCTGCTAATTAATATTACCCGCCAAATCAAACACTACCGCTTGGCTATTTTGCGTAAGCTACGAGTTTGTTCGAGAATATCTTCAATATCTTCTTGAGAAAGGCGTTGAACGTAGTTAATTTTGATTTCTTCTAATAAATCGATTAACAAAATTTCAATCTTATTCATACTCTGCTGCGCTTGCAGTTCAGTCGAAACAGTCTTGCTAATATTACTGACCAAACTTTCCAATAGGCGATCAAATTGCTCATCTTCAGCCAGTGCTGCTTGAAGAGTTGTACTAAAAGCACTATAGCTTTGGGATACCAACTGATGAGTAAGGTTCGTAATTGTGCGATCGCCTCCAGGTAGCAATTTAATTCCCCGATAAGCGGGACTTTGTTTGATGGCTTTATCCATGCTATATTGCAAGAGCTTTTCAGCTTCTGGTTGAATTGCGGGTAAAACGCGATCGGCCATTACCTTAGCCAGGATTCTGACTATTTCTGCCGTTTCATTCGTGTTGTTAAGATCGATATAGGAATTAGTAGTTTGTTGCGAAAGTAGCCTACTAACATCACCACTGCGTACAGAAGCCTGAATCTGATTGATTAGCCGAATAATTACTACCTCAGTAACATCTTCGGCAATTTCTGCTACTAACCCTTGAGAAATCTGTCTTTGAATGGAATTGAGATTGATAATTTGTGCCTGACTCAAACGAATTGTCACGGGGATGACTCTCAGCCATCGCCAGAAAGGAACGAGAAAAAGAACATCATACCAACGCCAAAACATAGCGTCTAACCAGCTTACTCCCACCCTTCGGCGACTAATAAACCAAGTTCGAGCCAGAAATTCTAAGCCAAAAATTACACCAAAAGGAAAATCAATCAAGCCAAAATAATCTACATAACCACCATTTTCTCCGATCAGTCGATAGTAGTTAGTCTCAAACAAGGGTTTGATCTCAGCGTCAAAAAATTCTAGTTCCTCTGTAACTTGTCCTGGCAAACGTTCGGAAGACCAAAATTGCCAAAATGCTGTCTTGGCTGAATTATTTCGATTAGGAAGATGCGATCGCATTTCATTTTTAATTCTTTCCAAATTTCCTGTCTTGTTTGCTTCAGCAAATGGATTGGTTTGAATTATTTCAATACTACGACGGCGTAAATCTCCTAAAAGATTGTTGGCTAAGGGAGAATCAATGCCATTAATAGCGAGTTCTTGTTTTAACTGTTCTACTTTATCTAAATATTCCTCCGTATCACGATTGGGAATAATACCCTTAACTGCATCATACTGAGTGATAAATTGAGTAACACTTTGGGGAAGAAGTTCTAACTTGATACCGTCTAATTTGATGTAGGCTGAATTAATTCCACCTACCGTAACTTGACCAGATAGCCAAAAATCTCTTAGGGGGACATAGCTAAGATTAAAAGCCACAATAGTAAGATTGATTACAGCCAACAAAGCCATTAACTTCTCAAACCACAGATTAGGACGGTATTTTCTAACTCCTCTGGGGGGTCTTGTTACAATAGTCATCAATTAAACGTTAGTTGTTCAGGGGGATGGTAGGCGCAACATCTCTACCGTTCGGTGTTCAAGACTCCACGTAAGAAAATATCAGAAATCCCTTCTGCCATTTCCTGCATGGCTTGAGGTGATGCGTCGGGGTTGATAATTGTCTCTTCAGAGAAGCCTGCGATCGCAAATATGCCCAAGAACACTTTAGCGACTATTTTGGGATTCATTGGGCGATAAATTCCTTTTTCCATCGCGGTTTCAAAAAAAGCTTCTGCCACATCAGTCATTTTATCAATTACTTCGGCTTGGATACTTTCTTTTAGTTCGGGATGATATTGAGCCTCTATAAAACAAACTCGTAACAGATCGCTGTTTTTACGCATATTAATCATTCTACGGCGCATTACTTGGGATACTGCTTTATAGCTACCCATCTCGCTCAGTTCTATCAGTAAGTCGGTGAGAATATCAACCCATCCTGCCGTAGCCACCTCAATCAGAATCGCTTTTTTGTTAGCAAAATGGCGAAACAAAGTTCCCTCAGCTATTCCAGCTGATTTAGCTAAATCTTTGGTGGTTGTACCATCATAGCCACGTCTAGCAAACAGTTTTAGTGCTGCCTGTAAAATTTTAGTGCGCGTATCTTTTTCTGTCTGAGGATTACGCCTCTCTCTCCAAGCTCGCTGAGGAAAAACTTGCATAGTAGATAGTTAGTTATAGTTAGTTAGAAAATATAGTGGCTTGGATAATATTGCAAGGCAATATCGCTTGGATAATATATTTAGTTGCTCTTCAAAACAGAGAATTTTACTCGTCTGATATTCAACAATAATTGCATTTGGCACCGCACCAATCTTTTCTTACCAAATTTTTACAGATTGTTATTTTAGCTAACAGTGATGTCGCCTGCACCAGGCTCTATTAAAACTTCGGTTTTCTAGATGGATGGGGTTTAAAAGAATTAAAAAATCTGACAGTGCAGCTATTTTAAATTTAAGCGATTGTTGGCACTTCAACAGTCAGCAAGGAAATCTGAGTAGAATAGGCATTGACTACGATGTTATATATGACTAATTGGATAAATTTAAGGATACTGGATGAAATCAAGCAAATTGAATAAGTTATTTGTCAAGCTCAATCGCTTTGGTCGAATCAAACTGCGCTGGGTGACATGGGTAGCGATCGCTATTTTATGCTGGAATTTTAGTTTGTCTGTCTCAGCTGCACCAAATAATCGGCAAGACTCTTCAATTGAGCCTTATTTGACTAGGGTGATGGAACAAATAACGGAGTTTACCTTAGATAATGGTTTAAAGTTTATTGTCCTAGAAAATCATGATGCTCCCGTAGTTTCTTTTGTTACCTATGCCAATGTTGGTGGTGTGGATGAACCCGATGGTCAAACTGGGGTAGCTCACTTTTTAGAACACCTGGCGTTTAAAGGTACTAAGCAAATTGGTACAACCAACTATCTTGCTGAAGCTAAGGCATTGGACAAGTTAGATCGATTATTTGCCCAGATCAAACAGGCGCAACAGTCGGGAGATAGGGCTAAGTTAGCTCAACTAACTAATGAGTTTGTTGCTACTCAATCTGCTGCGAGTAAATACGTCGAGCAGAATAAGTATGGTGAAATTGTCGATACTGCGGGGGGAGTAGGTTTGAATGCAGCCACCTCTGCCGACTATACCAGTTATTTTTATAGCTTTCCCGCCAATAAATTGGAGCTATGGATGTCTTTGGAATCGGAGAGATTTTTAGAACCTGTGTTTCGAGAATTTTACAAAGAAAAGCAGGTAATTTTAGAAGAAAGACGCTTGCGTACTGATAATTCTCCTATTGGTAAGATGATTGAGAATTTTTTAGACACTGCCTATACTACTCATCCTTATAAACGACCTGTGATTGGCTATAGCGAAGATATTAATAATTTGACGCGGGATAACGTAGAACAGTTTTTTCGAGCCTATTATGCACCTAATAATTTGACTATTGCGATCGCAGGAGATGTAGAGCCTCAAGAAATCCGTGAGTTAGCCAAGATTTACTTTGGACGTTTTCAGGCGCAACCCGAACCCGCAACGGTAACCAAAGTCGAACCACCTCAATTGGAAACCAGAGAAGTCACGGTCAATTTTCCTTCCCAACCCTGGTATTTAGAGGGCTACCATATTCCTAGCTTGAGTCATCCCGACTATCCAATATATGAAGTTATTTCTGAACTACTTAGCAGTGGTAGAACTTCCCGTCTTTATCAGTCTTTGGTAGAAGAAAAGCAGGTTGCACTCTCGGCACAAGGATTTAGTGGTTTTCCTGGAAATAAATATCCCAATTTAATGTTAGTTTATGCTCTTACTTCTCCTGGAACTAGCGTCGAGCAACTAGCCACTGCATTAAGGGCTGAAATCGAACGTCTCAAAACAGAACCCGTTAAATCAGAAGAACTAGAACGGGTAAAAACCCAACTCAAAGCGGGTTTACTACGTACTCTCGATTCTAATATGGGGATGGCGCGAATTTTGGCAGAGTATGAGGCGAAAACTGGTAGCTGGAGCAATATTTTTGAGGAATTAGCCAGATTAGAAACAATCACCTCAGAAGACATTCAACGAGTAGCCCAACAAACTTTTACCTCAGAGAATCGTACTATCGGACGTTTAGTTCCTCCGAGTTAATCTGAGCTACACTTTGAGCCTGGATTTGGTTAATTGTTAATTGTTAATTGTTAATTGTTAATTGTTAATTGTTAATTGTTAATTGTTAATTGTTAATTGTTAATTGTTAATTGTTGATTGAATTGAGTAGACTAAACTTACATAGAGGATCTACTTCACCAATTTGAGCAAGGCTATATTTCATCTAACAACTAACAACAACCAGCTGTGAACTCCAAAACTCAAGTAGCTAGGCAGAATTAAAGATAAAACTTAAACGAGAGCGAAATTTGATTAAATACTTCCTTACGTCGCCAAAACTTACAGCTCCCCTACGCTACTTGCTACTTGCTACTTGCTACTTAATAACCAAAGCATCTTCTAATTAACATTACCCACCTACTTAGCTAATTGTTCCAGTCGCTATTTTGATATGATAAAAAATGTAAACATATCTTAATATCAGCTAAATATTGAACTATAGATGAATTTTAAAGCCTTTGTTGTCAGTATTATTTGTGTCTTCTCGTTTCTAATCATCCCCAGTGCGATCGCAGCAGATTTGGTTTCTCATGCTCCTGCTGATGCTCAAGCATATATCATAGAACCAGCAGATGGGGCTACTGTACCCGAAACATTTACCGTAAAATTTGGTCTGTCGGGGATGGATCTTGCTCCTGCTGGAGTCGAGCGCGAAAATACTGGACATCACCATTTATTAATCGACCAATCAGAATTACCCAATCTTAATGCTTCTCTCCCTTCCACCGAGCAAATTCGCCACTTTGGTAAAGCGCAAACAGAAACAGAACTGACTCTTTCTCCAGGAAAACATACCCTACAGCTGGTGTTGGGCAACTATTTACACATCCCTCATGATAATCCCGTAGTTTCTGAGGCAATTACTATTGAAGTAAAATAGACGTTGGGACACCCTGACTTTGGTAGATATTTCCTCTTGAAAGTAATGAGGTTGAATCATACCTTGCTCTTCAATGCTATTCCCCAACTAGAAAATACTTTAGCATCTTGATAAAGAGATATGTTCTACTCCAATGTAATTAAGGCTGCAAGTCTAATCATATGTTCAACCACCGTGACCATCCCCGTAATTGCTCATAATGTTGAAATATCTAACGACGTAGCAGCTACATTTCATATTGAACCAAACCACAACCCCAAAGCAAGGAAGCCAACTAGAGCCTGGTTTGCTCTGACACGCCGTGGTGGAACGAGTATCCCCCTATCAGAGTGTGACTGTAATTTAAATGTTTATGCTGTTCCTCGCGCTGCTGATGCCCAACCAATTCTACAGCCAGAACTAACGGCGATCGATGTGGAAAAATATCGAGAAATACCTGGAGCAGAAATTATTTTTCCCCAAGCTGGAGCTTATGAGCTGGAAATAAGCGGTAAGGCAAAAAATGAGAGTTTTTCTCCCTTTAAATTGACATATACGGTCAACGTTAGCTCTTAGTCTTTGCTTTCAGGAGAGACTAATATTGTCTACAAATCACCAACGCCAACTTTTGCCACAGCGATCGCCTATCGATGAATCTCAAATTCTATAACCCGATTGCGTCCTAATTCCTTTGCTTTGTATAAGCCTTTATCTGCTGCCTCAACTAAAGCGGAAAAGTCCAAGCTGCTGTCAGGAATACAGCCAGCAACTCCCAAAGAAAGTGTGACGTAAAGATCTATAGGTGAATTAATGTGAGGAGCTTTTAAAGCTTCAACCTGTAGGCGAATTTGCTTGGCTATATATTTTGCTCCCAAAGTATTTGTGTTGGGTAGGATCACGGCAAATTCTTCTCCCCCGTAGCGAGCTACTAAATCCGCTGGACGCTTGACTACCTTGGCTATTGCCTGAGCTACTTTAGTTAAACAGCGATCGCCAGCCTGATGCCCGTAGGTATCGTTGTATAGTTTAAAGTAGTCAATGTCACAAAGAATTAGAGACAGAAAATTCTGTTCTCTAGTACATCTTTTCCATTCTACTTCTAAATATTTATCGAATTTATGGCGATTGGCAACTTTAGTCAAACTATCGACAACCACTAGCTCGACTAACTCTTGATTTGCTCGTTCTAATTCTTGATATAGTTGCGATTGTTTAATGGTAATTCCTAATTGAATTGCTACTCGCTGCAACAGCTTGATTTCTAATTGTTTCCAATATCTGGGATAGAGATTATGCTCGACACAAAGCAAACCCCAAAGCCGATGGTGAGAAATAATTGGTACCAACAACAAAGAATAAGCGATGCTAGCCACTTCTAAATTGCTGTTATTAATTATTTCACTCAGCGAAGTATTATCCTCGGTGATAATCTCTCCCCGTGACAGCCGTTGAAAATTTTCAGTTAATTTTTTGTTTGGTAGTTTGTCGATGGCAGATATTTCACAGCTTAGAGGTAAATCAGCCGATATTGATTCAAATAATAGAATCAATTGCTGCTGTTGCTCGATTTCGAGGATAAAGATTCTGTCTGCCTGTAAAAACTGATTGACCTCATCGGCTGCGGTTTGTAAAATAACGTCGAAATTCAAAGAAGAATGAATATTTTGCGTTATTTCTGCCAAGATGCGATCGCTTTGGGCCTGTTGCATCATTTTGCCCTCGATTTTCCTACGCTGAGTAACGTCCAAGCAAGAACAAAGAAAGCCTGCAAATTTTCCCCTAGAGTTATAACGTCGTACGGCAGTATTTAAGATGGTACGATAGGTGCTATCAGAACGACTTAGACGATATTCAATCTGAAAACCCTGACATTTGTTGAGCGCAGTTTCATAGGCTAGTTTGCATTTTGCCAAATCTTCTGGATGGATACGGTCTTTCCAGTTTTCCTGTAATCCTGTATCTTTTTTTTGTCCCGTAAAACTTAACCAGGCTTGGTTTAAAAAAGTATAATTTTCCCGAACATCAATCATCCAAACCAAAGTCGATGTGTTATTAACAATAGCCTGAAATAAATCTTGAAGTTTTAATAGTTCTAAATGTATTTCAGAGCTTCTCTGCTTGACTCTTTGCAACTCTTGAATGTACTGATGTCGTTCCCCAGCAAATAAAATTGTTTTTTCTAATAACGAAGCGGATATTTCTTCTCGAATCAAATAATCTTCTACTGCTGCTATTAAAGCTTCAGTTAAAAACTTTTTCTCTATAATTACGATTGTGGCGAATTCACGATTGTCAACTTGTTTGATTTTTGCTAGTCTAGACAGACTGTTTTTCGGCTCCTCATCCAGGTTTAATAAAACAATATTTAAGGAATGCTGCTGTAAAAATTCCCAAGCACTCGTTAAGTCATGATATTTAAATAGCTGAATTTTTTGAGATTTTATTTTGCTCAAAAGTTGTTCGATTGAACCTTCATCAGCCTGATGATTATCTATCAATAAAACTTTAATAGTGGGATCGATGATTTGCACGATAAGTTAAGTGATTATCCCGAAGTTAGAAGAAGACCCAACATAGAAAAGTGGAGTCTTTCTAAACCAGATTAATACTTCATAGTGATAACTCAATAATCAACGATAAACCATCAGTATTTGTATTGAAATAGATAACTTTTAATTTTCACTTAAGAAACTATCGTCAGATTTGACGGCTTGATACAGCAAATAATCAACGAGTAATATTGAACTCAAACTGCTTTTTAAAGAATAGTATTGCTTATCAAAGCCTTGGGTATTCGCGAAGCTTACGTAAGTAAATGGGACACCCTACTCAAAACCTTGCCCCAACACCAATTCGGAGTTGTGATTTTCATAACGGAATAATCAAATTTACAGACTTTAAGAAATCAGAAAAATAATTGGTTTCTGGCTTCGTCGAATTCATCTTACCCAAAGAATTAGCAGCATTTCCTACAGCCAGATCTTTTTCGCTGCTGCGAGTTGATTGTTTATTCAAGCTCCACTATGATGTAGGTAAATAGTTAGTCTTCAAAAATAATAAACATGCAAGATGATTTTGGTAAATTAATTCGTCAGGCGCGAAAAGAGCAGAAATATTCGCAAAGAGAATTAGCTAAACTGCTAAAGATAGATTTCACTTATCTATCCAAACTAGAAAACAATCGAGCAGATTACGCCCCCAAGGAAGAAGTTATTCGCGGTTTGGCAAAGCATTTAGATCTTAACGAAGAAGAATTGATTTTTCTTGCAGGGAGAATTCCCCACCAGGAAGAAGATTTACTCAAACAACACTACAAAGATATGCCAGCTTTGTTTCGCCGAATGCGAGAAAATCCTGAATTTGCTAAAAGAGTATTTCGTGAAGCTTCCATGACAGACTAGGAGTCGATCGCCAGTGAGTGTTTTTCGCCCGTTTCAATTTATTTCCAAACTGGAAATTGAGGCTTGCGCCTTAGATATTTGGTTACAGATGGAGCGATTGTGCAACCAGCCACAACTGCCAATTGATACCAGTGTCATTGCCGAATTTTTGGGTTTAGATCTGGTGTGGGATACCATTCCCGACGACGAACAGGGAGCGATCGCTGCTAGGATTTTGCCCTTAGACAAACTAATCGAAATCAACGAAAACATTCCTCAACTCAAGGGAGGTTTTGGCGAATCAACCATCGCTCATGAAATCGGACATTGGGTATTGCATATAGACACAGAAAAAGTAGAACGTTTCATCAGGCTAAAACACAAGGGTGTTGATGTTCGGGTAAAACCTTTCTTGTGTCGCAGCAGCAATTTAGCAAGAATTGAATGGCAGGCACAATATTTCGCAGGATGTTTGCTAATGCCCCAGCACCTATTAACTGAATTAAAGCGAGGCAAAAATCTGACCCAATGGCAGCATCTTTATCAAATGGCAGAGGAATTGGGCGTGACGATATCCAATCTGACAACCCGTCTACAAGATTTGGGTTGGATAACTCTGGATCATGAGACTCGTAAAATTCAGTCAAATCCCGTGTAATAAAATATCTATCCTCATATAGCAATTACAAAACAAACGGAAGAAATAGGAAATTACAAATAACTAAGAACGAATGACAAAGGATACCTAATCAACTAACTTTCTCACGTTAAATAAGATTGCTATCAATCGATAAATAATTGAGTTAGGCAAAAGTAGGCTGAAAATACTAAGATCGATAATATGGCAGCTATAAAATTTGAGTAGCTACCGTCCTAGTTGTTCTCTTGCCCTTATGAATTTATCAAAAAAAGCTTTGATTGGTTTGAGTGCCGATCGCTTTCGCCATCCTCTAGACTTACAGGCTACTAATACTCTTAAGCAGTTACCAGGATTAGATATAGCTATTCGGAGTGTTTTGGGTTCAGTAGCCGAACAATTCTTTTATCTGAATAATATTGCTTCTAGCATTTTAGTCAGCGATCAACAGTTACCCCACCTCCATAAACTGTTGCTCGAAGCCTGTGAAATTCTTGACTTAGAGCCACCACAGCTATATGTCCAGCAGAATCCAACTCCTAATGCCTATACTTTTGCCATGAAAGGCAAACAGCCTTTTGTGGTGTTACATACATCACTAATTGAAATGCTAACTCCCGAAGAAATTCAGGCGGTGATTGCTCACGAATTGGGTCATCTCAAGTGTGAACATGGGGTGTATTTGACTATAGTGAACGTAATCGTCTTAGCAGCCAATCTGCTGCCCCCCTGGGGAACAGTTTTAGCCCAATCTTTGCAAGACCAAATGCTGCAATGGGTACGCTGTGCCGAATTTAGTTGCGATCGCGCTGCACTGTTGGCAATTCAAGACCCCAAAGTAGTAATGTCCGTCCTGATGAAGTTAGCGGGAGGCTCTCCTACCCTTTCTCCTCAGTTAAACCTAGATGCCTTTATCGAACAAGCAAAGGCATATGATTCCATTGGTGCAGATAGTTTAGGGGAAATGCTACAGCAAGCACAAACTGCCCAATTAACTCATCCTGTCCCCGTAATTCGAGCCAGAGAAATAGCTCGTTGGGCAAGTTCAGCTGAATATCAGACAATATTAGATAAGCGACAATCAGCAGGAACCAAGTTGGGCTGGAGCAACTGGTAATTTAGGCACTACTGATTACTAAACAGCAAAAAAAATTATTATTTACACAATTGTTTAACTAAAAATAAAAATGCCAAAAGCAATTTGGAATGGACAGGTTTTAGCCGAAAGCGATCGCACCGAAGTGGTGGAGGGCAATCATTATTTCCCGCCAGATTCGATTAGTCGAGAGTTTTTTAAAGATAGTTCGACTCATACTAGCTGTCCTTGGAAGGGTCAGGCTAGCTATTATACTGTCGTGGTAGATGGTCAAGAAAATCAAGATGCTGCCTGGTACTATCCCGAAACCAAAGAAAGAGCTAATAAGATCAAAGGCTACATTGCTTTCTGGAAAGGAGTAAAGGTAGAGGCTTAAACAAGCTACGCGATCGCGCGATCGCGTAATTTTGATTTTTTACCTGGTTCTTCGTTCAATATGTATAAAATAAACGGGGTGATGCCAGTCGCTTCACGCAAAACAAAAAATCCTTCAGACAACACTGTTTACTCGATTAACTTTTGATGACGGCATATATCTATCTCCATGGCTTTGCCTCTAGTCCTCGATCTAGCAAAGCTCAATATTTACGCGATCGCTTTGCTAAACAAGAAATTGAGCTTGAGGTACTGGATTTAAACCAGGGAGACTTTAGCAGTTTGACTTTGACACGACAGATTCAACAAACTGTTGCTGCAATCAAAGATCGCTCATCCGTTACTTTAATTGGTTCGAGCTTTGGTGGCTTGACCTCAACCTGGGTTGCTCAACGACAACGAGTAAACCAGCTTATTTTACTAGCACCTGCCTTTGGCTTTCCTCATAGTTGGTATTCCAGATTGCTGCCAGATCAAATTAAACATTGGCGAGAGTCTGGTTATTTATCGGTGTATCACTATGGCGAGGGTCGAGAAATTCCCCTCCACTATCAGTTTTTAGAGGATGCAGATAATTATTCCCGATCGGAATTAAAGCGATCGCTTCCTACTTTAATTATTCACGGCATTCATGATGATGTTGTACCAATTCAGGTGAGCCGAGACTATGCCAAACAACATTCTCAAGTAAAACTAGTCGAACTCGATAGCGACCATGGTCTGAATGATGTTCAAGAAAGAATTTGGCTAGAAATTAGAGATTTTTTGGGAATTGCTTAAACTATGATGCAACGTCAACTATAACTGGAGCTTTTTGAGCTACTATCTTAATCAACCATCTTACATATTGACGATCGCCCAACTGTAGCTGTTGTAGCTATTAATTCAATCACACCATGAGAGTTGACAATCCAAGTGTCAGCCTCAGCGATCGGCTGATGGTCGGAGATATTTTCTTTCAAAGAGTTTGGCTGTTGTCTGTCCAATTTTGTGGTTTTATGCCGATCTATTGCTAAATCTGCCACTGTTTCCTGATTTACTATTTCTTGTAGAGGATTGTGGGGAATACCACCCCGTCCAACATTACGAAATTGATTTTCTGTTGAGTCTTGACCTACACCACAACCTGTATAAATTTGTTTTTCTGCCACTAAGGAAGACTGCACTCGATAATCTGTCTCCAGCCTTGAATCAAGATCTAAGGTCAAAATTTCTACACTACCTATTTTCCGTTCATCTTCCGAGCTTGCAGTAATGCTACTGCTAGGATCGACAAATAGCCCTTGGGTATTAATCGTAATTTTCCCTCCATTTCCTAGATTTGCATCGGCACTAATTTTATTGGACTTGATTAGAACCAAATTGGCTGTTTCTATCGTAATATTACCGCCATTACCATTTCGTGCTGCGGTGGTAGAGATCGAACTATCTTCATTTAGAATTACCGATTCTTGGGCAATCACGCCAATCGAACCTCCTTTACCAGAGGCAGTGTTAGCAATAATTTCTCCTGCTGTATCTAGATTAAGAGTTGAGGTATTAATTTGAATATCTCCTGCATCAGCCAAACCATAATTGCTAACCGAGATTTGCGCCTCGTCTTCGATAGTTAAGTTGGGGGTATTAATCAGCAGGCTGCCACTTTGTCCTTGAGGTTGTTGTACAAAAGGTAAACCATCGATTCCTGAAGAAGCAGAAAAACCGCTGGTCAATCTAGTTTCAGACAGATTGCCTTCGGCATTAGGCGATCGCAAAATTCCCGTACCAGAAATATTTACTGCTTTACTAGCATTAACCGTAATTGTTCCTCCCGCCCCCTGTCCTGCCAAAGCTTCAACCTCGCTGCCATCTTGCATAACTAAGCTCCCTGTATTGATTTCTATTTGTCCTCCGTCCCCTAGTCCCTGGGTAGACGTACTAATCAGAGAAGGATTGTTTCCCGCTTTACCAAACAATTTGACCGTCTTGGGAGCATCGATTGTAATATTACCCCCTGCACCATCGCTCAAAGTACCAGCAGAAATTAAAGAACCATTACTAAAATAAATGTGAGGAGCCTGGAGTGAAATATCGCCACCAATACCTGCAATTGCCAGATCTGCATTGGTCTGCTGTCCTACCTGAGTAAGTAACACACTACTATCAATATTGAGCGATTCTGTGGCTGCTAAAGTTATCGTGCCTGCTGTGTCACTCAAATTAGTAAAGTTGCGTATTCCCGCTCCAGTCGAGAGATTTATCGTTTCTCCCTCAACCTTAACTACCCCGCTGCTGTTGATTAATGCTCGATTAACCAGCTCAATCCTGCCTAAATCTTGAGCGTATGTATAATCAAACTGCCAACCGTTATCGTGAGCTAGTAACTTAATTCTGCCTGAGTTTACGCTGCCAATTTCAATATTACTTCCGATACCATTAAGACTATTTCTATTAATCGATCCTTCTCCCCCCAGTAAAGCCAAAGTATTGCCAGGTCAAACGTTTAAGCCACTACTACTAAAAACTCGATTAGCATTAGGCAATAGCGCAATTGCCCCACCGTTGCCATATTGCAAACCAACGGGGAAACTTACAGTTAATAAAGACTTTTCAGGATTAACCGCACCAAATTCTGTACCGTCTTCAAAGATTAAGCGATCGCCTGTAGTCGCAATAAATGAACCACCTACGTCTAACTGAGCATTAGCACCAAAGATAATTCCCGCAGGATTGAGGAAAAACAAATCCGCGTTCCCCTGAGTCTGAATTAAACCGTCAATTTCCGAAACTCCTCCCGTAACCCGACTAAAGATGTTCTCGACATCTAAACCATTGTCAAAGCTAGCTGTTGAGTCGGTCGTGAGGGAAAATTGCTCAAAGCTATGAAACAAATTTATTCCTGATTGAATACCTCCCGCGATTGAGGAGATGTTCTGATTTACCGTGACTTTGGTATTGGTCGTACCGTCACTAACTATCTGCGCGCCAACACTACCACGATTAAGCAAGGTCGAGGCAAGCATAGTAGTCATGACAGTAGCTTTAAAGCTAGAGCCACCAAAATTAGTAGACAGCATCACTATCCTCTCCTGGAGAGATCTGACGCAATCCTAACCCAAGCCAACCAAGTTAGCCACAGACTTACTCGGCTCGCTCGATAAACAGTCGTCAAGACCAAATCAATTATGGCGAGCGCGACGATGCTCTTAATTTACTTAACAAAAATACAAATTTTGAGAGAATTAAGTAAACTCATATACAGGTAGTCTGTAATCCTCAAGAAGCATGCAATTCAATTCCAGTTCGACATCATCATTTCCCAAAGCCTTGCTGCTGATTGCTCCCTTTTTCCTGTGGGGAACAGCAATGGTAGCTATGAAAGGGGTTATTCCCTACACAACACCCTTTTTCATGGCGGGATTTCGATTAGTACCTGCGGGAATTTTGGTATTGGTGGTAACGGCTATTTTAAAATTACCTCAGCCGAAAACTTGGCAAGCCTGGCTGTGGATACTTGCCTTTGCTTTGGTTGATGGGGCAATGTTTCAGGGTTTTTTAGCCCTAGGGATTGTTAAAACTGGTGCTGGTTTGGGTTCGGTGATGATCGATTCCCAGCCTTTGGCAGTTGCTCTTTTATCTAGCTGGCTATTTGGCGAAGTTATTGGCTTGTGGGGTTGGTTGGGCTTGGGTATTGGGGTGCTGGGAATCAGCTTGATTGGCTTACCAGATCGCCTGATCTATAGCTTAATGGCAGGAAACATGGATGGGGTAAACTTTGACTGGCTAGGATTATTTGATAATGGTGAGTGGTTGATGTTGCTAGCTTCTTTGTCTATGGCTGTGGGTACGGTAATGATTCCCTATATCAGTCGTCATAGCGATCCTGTAGTAGCTACGGGTTGGCACATGATTTTGGGAGGATTGCCTTTGTTTGGTCTGTCTTGGCTGCAAGAATCACAGCAGTGGCATAATATTACCCTAGAAGGTTGGTTAGCGTTGGGATACGCAGCAATTTTTGGTAGCGCGATCGCCTATGGGATTTTCTTTTATCTAGCATCCAAGGGTAATTTGACTAGTTTGAGTGCCTTAACCTTTCTCACTCCTATTTTCGCCTTGTTATTTAGCACAATTCTTCTTGCAGAAGTCTTAAGTACTCTTCAATCAGTAGGAGTCTTGCTGACGATAGCTAGTATTTACCTGATCAATCAGCGAGATCTGATAGCAGCCAAGCTTCAAACCAAAATTATTAAACCAGAACAAACTACGTTGAGCAAGGTTGACGATCCAGACGAAATGTCACTCGATTTAACCAAGTCAGAAAAAATTACCGATGAAATAGCGATCAAAGAAAGCTGATATTTCACCCAAAAATGCTGTTGATTATTTTTATCAATCTACCGAGCCTTCTGACGTTGTTTTAGTAAAAAGCATCTATTGCTGGCGGTAATTCATGGCTTTTTTTAGCTCGCGGTGTTCTCAAGTTTCACCTTGTATAACATATAGCGATCGCTATAGCTAAATTGCTGCTATTTTAATCTTAGTTAGGGTAGTATTTACTCAATTTAGATTTCTATCCGCTCGAACGCTACAATGATAGTTTTTGCAGGGTATTTAGGGAAAAAAACTTGGTCAAAGCCAGATTAAATCCCCAAGGGGATAAATAAAAGATTATTCATTGTAAACTAGGTTTTGCTTACGATTAAGAGGGTAATAATGGAGATAGAATATCCAGAAGATTTAAAATATCTAGATACTCACGAATACGTCCGTTTTGATGGAGAAATCGCTACGATTGGTGTTAGTGCCTTTGCACTCGATCAGTTGGGAGACGTGGTTTTTTTAGAACTTCCTGAAGTCGGGGATGCCGTAGAGGTGGGAAAAACTTTGGGGACAATTGAGTCAGTAAAAGCCGTAGAAGATCTTTATCCTCCTGTGTCAGGAACGGTAATCGAACGCAACGAAACCGCAGTTGATGCCCCAGAGACTCTTGCCGAAGATCCTTATGGGGAAGGTTGGTTGATCAAAGTAAAAGTAGACGATCCTGATGACGAGCTAGCTGATGCCCTCTCGGCTGCTGAATATCGCGCTCAGGTAGAAGGAATGGATGAAAATTAGTAAAATCTAGGTTATTCAACGACTCAGGCTGGGGATCTTGAATTTTCGATTGAATAGTAAAATCATGCCAATTCCTGACAATGGTTTCTTTTAGTAAGTAAAATTTGTTAACCTTTATTACAAATCCCCAAAAACAGTGGTTGCGTCAGCTAATTGACGATGTACCACTATTTTTTTAACAAAAAGCTAAATCGCAAAATTTGATACAAGTATGGTTAATTTAAACTTTGCTGTAGAGTCAAAATTTTCAGAAACTCAGGCAGTTACTTATAAAAATTCTTCAAATCAAAATATCCCTACGTTTGCTCAAAGACACATAGGAGTTGATGAGCGACAAATTCAGCAGATGTTGCAGGTATTGGGGGTTGATAGTTTAGATGAACTAATTGAACAAACTATTCCCGCAGCAATTCGTCTCGATCATCCTTTGGAGTTACCCGAAGCCCAAAGCGAGTCGGCTGCTTTAGCTAAATTAAAGGCGATCGCCTCAGAGAATCAAGTATATCGTTCTTTTATTGGCAGGGGTTACTATAACTGCATCACGCCTGCGGTGATTTTGCGTAACATCTTAGAAAATCCTGGCTGGTATACTGCCTACACTCCCTATCAAGCAGAAATTGCCCAGGGAAGACTCGAAGCCCTGCTCAACTATCAGACGATGATTATCGAACTGACAGGGTTGGAAATTGCTAATTCCTCTCTATTGGACGAGGGAACCGCAGCAGCCGAAGCAATGAGCCTGAGTTATGGGGTATGTAAGACTAAAGCCAATGCTTTCTTTGTCGATGCCCTGTGCCATCCCCAAACCATAGAAGTAATTAAAACCCGCGCCCTACCTTTGGGTATTGAAGTAATTATCGGCGATTATGCTAATTTTGATTTCTCTACGCCAATTTTTGGCGCATTGCTACAGTATCCTACTACTGACGGTACGGTAAACGATTACTTTTCGTTTATTGAACGGGTACACGAGGCGAAAGCCTTGGCTACCGTCGCTGCCGATATTTTGAGTTTGGCAGTCTTAACCCCGCCTGGAGAATTTGGGGCGGATATTGCCGTAGGCAGCACTCAAAGATTTGGCGTACCCCTGGGTTATGGTGGTCCTCATGCAGCCTATTTTGCCACTAAAGAAAAATATCAAAGACAAGTACCAGGACGTATTGTGGGAGTATCTAAAGACGTTCACGGTAAACCTGCTTTGCGTTTGGCACTACAAACTAGAGAACAGCATATTCGTCGAGAAAAAGCTACCAGCAATATTTGTACCGCCCAAGTTTTACTGGCGGTAATCGCTTCGATGTATGCGGTGTATCATGGTGCAGCAGGAATTAAAGCGATCGCCGAAAGAATCCATCAGCTTACGGTCACTCTTGCTACAGGATTGGAACAATTAGGCTATGAAGTTACTAACCAGTCTTTCTTTGACACGATTCGCATAGACACGGGAACCACAAACGCAGCGGATCTGATTGAAGTTGCTGCCAGCAACCAGATAAATTTGCGTTGGTTAGATGGGAATGCCATTGGTATTTCTTTGGACGAAACCACTACCGAACAAGATTTAATCGATCTCTGGCAGATTTTTGCAGGGGATACAGAGTTACCCTTCGACGCTGCCGAGTTATTTAACGCTAGCTCATCAACCATTAAACAATCTCGTACTAGTCCCTACCTAACCGACGAAGTATTTAACCGCTATCATTCAGAAACCGAATTACTCCGTTATCTTCACCAGCTAGAAACCAAAGATCTATCCCTAACTACCTCGATGATTCCTTTGGGTAGCTGCACCATGAAACTCAACGCTACGGCAGAGATGATTCCCGTAACTTGGGCAGAATTTGGCAACATTCATCCCTTCGCCCCTTTAGAGCAAACCCAAGGCTATCAGCAGTTGTTTGAAGAGTTAGAACAGTGGCTGGCAGAAATCACGGGCTTTGCAGGAATCTCTCTCCAGCCTAATGCAGGTTCTCAAGGAGAATATGCAGGACTACAGGTAATTCGCCAATATCATCAATCAAGAGGAGAAGGACACCGTAATATTTGCCTGATTCCCGAATCAGCCCACGGCACCAACCCAGCTAGCGCGGTAATGTGTGGCATGAAGGTAGTAGCGGTAAAATGCGATCGCGAGGGCAACATCGATCTTCAAAACTTGCAAACCCTAGCGGAAAAACACCAGGAAAACTTAGCTGCGCTAATGGTGACTTATCCTTCTACTCATGGAGTATTTGAAGCCGAAATCAAAAGCATCTGTGCGATTGTCCATCAATACGCAGGACAGGTTTACATGGATGGGGCTAACATGAATGCCCAAGTTGGTTTATGTCGTCCTGGAGATTTTGGTGCAGATGTCTGTCATCTCAACCTACACAAAACTTTCTGTATTCCTCATGGTGGTGGTGGTCCAGGAGTTGGTCCAATTGGGGTAATGCCTCATTTAGTATCTTTTTTACCCGCCACCCCCAAAACTGCCCAAGATGCCCAGCCAATTGGTGCTATTTCTGCTGCTCCCTGGGGAAGTGCCAGTATTTTGACTATTTCCTGGATGTATATTGCCATGATGGGAGAAGCTGGTTTAACTCAGGCTACTAAGATCGCCATCCTCAACGCCAACTACATGGCAAAACGTCTCGAACCCTGTTATTCAGTATTGTTTAAAGGAGAGTCTGGCTTTGTCGCTCACGAATGTATTATCGATTTACGTCCCCTGAAAAAACGAGCGCGGGTAGAAGTTGATGATGTGGCAAAAAGACTGATGGACTTTGGTTTCAATGCGCCAATGGTATCCTGGCCCGTCATTGGCACGGTAATGATCGAACCGACCGAAAGTGAGTCTAAAGAACAGTTAGACCGCTATTGCGATGCCATGCTAGCGATCTACCAAGAGGCTGAGGCGATCGCCAATCAACAAATCGACCCCAATGACAATCCCTTGAAAAACGCGCCCCATACGGCAGAATCCCTGATTTGCGATGACTGGGAACATCCCTATAGTCGTCAACAGGCAGCTTATCCTGCCCCTTGGACCAAGGAACACAAATTCTGGACGACCGTAGGCAGAATCAATAATGCTTATGGCGATCGCAATTTGGTATGTTCCTGCGTGGGAATGGATGCCTACCGAGAATAACTGGCGTTGCACCTTTTATGAAATGGTAAGTAGTAAGTAGCAAGTTTCTTGATTGGCTTGCTCTACTTCCTGGGCATTTCCCCGTGCTTATCTAGAACTTGAGCAATGATTGAAGCTACTTCATTAGGGGCTTCGATCATCCCCAAATGACCACAGTTAGGAATTGTAGATACGTTGCTTTCACCAGACATAAATAATTGATGAAAGCTTGCCAGGTGATTGACATATTTGACTTCCATCACCTTGTCCTTGTCCCCTGCAACAAAATAAACAGGTTGCTGCAAACGGGAAACTAATTGAGGCAGTAGATGTACTTCTGCTTCGGTAGTAGATTCTAGTAGCGCACCCAAAGCAGCCTGTTCATCCGCTCGAACAAAATCAACAATTCTTTGACGACCCCATTTTAACTCCAAAGGACGAGCCACCATCATTCTTGAAAATAACAAACTCATAAAAGGAATATGAGGTAGCCAACGAGGACGAAACTTGACCAATTTCTGACCCGCACGGCGAAACCGCTCAAATTCTTCCTTGAGATAGATTCCGCCACCAGCATTGAGACAAACTACGCCCTGAATGATTTCTGGACAAAGATCTGCTGCCCATAAAGCCACGCTTCCGCCCAAAGAATGACCCACAACCCATGCGCGATCGATTGACAAACTTTCTAGCAGTCGTTTCAAATCATCGGCATAGGCATTAAGACTATAATCTTGAGAATTATTTAAACCTGACTCAGTAGCCGTCATCGACTGATGATTGCATTGAGTTTCAGCCAGGTCATCCGTATGTTCGAGGGCAATTGAGGAAATTCGAGAATTTTCTATAGTAGATTGGCTTGGTGATAGAGTTACCTGTGATTCGCCGAAGCCTCTGGCATCATAAATCAAGCATTGATATTCAGACTTTAAAATCTGTACCAAGGGTTGCCAGTAATGACGGCTAAGAAGCCAGCCATGAACAAAAACCAATACAGGCAACTTAGAGTTGGTAACAGGAGCAGTTAGCTCGTAGATATGAGGTGTTTCCAGTATATTTATGGATGGCATTTTCTTATCGTATCATTAGCAACCCCAAGAAACTTTGGATTGAATCCCTGGCAAACCATGGGGTCTTTCTAATATTGTGTCAATTTTTACAAAATAAACGCAAGGGCGATCAATCTTGAGCGAAGTATTGTTCGCCGAAGAATTGTAAATGTTGGCATCATCTCAGCCAGGCTAATTTGGTAAACTGAGTGCTGTTGCTAAATATTTGCCCTCAGAAATGTTTTTACGTCAGAAAATAGACTAATATAACAAAGATATCGTATTAAAACCATAAATCATTAAAGCCATATCGGCATGGTCTTTTGGAAAAAATTATTTAGCAATTCAGATACCGTAGCTACCCCCGAAACTAACGAATTTAGTAGAGAACTATTAAATTTGAACGGTCAAGACGTTTCTCAACCCCAAATAACTTTCAGTACAGAGCGAGATATTGACTTTTATGAACTGGAAGAACTTTGCGATCGCGTTGGCTGGGCGCGCCGTCCGATCCGTAAGGTCAAAAAGGCGATCGAACATAGCTTTTTGGTAGTTTCAATGTGGGAAGTTGAAGGAAAAAAACGACGTTTAATTGGTTTTGCTAGGGCTACTTCCGATCATGCCTTTAATGCGACTATTTGGGATGTAGTAGTCGATCCAAAATTTCAAGGTCGGGGTTTGGGTAAAGCAATGATGAAATATGCTATTTCCCAGCTACGCAGTGCGGATATTAGCAACATCACCCTTTTTGCCGACCCGCAGGTAGTCAAGTTTTATCAGAGACTGGGCTTTATTTTAGATCCAGAAGGAATTAAGGGAATGTTTTGGTATCCAGACTAATTATTGAGTCGGTTTTAGGGACAATTCGTAAATTTGTCCTAGCTTTTAGTTAAACTGCCAGGCGTTACTTTTGCGTTACTATTCGTAATAGAACCGATAATTAATTTAGAACATGAAAACGGCTTTGGTTACTGGCGCATCGTCAGGAATTGGTGAAACTTTTGCCAGAGAATTAGCTTCCAGAAAAATAGACTTAGTGTTAGTAGCGCGATCGCAAGATAAGCTAGAACGTTTGGCTACAGAATTGACCAGCAAACATCAGATTAAAGCTGAGGTCATAGCTCAAGATTTAACTGAGTTATCCGCAGGACAAACAATATTTGATGCAGTCAAAGCCAATGGTTTGACTATCGATCTATTGGTTAATAATGCGGGGTTTGGCGACTATGGTGCGTTTGGCGATCGCCCTCTGGATAAACAAATGGCAATGGTTCAACTTAATATAACTGCCGTGGTTGAACTAACGGGATTGTTTTTACCTCTAATGCAGCAAAGAGAAACTGGCGCAATTGTCAACGTCTCTTCCATTGCAGCTTTTCAGCCTATTCCCTATATGTCAGTTTATGCAGCAACTAAGGCTTTTTTACTCAATTTTAGCGAAGCTCTGTGGGCAGAAAACAAAGATAGTGGTGTCAGAGTTCTGGTTGCTTGTCCTGGACCTACGGAATCTCAATTTTATGACCGTGCCGATTTTCCCGATTCGGCTACAGGATTAAACGGTATGACTATGGCTTCTGCTGACAAAGTCGTGCAAGACACTTTGAATGCGCTGGACAAAGGACAATCTACCTTGGTAACTGGGGGCTTTGCCAACCAGGTTATAGTCAATCTCCCCAGGTTGGTTCCTAGGGAGCTATTAGTCAATATGGTAGGAAAACAGTTTAAAAATATCTGAGCTTGGGCTACCAGTCTATAAAACTAATCTGCAACAAGATTTTCGACTCGTCTCTGGCAAATTTTTCTATCAATCTACAGATTGGCAGTAAGATGGGTCGTTTTTAAAATTTTAGTTGAGCAAGAAATTTGACGCAGTGAACGTCAGTCCCGTTCGTTAATCTATTACCGACATCAACAACAAATAGTGCAATGTATTTAATCACTGGTGCCACAGGATCGTTAGGACGCAGAATTGTCAGACAACTAAGAGAAAAGGAGCAGCCAGTAAGAGCTTTTGTTCGTCTATCATCGCATTTCAACGAGTTAGAAGATCGTGGGGCGGAAATATTTATTGGAGACTTAAAACTAGAAAAAGATATCATTAAAGCCTGTCGGGATGTCAAATACATTATTAGTTGTCATGGAGCGGGAAATGACGCTCAAGCTTTAGACTATCGTGCCAATATAGACCTAATCGATCGGGCGATCGCTGAGGGGGTCGAACATTTTGTGTTTATTTCCGTTTTAGGGGTAGATCGGGGCTATCAAGACTCAGTTACCTTTAAAGCCAAGCGAGAAGTAGAAAAGTATCTCGTTTCTAGTGGCTTGAACTATACAATCCTTCGTCCTTCTGGATTTGCTAATAATATAATTCCTCTAGCCGAAAGATTTCGGGATACGGGCATTTATTTTTCCCTTGGCGAGCAACAAAATCGTTCTTCAATAGTGAGTACGGACGACCTTGCCAAAATTGCGATCGCCTCAACTGAAATTGAAGGAGCAAAAAACCAGATATTTGCTGTCGGTGGACCAGATATTCTTAAAAGAGAAGACCTTCCTCGAATTTTCGCTCGTCTGTTTAACCGAGAACCAATTACGATCAACCCACCCCTAGAACTATTTGATGGTTTACGAGCGGGTATCGGCTTGATTAATCCTCAGCTAAATAAATCCTTGGGTACGTTGCGAACTCTACTAGCTCATGAATTTTTCTGCACCAGAGATGAGATTGCCCGTCTAGAATCTACTTTTGAAATCAAGATGGAATCGTTAGAGAGTTTTTTACGACGTTACGTTGGACAGTGAGTCGGGAGTAGCAAGTAGAGAGTAGGGAGTAGCAAGTAGGGAGTCGGGAGTAGCAAATTTGTTACTTATAGCTCTACGTACTTTGGTTAGGACATTCTCTAACTGCACCGTCAAGCAATATGGACTTACACTAGAACACTCATTACTTATTACTCATTACTTATTACTTACGAGCAATCAAATAAACTTGTCCTAACATAGCTTTGTACGGCTATATTACTCATTCTGGGATATGTGGTTTAATGAGCTTGAACAAATATTATTAATTATTAAGTGTCTTGATGGCTCAACCGACTATTTATTTGGCAGTAACCAGTCACGGTTTCGGTCATGCTGTCCGTATGGCAACAGTAGCAGCTAAATTGCAGAAATTACGACCCGACATTGCCATAACTTTTGTGACGGTTGCTCCTGAGTGGTTGTTGAAGTCTTATGTCCAGGGATTTACCTATCGTCAGCGTGTTTTTGATGTAGGGGTAATTCAGAGCGACAGCCTGACTATGGACAAACAGGCAACTTTGATTCAGATGCAAGAAATTATTGCCAGGGAAGATACTATTATTGCTGAAGAAGCTCAATACATTCGGGATCACAATGTCGGCTTAATTCTAGCCGATATTCCTGCTTTAGCTGTTCCCATTGCTCATGCTGCGAACATTCCTTGCTGGATGATGAGTAACTTTGGTTGGGACTTTATTTATCGCCAGTGGGGAGAAAGCTTTAACGAGGTAGTAAGCTGGATTGAAAATTATTATCGTGAATGCGATCGCCTATTTAGACTTCCTCTTGCTGAGTCGATGAGTGCCTTTCCTCATATTACTGATGTTGGGTTGACGGGGAGTACGCCTATTTACAACAACGAAGAACTGCGTCAAAAATTTGAGTTGACCACACCCGTTGCCAAAACTACTTTATTAACTTTTGGCGGTTTGGGACTGCAAAAAATTCCCTATCAAAATCTTCAACGCTTCCCTGACTGGCAGTTTGTTACTTTCGATCGCGCTGCACCAGATTTACCAAACTTACTAAAAGTTGTGAATCAGATGCGTCCTCTAGATTTTATGCCTATTTGCGGGCGAGTAGTCTCCAAACCAGGTTATAGTACTTTTGCTGAAGCTTTGTGTTGCGATGTCCCGATTATTTCTCTGACTCGTGATGATTTTGCCGAAGCAGAAGTCTTACTCAATGGTATTCAAGACTATAGCGAGCATTTGATTGTTTCTCAGGATGAGTTTTTGGGCGGAGATTGGAGCTTTTTACATCAAGATCTGGTTCCCCCTCGTAATACAGAGAGTTTGGCTAAAGATGGTGCCACAGCGATCGCCAGAGAAATCTCTAATTACTTTGCTTGAAAAATTGCCACTACTCCCATATCAACTTGGAATAAATTGCTGAGGTACGACTAACAACTAATATGCGAAGCGGTATCCTTTAGGACAACTAACAACTAACAACTAACAACTAACAACTATATTACTTATTACTGTATTTCCCAAGAATCAATCATTTTTTCTACAGTATTGTAAAACTCAGGAAAATCGTTTTTCTGCGCAGTATAAATAATAATATAAGCCTGATTGTTCTTGATCGTAAAAGCTTCCATTTGCTTAATCTGCAAACCCTCTTGTTGACGAGAATAAATTACCATCCGACCAGGCGTTTCATCTATTTTTATTCGATAATTTTGTGCTGCTTCAATTTTACTATTTTTTGCTTGCTCAATCCGCTCAAAAACCGTTTGAGCATATTGTTCTAAACTGATAGGCTCAGAAGATAGGCGTTCGACGGCAATGTATACTTTTTCTCTAAATAAATCAAGATCGCGCTCTTGAGGTGTGGCAAAAACTACTACTTCTCCAGTAATAGGATCGTCCAATTCACGGCGCGACCAAGTTTCAGGATACTTGATACTAAATTGATAATTATTGTTTATATAATTTTCAAAGTCTTTGTAAGAGTTTTTGTTAATTCCAATAAATATAATTACTAAAGCAATCACAAAAGGTAGGCTCAATAAGAGCCAAATTAATTTCTGAATTAGTGCTGAGCGATAGTTGCCTTGATGTTTCGCTTTATCTTTGGCTGTTGCCAGAGGAGTTGCTGATAGTTGTGAGGTGTTAAAAAAAGGCGGTGGTAAAGTAATTACGTTTTGATTAAAATCCAGTTCTGCCAAAATTTCAGCAGCAGATTGATAGCGTATGGCAGAGCGATCGCCTACCATTTTATTAAGAATCCCAGCTAGTTTGGGTGTAATCTCAGCTATAGCTAATTGTGAATCTGATTGTTGTAAAGTGTTTTCCGATACCAAAGATTTTGCCTGAATAAATTCAGTAATATTACCTGTCAGAGCATAAATAATGGTTTTTCCCAAGGCATAAATATCGCCAGCAACATCTAAATTTGTCTCTCCTGGCGGAGCAAAATCAGCATTAGCTATATTTTTTGCAGAGCGATCGCTAAATAAAATAGCGTTGTCGAGCATAGCAAAATCAGTTAAAAACTTTCTCCCGTCTTGATGCTCGATCAAACTTGAAGGCTGTATATTACGGTGTATAACCTCTGCTTGGTGAGCAAACTCTAAAATTCCTAAAATTTCTTGTAGCCAACTAACTGCTTCAGCTTCGTTGATCAAGCCAGTCTCTAGTTTCTGCCGTAAACTTTGACCCTCGATATGTTCTTGAACCAAATAAAACTCGCGATCGCATTCAAAAAAAGCCAATAGTTGAGGAATTTGTGGATGCTGGCTGATGTTTTTTAAGGCATTACCCCGATCTACGAAGGTTTGAAGAGTTTTCCGCCAGGATTGAGTCCCCAAAACTTCATTGTCGTATTGAGGCTGTAGCCTTTCTATTTCACATTGCCCCAAGCTTGGCTCTCGAAGATCTTCGGCAAGATAAACTATACTAAGAGCGTTTTGACTTAGTTCTCGGAGAATACGATAGCGATCGCATAATATTTTACCAACTATTGACTCCATGCATACCCATTTAGATCTATCGTGGCAAACAAATACAGAGTTCTATTGTAACTAAAAGAATTTAGCCTGATAGTTCCCGATTTAACTCATCCAAACGAGCCAAAACTTCTTGGCTATGAATACTTGGTCTAACACCCAAAAAAGTCTCGCGCAAAATCCCCTGGGGATCGATTAAGTAGGTATGTCTTAAAGACATTGCTCCTAACCATGAACCGTAGGTTTTGCTAATCCTGCCGTCTGTATCAGCTAGCAAGGGAAATTTGAGTCCCTCCGAGTCGCAAAATTCGCGATGAGAATCAACATCATCTACACTAACCCCTAAAATTTGCGCGTTTCTTGCTTCATATTCTGCTAGATCTTGTTGAAAACGTCGAGCCTCTAAAGTACAGCCCGAAGTAAAATCTTTAGGGTAAAAATATAGTACGACCCACTGACCTCGATAATCTTGTAGGGCAATATTTCCCTCTCCCGTATTGGTAGGAAGAGTAAATTCAGGAGCAGGCTGATCGAGAAGTGGTTGTTTACCGCCCATTGCCCAAGCGGGAGACACGGTACACCAAGAAAGCAACAAAGATAAAGCGATCGCCAACCAAAAACGAACGTGGAAAATACGCTGTGAGACAACCCAACCCTGTATCAAACTAGGTCTCTGAATTAAAAACAAACGTTTCATAATCTACAAAAATATGATTTACTTTACATAAGATTACAAGCAATGCTGAAACCATAACAAAAATTTAACGGACATCAATCTAGTATGGTTTTGGTTGAGTGCCTGTTTCTATAATCATTAGTCAATCTTGTTGCCCTGAATCAAGCTTATTCAAAAGAGCCACCAATTATGAGTACAGATTTAATCCCCCCCCATGGCGGTGAGCTAATCAATCGTTTAGCTACCCCCGAAGAGAAACAAAACTTTATAGCTAAAGCAGATTCTTTGCCTAGAGTCCAGTTAGACAAAAGAGCAACTTCCGACCTGGTGATGATTGCCATCGGTGGTTTTAGCCCTATCAATGGTTTTATGGGACAACAAGACTATTTAGGCGTAGTCAAAGATATGCGTCTTGCCAATGGTTTGCCATGGTCAGTACCCGTAACTCTATCTGTGACCGCAGAAGTAGCTGAACCTCTAACCCTCGGCAGTTTGATTCGCTTGGACAACCCTGAGGGTAAATTTATTGGAGTTTTAGAATTAACTGAAAAATACAGTTATGACAAAGAGTTAGAGGCAGAAAACGTCTATCGCACCAAAGAAGACAAGCATCCTGGGGTAAAGGTAGTTTACGACCAGGGAGAAATCAATCTAGCAGGTTCAGTTTGGTTGCTAGAGCGAGAAGCTCATCCTCAGTTCCCAGATTATCAGATCGATCCTGCTGCTTCTAGAGATCTGTTCCAAGAAAGAGGTTGGAAAACCGTAGTCGGATTTCAAACTCGCAACCCGATTCACCGCGCCCATGAATATATCATTAAGTGTGCTTTAGAAATTGTCGATGGTCTATTTCTTCATCCTCTGGTAGGGGCAACCAAAAGTGACGATATTCCTGCGGATGTTAGAATGCGCTGTTACGAAATTATGATGGAAAACTATTTTCCTCAAGATCGGGTCATTTTAGCGATTAACCCTTCGGCAATGCGCTATGCAGGTCCTAGAGAAGCAATTTTTCACGCTTTAATCCGCAAAAACTATGGCTGCACTCACTTTATTGTCGGTCGCGATCATGCTGGGGTCGGAGATTACTACGGTACTTACGATGCTCAAGAAATCTTTGGTCAATTTAAGCCCGAAGAGCTAGGTATTGCCCCGCTTAAATTTGAACACGCTTTTTACTGTACTCGTACTGAGCAAATGGCAACAGCTAAAACTAGCCCTGCAACAAAAGAAGAACGGATTCACCTGTCGGGAACCAAAGTTCGGGCAATGCTGAGAGAAGGAAAAACTCCACCTCCCCAGTTTTCTCGCCCCAAAGTTGCAGAAGAGTTAGCCAAGGCGATGAAAGTTGATTGAAGTAGCAAAATTCCTCAACAAATCTTGGGGCAACAGTCGCTATAATAGGAGCGATTTAAACAATAGACTGTTGTGCTGAGGTACGTTTTCGCCTACGAGATAACTATTTATCACCAAAGCAAAACCATACATAACACTATCTATTGGTTACAGAGAGAAGAGCCTGAATTGTTCTTAATCTGTAACCTTGATGATTTTGAGCAACGTTTAACAGCTATTATTGATAGGCTAAACGCATTCTAGAAGCTAGTAGCTGATATGAAACTTGACCGCAGAACTTTTCTACAGCAAGCTGGACTGGCTTTGTTTACTTGGGGAGCAACCGAAGCTGGAATCTCATCTCTAGTTAACAATAACCATCTGGCAAGATCGATCGCCAATTATCAACAGACTTTAGCTCAGCCTACCAACCGTAAGCTTGCTCTGTTAGTGGGGATCAATCGTTATCCAAATTATGAGCATCTAACGGGGTGCTTGACAGATATTGAGCTGCAACGGGAGCTATTGATTCACCGTTTTGGCTTTAATCCCAGTGATATTATTACCTTGAGCGATCGCCTGGCTACTAGAGAAAACATCGAAACTACTTTTATCGAACACTTGGGACAGGCTAAAGCAGATGATGTAGTAGTATTTCACTTCAGTGGTTACGGCGGTCAAATTAAAATGCCGTTGTCTGTAGATGGCAATAATCTTAAAGCAGAAAACACCAGCAGTCCTGCTTGGGATAGTCCTGGTGCTTTCCGTTTGGTCAACAGCTTTATTCCAGTAAACGGAGTATCGTCTTCCGCCAAAAAATCTCGCGCCAACGGTATTTTGCAAGAGAGTCTTTTGGTATTAGCCCAATCTTTGTCTACCGCCAAGTGTACTTTTGTCTTAGATACCAGCTTTAATACTACTTCGGCAAGCAAACACAGCAACCTGAAGATTCGTTCTGTTTCCCAGGTTTTTGAAGATCTCAGCCCTCAAGAATTAGCTTTTTTGGCAGAATTAAATGCTGATTTGGCTAGCAAAGGACTCAAGGCGAGTAAAAGAGTCTCCTCCTTACCTGGAGTGGTTCTTTCTGCTAGCGGTAAAAACCAAGTAGCAGCCGAAAGACAGTGGGATAGTTTTAGTGCAGGACTGTTTACCCACGCTTTAACTCGGCATCTTTGGCAGATTACGCCTAGTAGCAAAATGCAGCTAGCTTTGGCTAGAAGCGCAGAAACGGTAGAACAGGTGATGGGTAGACAGCAACAGCCTAGTTTGAATAGCACTGATAAAATGGCGATCGCTTATTATCTGGCTGCTAGTGATGCTCCCCAGGCGATAGGAGTTATTAGTAAGGCAGATAACAATAACAATATAGAGCTAAAGCTTTTGGGCTTGCCTGCCAACATACTCGATTGCTATGAAGTTAATTCCTGTTTTAGTTCGATCCCGAATAACGTTCCTCAACTACAGCTAAAATCTCAAGAAGGTCTAGTTGCCAAAACCAAATTATTATCGACAATTATTGAATCTCCTCAAGTAGGTCAGTTGGTGAATGAATCGCTGCGAATGTTGAAGCGGGACTTGAAATTGACCTTGGCAATGGATTTTGACTTGGAAAGAATTGAACGGGTTGATGCTACTAGCGCGCTAGCTAATATACCTGCGATTAGTTCGGCAATAGTATCTGGAGAACAACACGCCGATTGCCTATTGGGAAAAGTTAGTTCAGTCCCCACCTCAGAAGCAATTACTGATTCAGAAACTAAAAAACCGACCTTTAGCTATGGTTTGTATACTGCTGGAGGAGTATTAATTGATAAAACTACAGGACTAGAAGAAGAAGCAGTTAAAATCGCCATCGACCGCCTACAGCCTCAATTTAACAACCTATTAACAGCTAAATGGCTGGAATTGACCAATAACGAGTTTTCTTCACAATTAAAGGTGAGTGCTACCCTGACCGCCAAAGGAGAAAAACCAACTGCTGGCTGGCGGAGAACCACATTTCCTGTAGAGAATCAACAGCTATCTACCAAAAAAACCCGTTTCGCTACAAATAGCTTGAATACCGAGTCAGCTAATGCCTCACCTTTCCTAGCCAAAGGTGCAGAAATAGAACTGACCCTGAACAATTTTAGCGATCGCCAACTCTATGCCCTACTGTTGGGCGTTGATTCTGATAGTGATATTTTTGCTCTTTATACCCCGATTCAACCCTCCAAGGCTGAAGCAGAAGCTCGCTTAGAAAACATTGCGATCGCCCCTGGCAACAAATTGGTCATTCCTCCAGTAGAAAATTCTTGGCAATGGAAAGCTCCTGAATCGGCTGGAATTAATACGCTATATGCAATTTTTGCCGTCCAACCTTTTGCCAATACTCTTAAAGCCTTGACTACACAACCCAACTTTAAGCTGGATCGAGAGCAGGTATTAAAAGTGACTAATCCCCTAGAGGTAGTAAATTCTTTAATGCAAGATTTACACAATGCTAGTTCGGTCGCCGATAGTTTCTTGCCCAAGGATGATGTCTATGCTTTAGATGTCAATAGTTGGGCAACTTTAAATTTTGTCTATGAAGTAGCAAATCTCTAACGGATGAACTTACATCGATTGTCGAGCAAATCTGGTGATCTGCAACCGACTGATATTGTTATTTTGTCTAATGGACCAGGAGAAATCATAACCTGGGTGCGCCCCGTAGTTAAACACCTGAATAAAGTTCTAGGAGACTGGCAAAATCTAAGAATTTCGGTGCTGTTGTCTCCTTGTCCCCACAGCACGGGGCAAGAAGCTGCGATCGCCTCTAGCTATCGAGGGGTAGATCGGGTACTACCAGCCTCAGATTTCTGGGATTTTTTACTTTGGGGCAAAACAAAAGACCATTGGCAATGGTACGAGCGTGGCATCGTCGTCTTTTTGGGTGGCGACCAGTTTTATACCGTTGCTATTAGTAAACGATTGCAATACTCTAGCTTAATTTATGCTGAATGGGATGCCCGTTGGTATCGTTTGGTCGATCGCTTTGCAGCTATGAATCAACGGGTAATTGAACGAGTTCCTAAGTCTTATCAAGCCAAGTTTGATTTAGTGGGAGACTTGATGGCAGACGTGGCTTTAGAAGTTGAATCACGGGATACTAGATCTAATACCGATACTCCTTTAATTGGGCTATTAGTCGGTTCAAAACCCGCCAAGCTGTTGCAGGGGGTTCCCTTGTGCATGGCGATCGCCGAACAGATTCACCAACAACAACCCCAAGTTCAGTTGATGATTCCCGTTGCACCTACCCTCGATCTGACTACCCTGAGTAAATATGCTAATCGACGAGACAACCCACTCATCCCATCTTTGGGCAATGTGGAGGGCAAATTGGTTACAGTGGGGGAAGCAACAACTTATCTGGAAACTTCAGGAGGCACTAAAATTCGCCTGATTACAGAATTTCCTGCCTATCGAGATCTAATCTGCTGTCAGCTATGCTTGACTACAGTGGGGGCAAATACGGCAGAATTAACCGCTTTAGGCATCCCGATGATTGTTTTATTGCCGACTCAACAACTAGATGCCATGCGTTCTTGGGATGGGCTACCAGGAATTTTAGCCAATCTACCAGGGGTGGGAACGGCATTAGCCAAGCTGATAAATTGGTTGGTTCTTAAGCAAGGAAGGCTGTTTGCCTGGCCCAATATTTGGGCGGGACGGGAAATTGTTCCCGAATTGGTGGGTAAGTTAGAGCCAGAAGCGATCGCTCTTTTGGTTCTAGATTATCTAGCTCATCCCGACAAACTGCAAAACATACATGATAGTTTAATCACAGTAAGAAGTAAAACTGGCGCAGCAGAACAGATTGCAGATATAATAAAACAGGAAATAACTAAAACTTAATAATTACTCAAGCTCATTAAATTTTTGGTTTTAGTCAGCCAGATTATTTAGCTGTTTACCTGATTTCCTTGCCAAAGATCGCTTTTTGAGGTTATATTCAGGTTAAAATTTGGTAGAGTAATATCTCAGCAATTTCACGACCGCTTAGTAATTATAGTCAGAGCAATGTCAATTTGGCTGGCGAGCGCCCCTAGCGGTGGTCGAGCCAATCGCTACTTCAAGCATCTAGAATTCCCCAGTCGCCCAAAAATTACATCAATCTGCTAAGACTTTACTAATCTTAATGAAATGGCTGATACTTTCCCAAATCCGTTATCAAGGGAACTGCTGTGTGGAGAGGCTGGATCCGTATCGTAGCAATGCTCCATCCTGGTTGGACAAAAGACGGTCAGCATTTTGGAGAAATTCCACGAGCGCGATTCTACAAGCTGAATGCGATTCAGCGTAGCTCGCGCTCAGAATCGCGCCCTCAGAATTTAGTTTGAGTGCCGAACAAGTCTCGCCCTAGGCAACGCAGAGTTGTGAAAGTGGTTCGACCCCGCCCCACGGCGCAAAGTTCCAGACAAATCCCTGAGGTCTCTCTAGGCAAGGCGGACTAAAAAAAGCTTACCAAGACACAGCGGAGCGTCACCGTTTCAGCTATTTGTTTTTACAACTTCTGACCGTGGATTCCTTTGATCGGCTTCTTATTTAAGAGCAGAAAAAGTAGAAAGCTAATTTTACAATAGACAGATAATCAGCTTCCAAACACTAGCTAAATAATTCAAGTAATATTTATTCTAATAGTCTTTAGATATTATTTGCCCACGTCTAAATCCTTTGTAGCTATATCTGCGGGATTTACCGATTGATTTCTATTTTACGATTTTTTTGCATTGAAGATTACAAAACCAATCATGGACTACTTCTCGATCGATGTATTGCATGGTTTTACGACAGGCTAATCAGTAATCAGCCATCATAATTTTTGAGGAAAATTAATGCCAAAACAGATTATTATTGCAGAACAACATCACATAGCTGCTGTTTTCTGGGAAGAACAAATACAAGAACTAATTGTTGCTACAGGTCATCAACAGGTTAGTGATATCTATCTAGGTACGGTAGAAAACGTCATTCCTGGTATCGATGCAGCCTTTGTCAATATTGGTAATAGCGAACGCAATGGATTTATCCACGTTACAGATTTAGGTCCACTACGTCTCAAAAAAAGTGCAGCAGCGATCACTGAACTTTTGGTTCCCCAACAAAAGGCTTTAGTTCAGGTGATGAAAGAGCCAACGGGTAATAAGGGACCGAGGCTTACAGGGAACATAACTCTTCCAGGACGCTATTTAGTATTAATGCCCTACGGGAAGGGAGTTAAGCTGTCTCGTCGGATCTCTAATGAAAATGAACGCAGTCGTCTTCGAGCCTTAGCAATTTTAATCAAACCCCCTGGCATGGGTTTATTGATTAGAACCGAGGCAGATGGCAAGGCAGAAGAAGCCATCATGGAAGATTTAGAATTTCTGCAAAAACAATGGGAGTCAATTCAGTACCAGGCAAATTATGCCAAGCCTCCAGTTCTACTCAATCGTGATGATGATTTTATTCAGCGTGTTTTGAGAGATACCTTTTCGGGCGAAGTCAATACAATTGTGGTTGATTCCTCGGCAGGAGTAAAACGAATCAAACAGCAGCTGATGAACTGGAGTAGTGGTCGTTCTCCCCAAGGTGTATTTATCGACTATCATCGAGAACCCCAGCCAATTCTAGACTACTATCGCGTTAGTGCTGCGGTCAGAGAAGCTCTTAAACCAAGAGTAGAATTGCCGTCGGGAGGGTATATTATCATCGAACCTACCGAGGCATTAACGGTAATTGATGTCAATTCAGGCTCTTTTACCCGCTCGGCAACTGCTAGAGAAACGGTACTGTGGACAAATACCGAGGCTGCGACAGAAATTGCCCGTCAACTACGTCTGCGAAATATTGGCGGAGTAATTGTGGTTGACTTTATCGATATGGATTCCCATCGCGACAAAATCAAACTACTAGAACACTTTAACAATAGTCTCAAAGGCGATAAAGCTCGTCCCCAAATAGCGCAACTTTCAGAGCTAGGTTTGGTAGAGCTAACCCGTAAACGTCAGGGCAAAAACATTTACGAGCTATTTGGTCAAACTTGTCATACTTGCGGTGGTTTGGGACAAATAGCCCATCTTCCTGGAAAATTAGAAGCAGAATCTATAGAAACATCTCCGATAGTTCCTCCCGCAGCAATTCGCGAACCCGTAAATAGTATTCGTCCAGTAATTCCTGCTCCTGTAGAAAGGGAAAAAGTAGAAACAATTAGTACCCCAACTCCCAGCGAAGAATATGATGAGAATAATCGCCAGCCAGATTTACTCAATCATCCCAATTACCAAGAACAGGGAGGAAACAACGGTAATCGCCGTCGTCGTCGCAGCCGTCGCAATGACCTGTTGATCAAAGAAGAACTGATCGAACAAGAACCCCTATCGATTGAAGGAAATTTAGACCAAGATTTAGAAAACACCGAAGAGCGCAAAACACGTTCTCAATCGCGATCGCCTCGTAGAGATGAAGCAAGTCTAGAAAAAGTCACGGTAGAGATGGGGGATTTGGAACAGGAAATGTACGCCCTCATGGGTGTTTCTCCTCTGATTTACGCCGAACAGGGTCAAGACCCTAAATCTGTTTTAGTCTATGTCAAAAAGCCTGGTGAAGAGTTGGCAGAGGCAGAACCAAAGGCTACCAACGCCGAAGCTAAACCATCAGAAAAGGAAAAACCCAAAACCATCGGCAAAAAAACTGAGGAGGTTGACGCAGCAGAACCTGTAGTTTCAGCCGAACCAGAACCTTCCGCTAAAGAAGAAGTCCCCAATGGTCGTCGTCGTCGTCGTCGCTCTTCGGCTACGCGAGAATAAACGCAATCTTAAAGTGAATACAAGTTATGGTGACGAGCTGTTATCAGAATTTCAACCAACGTCCTTAATTGCAGGGGTCGATGAAGTTGGCAGAGGTGCTTTATTTGGTTCTGTAGTAGCAGCAACAGTGGTTTTACCTCTAGGGGTAGTTCCACGGTTGATTGACATAGGGGTCAAGGATAGTAAAAAATTATCTTCGCGCTCACGCCAAGAACTAGTTCAGCCAATCAAGGAAATAGTATCCGACTGGCAGATCGGTAGTGCTAGCGTTGCCGAAATCGACAGCCTAAACATTTTACAGGCTTCTCTCTTGGCGATGCAGAGATCTGTAGTAGGTTTACGGGTCGCCCCAGATATTTGTCTGGTAGATGGCAAGTTTTCAATTCCCAACTTGTCAATTAGCCAAAAAACCGTAATCAAAGGAGATTTGCGATCGCCTGTAATTGCTGCTGCGAGTATTCTAGCTAAAGTATGGCGCGATGAGGCGATCGTTAATTTGGCGCAAAAGTATCCCCAATACGATTTGGCAGCCAACAAGGGCTATCCTACCCCCAATCATCGTTTGGCGATCACGCAGTACGGAATCTGCGCCGAACATCGACGCTCTTTTAAGTCTTGTCGTTAGTACTCAAAGCGATCGCTCACCCAGGTTAGATCTACGTATTGCTAATAATCGTAACGATTATTAGTTAGAGGCGAATTCTAAAATAGACAGTTCAGGCGATCGCGAAGCTGGAAAAAAATTTTCTGACTTTGCTTGAAGATCGACAATTTAAAATGAACTCATTGATTTGAGGTGAGCCGTTCTGTTGGCATCCTCAATTAATCTGAGTCAATTGGGCAGAACCGAGCCGAAGTTAAATCTAATACCCCATCTCAGGAGACAACTTGGCTACGGACTCAGAACGAGATTTGCTTTCGTGGGATGCCCAGCTACGATAATCTTGAACTAGCTGGGTGGTAAGCTTGTTTTTAATTCTACCTAAGACGCTTTTGAGCAGTTTGTTACCCGCTACTTCCAAAAATGATTTCGGTGTAAACATCAAAGCGGTAGGTAATTCTACCCCCACCTCTAAATCCGCCTGTCCTAGTAGGGTGGTTTGTCCGTCGGATTCATTGGGATATAACACACCTTTGAGCTTGAGCGAAAAACGCCGATTAATATAATCTATTCCCTCAATTTGACAATCCTCAGACTGTAAATATACGCTACCGTTTGAACCCGACCAAACCTTTAGCAGTACAATTGGTTGGAAGTGGTAGATCTCCATAAAGTCGATCGGTCGCATTTTTAGCTCGTACAGCTCGTCAGACATCTGCTTCATTAACCTGGGATCGGAGATCGCTTCTACCACCCTTTTTGGTTGACGCAAATAATGTTGTATTGGGATTTCCGCGTTATCTACTGATATTTGAACCGATTCTGAGGTGTTGAAACTAACGTACATAGGTGATGTTAAAGTCTTTACTATTTATTAATTTTAAGTTACATTTTGCAACCAAGTTATCCTTATGTAAATAAATAATACTTTCGTTGTATTTTTGCAAACCAATTTTTATGAAGCTTTCTCTTGCCTATCTCGGTCCTACGGGAACTAACTCAGAAACCGCTGCCTTAGCCTATGCAGACTGGATCTATCGCCATCAACCATCAACCACTATCACATTATGTCCCTATCCTAGTATTGCCTTGGCATTACGCTCTGTAGCTAACGGCGAAATAGATCGGGCGATCGTACCGATTGAAAATTCCATCGAAGGTAGTGTTACCGTTGTTTTAGATACTCTATGGCAGTCAGCGATTCAAGTTCATCAAGAATTAACTATCCCTATTTTTCACGGGCTATTGTCTTACAGCCCATCCTTAGAGCAAATCGAAACGGTTTATTCCCATCCTCAAGCCTTGGCTCAATGCCAAAAGTGGCTAGAAAAATTTTTACCTCAGGTTCAGCTTATTCCTACTAAGTCTACAACCGAAGGAGTCAAGCTACTCAAACAAGACCAAACGGCAGCAGCGATCGCCTCTCCTAAAGCCTCTGAACTATATCAGGTTCCGTTGCTCAGGTCAGATATTAAGGATAGCCGTGATAATTGTACTCGTTTTTGGATTGTTAGTTCCCACATCAGCGACCGTGGCAGCCATCTAGCTTTGGCTTTTAGTCTTGCTCAAAATGCTCCAGGAGCTTTAGTTGAAGCTTTGGAAATTTTTGCTCATAGAAAAATCAACCTCAGTAAAATCGAGTCTCGTCCGACCAAACGTTCTTTAGGAGAATACGTTTTTTTTATCGATCTAGAGGGAAATTCTCACGACCCTGAAATTACGAATGCTCTTGCAGAATTATCTAGCTGTACCGAAGTTCTAAAAATCTTTGGCAACTATAATATTTTAGACGTATAGCTTCGTTCTTCTAGTAGATATAGGCGTAAATGAAAACACCATTTAGTTAACCTCAAACCTTGACCATATCTAACTTACTACTTACTACTCGCTACTCAAGCGAAGCGGTACTAGACTATTAACTTTTAATTTTGCTCGACATACGGTTAATTATCCAAAGCATCTTTGAGGGCAGTACGCGCTGCCAAATGATTACGAGTAGAACTCAGAATTTCCTGCTCCCTTTGCAAACGTTCTAAAGTATCCTGCATTTCTAACAATGCCTGCTGTTCTGAGGCTACGCCGTATAAGTTGCTAGCTACCCAATAAGACAGTTCTGTAGGGGAACTTGGCAGATCGTCAGGCAGCTCGATTTTTTGGCTGGTCAGCTTGGCAGAAAGATGAACTACATCTCGCAACAGCTCTTCTACTTCAGTTGCCATGGGAGTCAAATCTTCAGCAGATGGTCGGTCTTCAATCCACTCTACCAAACCCACACGATAGGGTTTTTCTCGAACGTATTCGAGTACTTTAAATCTTTTCTGTCCAAAGGTTAACATCTTCATGCGATCGTCGGGTAGCCTCTGAAAATGTAAAATTTCCGCGCAACAGCCATATTCGGCAATTTCTCCCGTTGCTGGGTCGATAGACAAGACTCCAAAGCGACGGTCGTTCTCTAGAATCGTATTCATCATGATTCTGTAGCGGTATTCAAAGATATGAAGCGGTAACGGACGGCTAGGAAACAAAACTACTTCAGGAAGGGGAAACAAAGGTAATTCTCTAACTGCGATTGAAGAAGATGCCATCTAAACTTATTTTTATCTATGACTGATATTGATACTTGTTATTTACTTTAGCTGATTTTTTCTCATAGCGTATTGACTAAAATAACCCCCTAGAAACTAAATCTAAAGGGTTAGCCGATCGCAAATTCTAAGTTTTAATCTAGAGTTTGACTTCAATGTCAACGCCAGCAGGTAAATCTAGCTTCATCAAGGCATCAATAGTTTTGGAAGAAGGCTTATAGATATCGATTATACGGCGATGAGTACGAGTTTCAAAATGTTCGCGAGAATCTTTATCTACGTGAGGCGATCGCAAGACACAGTAGATTTTACGCTTTGTTGGTAAAGGAATTGGACCAACTGCGGAGGCATTAGTTCGGTTTGCCGTATCTACAATCTTTTCACAAGATGTATCTAACAAACGTTGATCGAAAGCTTTGAGACGAATGCGTATTTTCTGTTGTTGAATCGTTGCCATGTTGTTTAATTGTCGAGGTACGGATATTTAATCGGGTCTGAGCCAGCAGATAAGCAATTCTGCTATGAATACTAAATATTTAAATCTATTCTCTCACACAAACCAAGAGAGTAGACCATGCTAGCTGCGTTTGTGACTGGCAAAGTCTACCCTCACGGGGTTAGGTTGTTCGTTCTATGTTGGTTGTCCTAAGGACTACTTAATAATCTTCGAGACTACTCCAGCACCAATAGTGCGACCGCCTTCGCGAATCGCAAAGCGCATTCCCTGCTCGATCGCGATCGCGTTAATTAGCTCCACGTTCATTTTGATGCGATCGCCAGGCATCACCATTTCTACCGCACTGCCATCATCAGCAGTATAGTCGGTAATCGTGCCAGTCACGTCGGTTGTACGAACGTAGAATTGAGGACGATAGTTTTTGAAGAAAGGAGTATGACGACCACCTTCTTCTTTGGTTAGTACGTAAACCTCACCCTCAAACTCAGTATGAGGAGTGATCGAACCAGGTTTGGCTAAAACCATTCCCCGCTCAATGTCTTCTTTTTGGATACCACGTAGTAGAACTCCGACATTATCTCCAGCCATACCTTTATCTAAAGTTTTTTGGAACATTTCCACTCCAGTTACAGTAGTGCTGCGAGTATCTTTAATTCCCACGATTTCAATAGTTTCGCCGACTTTTACTTCACCGCGCTCGATCCGACCAGTGGCAACCGTACCACGACCAGTAATCGAGAATACGTCCTCTACCGCCATCAAGAAAGGTTTATCTATTTCACGTTCGGGAGTAGGAATATAGGAGTCAACTTGCTCCATTAGGTCGTAGATTTTGTCAACCCATGGATCGTCACCCTTTTTAAGATCGGGCTTAGCTGTCAACGCCTCTACTGCTTTAAGGGCAGAACCAGAAACGATCGGAATATCATCACCAGGAAAATCATACTCGCTCAAAAGCTCGCGGATTTCTAATTCAACTAACTCTAGTAGTTCTTCGTCATCTACCTGGTCTTCTTTGTTCATAAATACCACCAAGCTAGGAACACCAACTTGCTTTGCTAAAAGAATGTGTTCGCGAGTTTGAGGCATAGGACCATCAGCAGCAGATACTACCAAAATACCGCCGTCCATTTGAGCAGCACCAGTAATCATGTTTTTTACGTAGTCAGCGTGTCCAGGACAGTCTACGTGAGCGTAGTGGCGATTTTCAGTTTCGTATTCTACGTGAGCAGTGTTGATTGTGATCCCACGAGCTTTTTCTTCGGGCGCAGCATCAATATCTTCGTAATTTCTAGCTTTAGCATTACCCGTAGCAGCTAGAGATAGAGTAATTGCTGCTGTTAAAGTGGTTTTGCCGTGGTCTACATGACCAACGGTACCAATGTTGGCGTGTTCTTTGTTACGTTCAAACTTTGCGCGTGCCATTAATTTATTCCTTATTTAAACTAAAGTGTTCCCTTTATTCTTAACGATAATTACCTCTGCTTCATTGCGAGGAACTTCGCTATATTCACTAAACTCCATCGAAAAAATACCGCGTCCTTGAGTTTTGGAACGGATATCTGTAGCATAACCAAACATCTTTGCCAATGGAACTTTGGCATCTATTTTCGCTATGCTACCTTCGGAGTTCATGCCTTCAATATTGCCCCGACGTGAGTTGAGATCGCCAATTACGTCTCCTAAAAAATCTTCAGGAACTTCGACTTCAACCTTCATCATTGGTTCTAGAACTACAGGAGCAGCTCGATTGACTGCCTCTCTAACTGCCATAGAACCAGCCACTTTGAAAGCCATTTCATTAGAGTCTACTTCGTGGTATGAACCATCCACCAAGCTGACCTTGATATCTATCAAAGGATATCCTGACAAGATACCAGATTCACAAGTTTGTTTCACCCCTTGTTCGATAGCAGGAATATATTCTTTGGGAATAGTACCGCCAACAATTTTAGAAACAAACTCAAAACCAGTAGCTGCTGGGGCAGGTTCAATTTCTAATACGGCATGACCGTACTGACCTTTACCCCCGCTTTGCTTGATATATTTACCTTCGCCTTTACTACTTTTGCGGATTGTTTCCCGATACGCCACCTGAGGATTCCCTACCGTAGCCTCAACGTTAAACTCTCTGAGCATGCGGTCTACTAAGATTTCCAAATGAAGCTCTCCCATTCCTGCAATTACAGTTTGGTTTGTTTCGGGGTTAGTACTAACGCGAAACGTAGGATCTTCATCAGAAAGAGCCTGAAGAGCTTTAGATAGCTTTTCTACATCGCTTTTAGTCTGAGGTTCTACCGCTACAGAAATTACTGGTTCGGGAACAAAAAGTGACTCTAAAATAATTGGATTTTGCTCATCGCATAAGGTGTCACCAGTCGTCGCCACCTTCAACCCAACGATTGCGCCCAAATCGCCAGCCCTAAGCTCATCTACCTCAATGCGATCGTTAGACTTCAAGACTACTAGACGAGAAATTCGTTCTTTTTTCTGTTTAGTCGAATTGTAGACATAGCTACCCTTAGCTAGAACCCCAGAATAGACTCTAACAAAAGTTAAACGACCAAATTTGTCAGTGGCAATTTTAAATGCCAAAGCCGAAAACGGTTCTTCATCGCTAGAGTGTCTAACTGCTTCTTCTCCATTAGGCAGCTCTCCTTTAATCGGAGGCACCTCAGGAGGAGCGGGTAAATAGTCTACAACCGCATCTAGCAGAACTTGAACTCCTTTATTTTTGAACGCAGAACCACACAGCATTGGCATAATTGAATTATCGATTGTACCTTTGCGTATCGCTGCCTTAATTTCCGCTTCGCTAAACTCCTCTTCCATCATAAACTTCTCTAGAAGTGCTTCGTCGGTTTCAGCGATGGATTCAATCAGCTTGGCTCGATACTTTTGCGCCTCTTCCTGTAGCTCATCGGGAATATCAGTTTCTTCTATCTGTTTGCCTAAGTCATCTTTATAGATAATAGCCCTCATCCTTACAAGATCGACAATTCCCTTAAATTCTCCTTCACTGCCAATAGGAATTTGAATTGGTACGGCATTGGCTTGGAGACGCTCTCTAATTTGCTCGTAAACTTTAAAAAAGTTTGCTCCCGTGCGATCCATTTTGTTGACAAACGCAATCCTCGGTACGTTATACCGATTAGCTTGTCGCCAAACAGTCTCAGATTGAGGCTGCACGCCCCCAACAGAGCAAAATACGGCGATCACTCCATCAAGAACTCGCATTGAACGTTCGACCTCAATTGTGAAATCTACGTGTCCTGGAGTATCTATAATGTTGATTTTGTGATCTTGCCAACTGGTACTGATCGCAGCAGCAGTAATAGTAATTCCTCTTTCCTGCTCTTGCTGCATCCAATCCATAGTGGCTGCACCATCATGGACTTCGCCCATTTTATAGGCAATACCAGTGTAAAAAAGAATTCTTTCTGTTGTTGTTGTTTTGCCCGCATCTATGTGAGCAGCGATACCGATATTTCGTACTCGCTCTAGAGGGATAATACGTCCCACAAATACCTCCTTGCGTCTTGCAGGATGAAATTGCTAAATGTCTATTTTGTTTACTTTATTTAATACCGTTTATAATTCTATACTTTTATCAATAACTAAAGTATTTGAGCTTTAAAATTTTTGCTTGAAATGAGCTGATGTTCTAGTTAGTTTGGTAGAAAATCAACCTATTTTGAAAACAGTTGGTGTTGTAGAGCTATTAGTCCTACAATAATTCTCTATTTGTACCATAGAGCATATTCATGGTTAAAGACGAGCAAATTCTGCTCAAGGCTACAGCCTCTGAAATAATAGAAGTTTGACTCATGAGGCAGAAAAACCTGTCAGTAGTATAGTCAGGGCGCGATGCGACTTATTGTAACTTTTTACCAGAACAAGATTGAAATTAAACAAAAGCGCAGCAAAACGCTGCGTCATTTTTAGCTTACTCTGTTAATCCAGTCTAAAGCCACCTCAAGAGATCGCTAGTAACGATAGTGAGCAAAAGCTTTATTCGCCTCTGCCATACGATGTGTTTCATCTCTTTTCTTCATTGCCCCTCCAGTTTCATTAGCTGCGTCCATAATCTCGCTAGCTAGTTTGGCTGCCATAGTGCGCCCACCTCTAGCACGGGCATATTGAATTAGCCAACGCAAAGCCAAAGTTGTACCTCTACCTTGTCTAACTTCCATCGGAACTTGATAAGTAGCACCACCAACTCGACGCGCTTTTACTTCTACTAATGGAGTGAGATTTTTGATAGCCTGTTCAAATACTTCGATAGGCTCACTTCCTGTTCTTTCGCCTATGATAGCCATAGCATCATAAATTATACGAGCTGCCAACGACTGCTTGCCACTACGCATAATTCTTCTAATAGTCATGCTGAGTATGCGACTATTGTAAACTGGATCTGGTGGAACGGGACGCTTTTTATTGCTTGAACGACGAGACATTTGCTTATTACTTGATTTAAAGGATACGAAACTATAATTTAGCTGTTTTTCAATATTAATATGTCATTGCACTGATACCATCGAAAAAACCAACTGTTTAGAATTAGCTGTTATCAGGGCTAGAATTTATTAATTAAGCTAATTATTTTTACAATTATCAGTAGCGACAATACTACTTGTTTTTAATCGACTTGAATCGATCATCAATTTTACACTGAAAACAGCATCCTTCCTAATCGCAATTAGTGTTCAGATGCTCTTTTATCCCTTTATTTTTGCCTAAAAAATTATGGCAATTTTAATTATGGCAATTTTGACCTTTATTTAGGACGCTTAGTACCATATTTGGAACGACCTTGCGCTCTGTCTTTTACTCCAGTGGTATCAAGTGTACCGCGAACTATGTGGTATCTGACTCCTGGCAAATCTTTAACACGACCGCCACGGATTAACACTACCGAGTGTTCTTGTAGGTTGTGTCCAATTCCTGGAATATAGGCAGTTACCTCAAACCCTGAGGTGAGACGAACCCTAGCTACTTTTCTTAGTGCTGAATTAGGTTTTTTTGGTGTAGTGGTATATACTCTGGTGCAAACTCCACGGCGTTGAGGACATTCTTTCAGAGCGGGAGATTTGGTTTTCTTACTTGATTTAGATCTTTCGCTACGAATAAGTTGCTGAATAGTGGGCATGAGTTATTGGCTTGTGTGGTTTAAAGTCCTCCTACCTGTTCTAAGATCGAGAGAACCTAGCATAATAGCAGACAAATTATGATTATAGATTAATAGGAATTTCGATGTCAACCACAGAATAGTTGACTGTTTGATCAATTAATTATTAGTCTATTGACCTGGTTCGGATTTCTTATTTTGCTTCAGAGAAAGAAATACCGCAGCCACAGGTGTTGTGCGCGTTAGGATTGTGAAATCTAAACCCTCCACCCATCAAATCTTCAGCATAGTCTAGCTTGAGATGTTCGAGATATTTCCAAGATTTACGGTCAATTATAAGCGAAATATCATTGATTTTTAATAGACGATCGCCCGTAACGGTTGGCGACTCAGTTTGATTGATTTCCTTGGCAAATTTTAAATCGTAAAATAATCCAGAACAGCCCCCCGATTTGACCATCAGTCTTAAGGGACTGTCAGAATGTTGATTTGACTTGATCCGCCTGATTTCTCTAGCAGCAGCTGGACTAATTTCAACCATATACAATAGTCTTGTACCAAATTGTCTGTGGATAAATTATGCTAGATCGATTTTTGGTGTCAGCTATTTTAAGCTTAGGCAATATTAATGTTTCTCAAATTTTGTTCATACTTTGATATAAAACTGGTAAGTGCTTTATTGACGAGCATAATCATCGCTAAAGCGAATAATGTCATCTTCTCCTAAATACTGTCCATTTTGCACTTCAATTAAAACTAGATTGATTACTCCAGGGTTTTCTAGTCGATGAGTAGTACATTGAGGAACATAGGTAGACTGATTGCTGCTCAAGATCATTTCGCGATCGCCACAGATAACTTTGGCGGTTCCTGAAACGACAATCCAGTGTTCGCTTCGATGATGGTGCATCTGCAAACTAAGACGATGACCAGGATTTACTTCGATGCGCTTGATTTTGTACCCCGTCCCCTCTTCTAAAGTAGTAAAAGAACCCCAGGGACGAATCTCTCTAGCTGCGATAACTGGCTGTGATGATACTTGAGCTTCAGCTTGCTGGCTTGAGCTTGATTTGGTTTTCGTAGACTGAGACATAATGACTTAATTTAGTGACGACTGTTATAAATAAACTTTGTTTAAATCTGATTAGCAACTCTTGCCGAGCGGTTAGGGAAAACTGCTTGCTCAACTTATCCAAAAAGATAACAAACAATTACGGAAGAATTGAACCTATTAATCCGTAATTTGACTATCTACACACAATCTTTATAAACCTAAGCTGAAAAGTAGGGAAAACATCGAGCGGATTTAAAGTTTGACTAAAGTTAAATCTTTGTTCAATCTGGCAACCTTAAGTGTAAATACTCAAAAGAAATAATGCAGCTCACCTCATGCAGGTTGCTTACAGTAAAAACTGTACTCTATAAGCTTTTTATTGTCTGTTAATTCAGTTACAATAAAGTGCTATAAAATTGAAACAATCCTCACAAAAGTTCTGAGAAACCTCGAACCACGCGGTATTACCTGCGGGCAGACATTTAACGCCCCGTCGCAATCCACGGTCAGTGCGGATCGGTTTTGGATACCTGGGTTCTGCGTAGCCAACTATCGTAATTAGATCGAAGCTACATTGACTACCGACATAGCTTCAGCTTTATACGCTGAGGAAACCATATATCAAATAATTATTTGAAATTTTTGTGTATTTATCCCCGAAGACATTGGGCATCAATTGGCAGTCATCGTTTTGGTTCAATTACTAGTGTATCTGCCATCTAGCAGCTATACATAGGATGACATCTAATTTGATTACTTGATGAGGCTTACGTTGCCCCAAGCCAGCCTGTATAATTTGATACCGATTGTCCGTGAGGCTTATTTATAGTTTGTTTTAAAACTAACAAATTAACACCACGCAATTTTTACATAGCAATAAGTTTGACCTAACTATTAAAACCTCAAACGTCATCCTCAATAATTTATTACATTTATATGAGCAAGCAAGAAATGGAATCAAAAGAAACTATAAATAGTAGAGCGATCCGTGAGTTAAATGAATCTCAGCAGAAACCAACCAAGTCTACCTCCAAGCCTTTTTCAGGTCAACGCTGGCTGGTAGAAGAGAGGGATGCTTGCGGAGTAGGTTTTATTGCTTACCAAGATGGAAGACGAAGTAACAAGATTGTCGATCAGGCTCTTAAGGCTTTGGGATGTATGGAACATCGTGGGGGATGTAGCGCAGACCGTAATTCTGGGGATGGTGCAGGAGTGATGACGACCTTACCCCAAAAACTTTTTGCTACCTGGTTTGCCGAAAATAAGATTGTGCAGCCCCAGGAAGAAGCCTGGGGTGTAGGTATGGTATTTTTGCCTCAAGATGCAGGTCGAATTGCTGAATTTAAACGATTTATCGAAGCAACGGTTAGGGCAGAAAACCTAGAAGTTTTAGGTTGGCGCGAAGTGCCAGTATGTCCAGAAGTTCTGGGAGAACAGGCAAGAGAAAATCAGCCTCATATCGAGCAAATTGTCGTCAGTTCTTTAGAAAACCTCACGGGAGATGATTTAGAGCGCAAACTGTACATAGCGCGATCGCGAGTAGGAAAAAGGCTGTCGGACGATTTTTATATTTGTTCTTTTTCTTGTCGCACAATTGTCTATAAGGGCATGGTGCGATCGGTAATCTTGGGTGAATTTTACCAAGATTTAATCAATCCAGACTATGAGAGTGCTTTTGCAGTTTACCATCGTCGCTTCAGCACCAATACGATGCCCAAATGGCCCTTTGCTCAACCGATGCGTATTCTGGGTCACAACGGTGAAATCAATACTTTATTGGGTAATATCAACTGGATGTCTAATCGGGAGAAAGAACTGGTTTCTAACTTCCAAGAGACAGCTTTACCTGGCTGGACTCAAGACGAGATTGAAGGGCTGACACCCATTGTTAACAACAATAATAGTGATTCCTACAACTTAGATAGTGCGATGGAACTGCTGGTGCGGACTGGTCGCAGTATTCCCGAAGCAACGATGATTCTCGTGCCTGAAGCCTATCAGAATCAACCTTCTTTGGAAGAATATCCTGAAATCGTCGATTTTTACGAATATCACAGCGGACAGCAAGAACCTTGGGATGGCCCTGCGCTGTTAGTGTTTGGTGATGGCAAAACTGTCGGTGCAACTTTAGACCGAAACGGTCTGCGCCCTGCACGCTATACCATAACCAAAGATGGTTGCGTAGTGGTCGGTTCAGAAACAGGGGTAGTAGATCTACCCGATGCTGAAGTGGTGGAAAAAGGGAGGCTTGGTCCTGGTCAAACGATTGTGGTCGATCTTCAGACCAAAGAAGTGTTGCATAACTGGGAAGTCAAACAGCGAGTTGCCAAAGCAAATCCTTATGGAGAATGGATTGAGAAGTATCGCGCTTCAGTAGAACCTCATGAATTTAAAACCGAAAACTTCCTAACATCAGAAGAACTGTTGCGCCAACAAACTGCTTTTGGCTATACCGCAGAAGATGTCGAGCTAATTATTCAGTCGATGGCAATTAACGGGAAAGAGCCTACTTTCTGTATGGGGGACGATATTCCCTTAGCAGTGCTATCAGATAAGCCTCGACTGCTATATGACTATTTCAAACAAAGATTTGCTCAGGTGACCAACCCAGCGATCGACCCTCTGCGAGAAAGCTTAGTAATGTCCTTATCGATGCAGTTAGGGGCCAAGGGAAACATTCTCAACCTGAAACCCGAAGATGCCAGGTTGCTCAAGTTGGAATCACCAGTATTGAATGACGAAGAATTAGCTGGTATTCAAACCAGCGATTTCAAAACTCAATCATTATCCACCCTGTATCAAATTGCTACGGGACCAAATGGCTTAAAAGATGCAGTAGCCAAGCTGTGCCAACAAGCGACTACTGCGGTAGAGGATGGAGTAGAAATAATTATCTTGAGCGATCGCCCAGAGCAAAAAATTGGCACAGAATACAGCTATATTCCTCCCTTGTTGGCAGTTGGGGCAGTGCATCATCATTTAATTCGCCAAGGATTACGTTTGAGAACCTCTTTAGTGGTGGATACCGCTCAGTGTTGGAGTACTCACCATTTTGCTTGCCTAATTGGTTATGGTGCCTCGGCAGTCTGCCCTTATTTAGCCTTGGAAAGTGTCCGTCAGTGGTGGAACGACCCCAAGACCCAAAAGTTGATGCAAAACGAGCGACTCGAAACGATTGCTCTGGAGCGAGCTCAGGCAAACTACCGTAAATCCATTGAAGCAGGCTTGCTCAAGATTCTTTCTAAGATGGGAATCTCGTTGCTATCTTCCTACCATGGAGCGCAAATTTTTGAAGCCTTGGGGTTAGGGGTAGATTTAATCAATTTAGCTTTTGCTGGGACGACTTCTCGCCTGGGAGGTTTAACTGTTGCCGAGTTAGCTCAGGAAGTTATTGCTTTTCACCATCGGGCATTTCCCGAACTTCATGGTAAAAAGTTAGAAAACTATGGCTTTGTCAAGTACAAGAAAGGGGGAGAGTATCATATGAATTCTCCTGAAATGTCTAAAGCATTGCACAAGGCGGTACAAAGCAAAGAGTATGACCATTACGAGCTTTACAAACAATACTTGCGGGGAAGACCAGCAACGGCACTAAGGGATTTATTAGACTTCAAGAGCGATCGCCAGGCTATTTCTCTAGAAGAAGTAGAGTCAATCGAAAGCATTGTCAAACGCTTCTGTACTGGGGGGATGTCTTTGGGTTCTTTATCCCGTGAGGCACACGAAACCCTGGCGATCGCTATGAACCGTATTGGAGGTAAGTCTAATTCGGGAGAAGGAGGTGAAGACAGCATTCGCTTCAAGATTTTAAATGATGTAGAGAATGGCAAGTCTCCTACCTTACCCCATCTTAGTGGCTTGAAAAACGGCGATACTGCTAGTTCGGCGATCAAACAGGTAGCATCGGGACGCTTTGGGGTAACTCCAGAGTATCTGATGAATGCCAAACAGCTAGAAATTAAATTAGCCCAGGGAGCAAAACCAGGAGAGGGCGGACAGCTACCAGGGAAAAAAGTCAGTCCTTACATTGCTTCTTTACGACGTTCTAAGCCAGGAGTGACCTTAATCTCTCCCCCACCGCACCACGATATCTACTCGATTGAAGATTTGGCACAGTTAATCTTCGATCTGCATCAAATTAATCCTCAAGCTGGGGTGTCCGTCAAACTGGTAGCAGAAATTGGCATCGGCACGATCGCTGCTGGGGTAGCCAAAGCCAACTCCGACGTGATTCTGATTGCGGGTCATGATGGTGGTACTGGAGCATCTCCCCTTAGCTCCATCAAACATGCGGGAGTACCATGGGAATTAGGATTAACTGAAGTACACCGAGTATTGTTGGGAAATCAACTGCGCGATCGCGTTTTACTAAGGGCTGATGGCGGATTGAAAACAGGCTGGGATGTAATTATGGCAGCCCTAATGGGTGCAGAAGAATATGGCTTTGGTTCAATTGCGATGATTGCCGAAGGCTGCATTATGGCGCGGGTATGTCATATGAATACCTGTCCTGTAGGTGTGGCGACACAGCAGCAGCACCTGAGAGAACGTTTTAAAGGCATTCCCGAACACGTGGTTAATTTCTTCTACTTTGTGGCTCAAGAAGTGCGATCGCTGCTGGCTAAATTGGGCTATCGCAACTTGAATGAGATCATTGGTAGAACTGACTTGTTAGTGCAGAATCATGAAGTGCAAATAGCCAAAACTCAAAGTTTAGATCTAAGCTGCCTGATCAATTTGCCTAGTGTCAAAGAACATCGTAGCTGGTTAGAACACGAAAAGGTTCATACCAATGGTGCGGTATTAGATGACGAAATACTAGCAGATCAAACAATTCAAGCTGCCATCGCCAACCACGGTCAAGTTACCAAAGACGTAGCAATTATTAACACCGACCGTAGTGTAGGTGCGAGAATTTCTGGGGAGATCGCTACTAAATATGGCAACAGCGGTTTTAAAGGAGAAATCGTTCTCCAATTCAAGGGTGCTGCGGGTCAAAGCTTTGGTGCATTCAACCTGCCTGGAATGAAACTAATTCTTTCAGGAGAGGCTAATGATTATGTTGGTAAGGGAATGCACGGCGGAGAAATTATAATTACTCCTGCGGAAAATGCTGCCTACGACTTTGCTAGTAACGTAATTGTTGGTAATACCTGTCTTTATGGAGCAACTGGGGGTGAATTTTATGCCAATGGGCGTGCAGGAGAAAGATTTGCGGTACGCAACTCGATGGGTAAAGCAGTTATTGAAGGTGCGGGAGATCACTGCTGTGAATACATGACGGGCGGTTTGGTCGTGGTTTTGGGTGAAGTTGGTCGCAACGTCGGCGCGGGAATGACCGGTGGCTTAGGCTATTTCCTAGATGAAAACAATACCTTCTCTAGCAAAGTTAATCCTGAAATTGTCAAAATTCAACGAGTCCCTTCTGAAGCGGGAGAAAAACAGCTAAAAGAAATGATTCAAAAGCACGTTGAGCAAACTAATAGTCCCAAAGGAAAAGCAATTTTGCAAGATTGGGATAACTATGTCGGCAAATTTTGGCAAGTAGTACCGCCGTCAGAAGCCGATAGCGTAGAAGCAAGTGCAGAAAAAGCCAAAGCTCTAACCTCCGTGTAGCTTGTGCTTTTCAAATGCTTAAAGTCTCTTAAGTACATAGGGTAGTCGTTATTTAGTTGACAACTGCCCTTTTTTATATCCCGATCAAATCAATTTTTGCTGAGTTGAATTGACTTTTGTTACCAAAAATAGCTATAAGAAGTCTTATCAGTATTTGATTGATAAAAGATTGCTCAACATTCTGTTCGTGGTTAACTACTTGCAGTTTTCTGGCTTGAAGCTTAGAACATAAAAACTTACACTTATTTTCTTAGCACTATCTTGAATTTAGTTTATTCTTCTAATATTATTGTCGAACTAGTAATCTACTTATGACAAATTCATCTCCTCCAGAACCGCAAAACCCAACCCCAGAGCGCAGAACTAGACCAGCATCAGGGGTGACTTTTGATGAAATGATCGCCATAATTGTCGCTTTCTCAGCTATTGGAGCAATATTGTTTTGGTCGCTAGGCGGTAGAAGAGGCAGGTTTGCCAGTGATTTTGGTTTAGGCAGTGACGGTGGATTGCTAACCTCAGATAGGATCTTAGATACTGGTCTGGGACTTGGTAGTACTGTGTTGGCAGACCCTGACGAGAATGTAAGGTTCAACCGAGATTTAGAATTGGAAAATCGTCGATTAGCTGCCAGACTGGGCGAACTAGAATCTCTTGCCTATATTCCTCCTTCACGGGCAGCAGAACTTGATTTATCCGAAGTCTCAGAAAGATCTTATGAATTTGATTCTGGAGCTAGGTTAGTTCCTTTAACAGGAATTGCTACTTTACCAGGAGCAAGAACTGACGCGGAGCCTCGAATTATCCCAGAAAGGGCAGTTCCAACAGAACCCGAAGCAAGTGTTCCCCAAGAAACTGAAGTTGAGGCAGAACCCGAAGCAAGTGTTCCCCAAGAAACAACAATACCAGCGGATATTACTCCCAACTATTGGGCTTATCCATTTATCAAGCAGATCGGCGAACAAGCATTAGTTCCAGAAATAGCCAGAAATCGAAATTTTGAACCAGATACGCTGATTACCAGAGCAAGTATGGCTACCTTGATTAGCCAAGCTTTTAATACGTTACCTCTAACTGACAACGTCAAAACATTCCAAGATGTAACCAATCAAAATGCGATCGCTGAGGATATCGATCAAGCAGTTCGCTTGGGGTTTATGCAAGGCTATTCAGCCAACGAGTTTCGCCCTCTCGAAAATATTCCTCGCTATCAAGTGCTAGTTACTCTAGCAACGGGACTGGGTTTAAGACCATCCCAAGATGCCGAGCAGATTCTTCAGCAATTTGAGGATAATGATAGCGTACCAAATTGGGCAAGGCAGCAGGTAGCAGCAGCCGTGGAGGCAGGATTATTGGTGAATCGCCCCGATTTTACTAGTAATTCTCTAATGCCAGAAACTCCAGCAACTAGAGCAGAAGTAGCAGCAATGATTCATCAAGCTCTAGTCGAGACGGACAGGCTCGAACCCGTAGAGTCTGAATACGTTGTTAACCCCTAGATATAAATAGCTTTGCCTAAATTGGTGAGTACAACTAACAAAACCTAGAGTATGAAGACTGTACCTCATTAAAATGAGGACTGCCATATTATCAACTTGTGTGGTTAAATCAAATAATTTTATCCAGATCAAATCGTTATCGCCAATAATAACTAAAGCCCCTAGCTCCTTCTATGGGGTTTTTTACTGTATCTAGAGGGATGAAGCGATAATAGATTGGACTTTACCAGGTAACTAATTTCATGACTGCCCCTCCAATTCAATGGTATCCAGGTCACATTGCCAAAGCTGAAAGACAGCTCAAAGAACAACTCAAACGGGTTGATGTAGTATTAGAAATACTCGATGCCAGAATTCCCTTGGCTTCACATCATCCCCAGATAGACAGTTGGATTGGCAGCAAACCAAAAATCGTAATTTTAAATCGCAGCGATATGATTTCTGAGTCAGCCAAGCAAGATTGGCTGAGGTGGTTTCAATCACAGGAAGAGCAACCATACTTTACCAACGCCAAACAAGGGAAAGGAATCAAAGCGGTCAAAAGTGCTGCTCAAAAAACAGGAGTGGCAGTGAATCAACGTCGGCGTGATCGCGGAATGCGTCCTCGTCCCGTTCGAGCGGTGGTCATTGGTTTTCCTAATGTGGGTAAGTCGGCTTTGATTAATCGTTTGGTAGGTAGAAAGATCGTTATTAGCGAACGCCGTGCGGGGGTAACTCGCCAGCTGCGCTGGGTGAAAATTGACGCGGAAATTGAATTACTAGACGCTCCTGGAGTAATTCCTTGGCGGTTGGAAAATCAACAAGATGCGATCAAATTAGCCATTTGTGAAGATATTGGTCAGGCATCCTATGATAATCAGATCGTTGCAGCAGCAGCCGTCGATTTGTTGACCGAACTGGGCTTTGGTAAAGCATTAAAATCTCGTTTTAATCTCGATCCCACAGGAATGACGGGAGAAGCTTTTATACAATTAGCAGGCGATCGCACCTACAAAGGAGACAAAGAAAGAGTCGCCCGCCAAATACTGTATGATTTTCGTACGGGAAATATGGGACAAATACCCTTGGAGCTTCCGCCTTCTAGATAGAAAGGTAATATATTACGTCTGTACAAAAGTAATAAGTACTGGTGTGCAAATAAATTAAAGTAGTGAGATTAAGATATTTGTGGTTATGGTTATTAATTGCCTGGCTAGCTTTTGCGCCAATAGCTGATGCCGAAATGTGTCGTCAACGCTTTGGGCAAACGGTCTGTATCCTCAAGCTTAAGCGTAGTGCTAAAAACTATTGGGAATATCGAGCCACAGTTAGCGTTGACGGTGAAAAACAAAGAGCCAAAGAAATTTATAACTGTCGCGATCGCACTTTAACTCGCAAAGGTAAGTATCCCATTCCTTTTGAGCCTAATAGCCCAGGCAAACTAGTTTGTGACTTATTTAAAAAATCATAGAATAGTAGTTACGAGATATTAGTTCGAGGACTAATTAATGAAAGCGATCGTTGAAGGTCAGACCTTTCCCTTTACTGTTCCCCAAGGATTTCGGATTACTCCAGAACAATTCGAGCAGTTGGCTAATGTCGAACAGCTAGCACGATTGGAGTTGACTAAAGATGGGGAGTTAATTGTTATGAGTCCTACAGGTGGAACAGCAGGAAGAAAAAATAGTAGATTGACTCAGAAACTGATGAATTGGGCAGACCAAAATGGTCAGGGAGAAGTATTCGATTCTTCTACAGTGTTCGTTTTACCTAGCGGTGCAAGAAGAAGTCCCGATGTTAGCTGGATTAAACTAGATAGATGGAATCGACTAACTCAAGCGCAACAAGATGGATTTCCGCCCCTAGCTCCTGATTTTGTCATTGAACTAGTAAGTCCGAGCGATCTGACCAACCAAAGATACGAAGACTTGCAGGCAAAGATGAACGAGTATTTAGACAACGGAGTTGAATTGGGCTGGCTAATTGAACCTGAAGCTAAAACTGTTGAGATATATCGTTTAGGACAGCCCGTAGAAATCTTAAACAATCCATCAACTCTCTCTGAAGAAGATGTCTTACCTGGATTCACTTTAGATTTAACCGATATATTCGCTGCCTAATTAGAATTAACAATCAAATCAAAAGCCTGTTCAGATAATTAGTCGCAAATAAAACTTAATTCAGCCCTTCGCCCTGCTACTGCACCCTTCATAAGGTATGCTGCCTCAATGAGTTAAAAACAAACATAAAAAATAAATGTCTATCAAAACAGATAAAATCCAGGTTGGTAAATTTCAGTGGTTTTATCGTCAAACAGAACTAGAGTCCGATCGCCCGCCCATACTTTTTTTACACGGAATCCCTGCTCATAGCTATACCTGGCAAAAAACCATGTCTTTTCTGGCAGATGAAGGAATACCTAGTATTGCTCCCGACTGGTTAGGGTGTGGATTTTCTGATAAACCCAGTCAGCGAGACTTTGCCTACACACCTGAAGCATTTTTACAAGAATTGAGCGAGTTAGTTACGGCACTGAAATTGGATAAATTTTATTTAGCCGTTCAAGGATTTCTCGGTTCGGTAGGCATACAGTATGCGCTGCTAAATCCCGATCGCCTGGCAGGATTAATTATTCTCAATGCTCCTATTGCGGGTAATGCCAAACTTCCCTGGCTGATGAAACAGTTTACGTTTCCCGTGATGGGGGACATGATGACTCAAGATCCCCTACTAGTAGATCGCACCCTCGAAAAGGGTAGTGGTTTTGTGGTTGCCGATAAAGATTTGGACGTATTGCGTAAACCTTTTTTACAAAGTTCCCAAGTAGGTAGATCCTTGATGGCGATCGCCAAAAAACTACAGCTAGACACAAACACCAAAGAAATTGAGTCTGGTTTGAAACAGTGGTCGCTACCCACTCTAATTATTTGGGGGGCAGCCGATAAGTGGTTGGATGTTGCCGATGCCAAACAGCTTGCTGCTGCCAATTCAGAGATTACCTTAGTAGAATTACCAACCGCCAAACATTATCCTCAAGAACATTGGGCTTCGGATATTGCTAAAGAAATCGTGCAGTTTTTTCGTCGTAAAATTTTTTAAGATGCAGTTTTCCTGCGAAAATTAAACTATAGTAACGTTTGTTCTGAGTACAATGAGAATTTTCCGTCCAATTTTATCTTTAATATTAGTTTTAGCTACAACTCTTTTAGTTAGCTGTGGCGGTCCTACTGCCTCGGCACCACCAACCTATACTCCAGAAAAATTACAAAAAGTTAAGACTTATCGTATACCCCTCGACATCGCCCGTCAGAGACTTCCCGAACTGGGTGAGGCGATCGCTAAGGAAGACTGGGTGAATGCGGATTCTTTTCTCCATGGTCCTTTAGGCTCGATTAGAAGAGACTTGACTTATCTATCCAATGCTTTACTACCCGACGAGCAAGAACCTGCTTTGGATGTAGCCAAAGATATCTTTAAGCACTTTGAAAATATTGATGCTGCCGTGGATGAGAAAAATTACACCGTAGCGATCAATCAGTTTAAAGAAGTATCATCCGATCTCGATGCCTACGCTAGTTTGATCCCTCAGACTGAAGAACCCAAGGCTGAAGTAACAGAACCCGAACCTGTTGACCAAGCCGAAGCAGCAATGGAAGATGCCGAACGGGTATTTGAAGGCGTAAAAGCAAATCTGGAAGAAACTATTGACGAAGTTACTCCTGACTTTGGCGACGATGCCTAGAGTAAACCAGCATTAAACTATAAACTATAAGTTGAGAGGGCTTGGCATTGCCGAGCCTTTTATTTTTTATTTGTAAACATGAGCAAGATTGTTATTATTGGCTGTGGAGTTGTGGGAGCAGCGATCGCCTACGAACTCAGTCTTATTTCAGGTTTAGAGATCGCAGTAGTTGAAAAAAATACTCCCGCTTCTGGTTCGACGGGTGCAGCTTTGGGCGTGCTGATGGGAGCAATTAGCCAGAAGAAAAAAGGCAGGGCGTGGCGGTTTAGATCGACAAGTTTAAAACGCTATGAAACACTTATCCCCGAACTTGAAGCTAAAACAGGGCTAGACATACCCGTCAATCGTCAGGGAATTTTAAAACTGTTGTTTGCGGGAGATGATTTGGAAAAATGGCATAAATTACAGGAGTTTCGCGCCACCGAAGGTTGGAAGCTGGAAATAGGCGATCGCGATTATGTAACTCAGCATTGCCCTCAACTAGTTAACGACAATATTATCGGTGCGGTTTATTCTCCCCAGGATCGACAAATTCATCCCGTCAAACTAACTCAAGCTTTAGTTGCTGGTGCTACTGCTAACGGAGTAAAGTTTTATTTTGGCGTAGAAGTCAAAGATTTTGTAACTCAGGCAGCAAGTGATAAGTTATCAAGCTGTCAATACCTCGAAACCACCGCAGGCAAAATAGCAGTCGAAAAGCTAATTATCTCCGCAGGTTTGGGTTCGACTCCCCTTACTCAGTCTTTGCAGCAAGCAATTCCCATCCGTCCTGTGTTGGGACAGGCAATTAAATTAAAGTTGGATCGACCTTTGGGTAATCCCGTTTGGCAACCCGTAATTACAGGCAATGATGTGCATCTCGTACCGTTAGGCAATAATGGATACTGGCTGGGGGCGACGGTAGAGTTTCCCACTGAGACGGGAGAAAGCATTGCCGATGCGAAACTATTAGAACAAGTACATCAAGAGGCGATCGCTTTTTGCCCAGACCTAAAAAATGCAACTATTTTAGAAACTTGGTCGGGTAAGCGTCCTCGTCCCGAAGGTATTCCCGCACCAATCATCGAACAATTATCAGGCTACAGTAATGTTTTACTTGCCACCGCTCACTATCGCAATGGGGTTCTACTCGCCCCTGCAACGGCTTTAGAAGTAGTTCAAATGTTGTTAAAAGCGAAAATATAAAGCGATCGCTTTTTCTCTAAGAATTCAACAGCGATCGCCTGTAAACCATATTCCAAATAATTAGATCGAGGCAAACTAGTCGTATATTCTAGCTTCTAAAGCACTAGGATTTTCTTCACAGTAAAGCTCGAATTCACTTTTAGGCTTTTCGACAAAATCGCTTTTGTTGAGAATATCGCTAATGGAAATCACGCCGAGTAATTTTCCCTTGACCACAGGCGCACGGCGGATACGAGTATTGGCAAATAACCGCGCTACATATTCCACCCCTAAATCGGGATTGATTATCACACAGGGTTTAGTCATGATTTCATACACTCGCATCTTTTTGGGATCGTGTCCAAAAGCAGCTACCTTGTAGACAATATCGGTTTCCGTAACTATGCCATAGGGATCGCTGTCGCTGCGTCTTTCTACGATTAAAGCCCGCAAACCTTTGTCTTTCATTAGTTTTACCGCCTCGGCGATCGTTGCTGAACCGCTAATGGTCACAACGTCTTTGGTCATAATTTCTTGAGCCTGCATCATCGCAACATTCTCCTGTAATCACATCTTGTTAAACTCAAACTAATCGTCATAAATCCGATATTCCTCAGCATCAGGATTCTCGGCACAGTAAGCTTCTAGGGAGTTAACCGTTTTTTTTTCCTGGCGTTTGTCGGCAGCAGCAGCCTGTAATTCCTCTACTACGTCCCAAGCAGCAGCACATTCAGGCGAAGTTGCCCCTTTTTCGGCACAGATGGCACGGGCTTCTTCACGAGCTACATCCAAGCGATCTTCGATGTATAGCTGTTTGGGTTTTTCGACAAAATCGCTTTTTTTCAAAATGTCGCTAATCGAGATAATGCCTAATAGCTTGCCTTCAATCACGGGCGCACGTCGGATCCGAGCGTTGGCAAACAACCGCGCCACATACTCTACCCCCAAATCGGGATTGACTACGACACAGGGTTTGGTCATAATTTCATACACTCGCATCTTTTTGGGATCGTGACCAAAAGCAGCCACCTTATAGACAATATCGGTTTCCGTAACGATGCCATAAGGATCGCTATCGCTACGACGATCCACGATTAATGCTCTTAAACCCGCATCTTTCATGATCTTTACTGCTTCGGCAATTGTTGCCGAACCGCTAATAGTAACTACATCAGTAGTCATAATATCTCTGGCTGAGAGCATTAATTTTTATCTCCTAAGACTAAAGTTATTTGAGTAATGGGCATTAGTTATAAATTACCAACTGACTTTGATCTGCCGATAATTTTATGAACTGACAAATGAGCCAATCAGTTTAGGCTGCTACAGTTGGAGTAGGTGAATTAGTATTTTCTCTAGTTATCGATGACGTACTAGAAGCATGAGCTTCAATGACGCTGCCATCAAAGGAACACATAACCATCAGGTAATCGCAACTGGGGCATGCTGTTTGAACAGCTTGATTGTTTGGGCAGCTAGCAAATTCTTGGTTGGCGAAATGGCTGCGAACTGCAAAACTACCGCAGTTGGGACATCGGACTGAATAAATGTGTTCCATAACTAAAATTGTCTATAGGAAATTTTACGACAGAGGCTATTACAAAAACCAGAAAACTGGCGCAGATTTAAATCTGTATGGTGGTTAATTTCTTAAAGCTTAAGCTGGGTTTCGACAGCATTGCTATAGGTTTCGTAGGGTTGAGAACCAAAAAAGCTTTCGGCTACTTCACCATCTTTGAAAACCAAAACCGCAGGTATACTTCTGATGCCATGCTTTTTGGCAGCTTCGGGATTTTCGTCGATATCAATCTTGACCACGGTAGCGCGATCGCTATATTCTGAGGCTAATTTATCAATTAAGGGAGCAACTACACGGCAAGGACCACACCAAGTTGCGGTATAGTCGGCAACTACTAACTTATTATCGGCAAGCAACTGCTCGAATTCACTCTTGTTGGCAAAATTTGCTTTGGTTACAGAAGTCATAATTTTTTGGTTTTGATTAATTAAATTTTGTCTGGAAAAAACTATCTTAGTAAAGCTCGTCTTCTTGATGAGTCATGATTTTGCAATCGGAGGTAGGATAGGCAACGCAGGTTAAAACGTACCCTTGTTCTAATTGCTCGTCATCGAGAAATGCCTGTTCCGACTGGTCTACAGTTCCCTCTAAAATTTTGCCCGCACAACTCGAACAAGAACCAGAACGACAGGAAATAGGTAAATCGATGTCATTTTCTTCCGCAGCATCAAAAATATATTGGTCGTCTGCTACTTCTATAGTTTGATTTAATCCTTCAGTCTCGTTGACTAAAGTAACTTGATAAGTCGCCATAATTTTAATTCTGCTTTCTGATTGATTTAAGATGAAACGTTTGTTGATAGACTTACAGAGGTAGGACTGTTTGTTTGCTCGATAACCTCGATAACTATGAGTGCAGAAAATCTAAAAAACCATAATGAAATTTGGCAAAGATTAGAATCAGGAAGAAAAGCTAAAGCTGCCGAGGGTGGCTATGCTGGCTATGGTTCCCCTGCATTCGGTCAAAGAGTAGTGAACGGAGAATTGGTGGCAGATTCTCAAGAGCAAGAAATTATTGAGTTGATTCGTCGCCATCACAAATCTGGTAAATCTCTACAACAGATTGCTGACTGGTTGAATAGCAATGGTTATAAAACTAAACGGGGTCAGCAGTGGCGCAAAATTTCGATCAAACGAGTTTTAGATCGTCTTTATGGTAGAAGTAATATTCGTTCATCCTCATAGCTCAGTCACCTAAAATCTCTTAAAGTCCCTTGAGTAAAAAGTTTTAACTTTATAAGCGTAACATCTCTCTTATGATAAACCGTAAACGGACTAAAAAAATACCGTGCCAGGAAAAAATTAGCTTTAGCCGTAACATCCCTAAGGAGGGAACTTGAATTTTACAGTCAAGACAACGAAAAACTCTATATCAGAAACTAGATTGCCAAGATTTAGAACATAAATAGGACGCAATTGTTCTCAAAGTTATTTGCTTAACAAAACTTTAATTAATTTAAAATTATTAAATATCGATCTAGCGTAGAAAATTTAGCCCAATGGTCTTGCTATGGAATTTAACGACCAATCCTTTACCTCTCCAGATTTGGAAACAGCAATAGATCGAGAACCTTTAATCATTTCGCCAGCCACCTCGTTGACAGAAGCGATCTCCTTAATGGGCAAAGTCAGAAATCTTAGCTGTGAAGTGGCAAGCGATCGTCCCGATTCAGAATTTACCATACCTGAAAGAAATCGCTCTGGTTGTGCTTTGATTATGACGGGTTCAAAGTTGTTAGGAATTTTGACCGAGCGAGACATTGTGAGATTAACCGCCGAGAAACTTGTCTTCGAGACAGTTACGGTTGCCGATGTCATGACTCAGCCCGTAATAACTTTGGCAAACAGCAATTTTCAAGATATATTCGCAGCCCTATTTTTATTCAGACGCTATCGCATTCGCCATTTACCCGTAGTCGATCGGGCGGATCGCCTGTTGGGAGTGATTTCTCCCGAAACTATTCGCCAAGCAATGCGACCAGCTAATTTGCTCAAGTTAAGACGAGTAAGAGATGTGATGAGCAAAAACATCGTTCATGCACCCGCAACCGATACCGTATTGAGCGTCGCCCAACTGATGGCAGAAAGTCGGGTAAGTTGCGTCATTATTACCGAAGCGGACGAAGAAGAGGAAATTCTGCTTCCTGTAGGAATTATTACCGAGAGAGACATTCTACAGTTTCAATCTTTACAGACTAGGCTAGATAACATAGAAGCGGGACAGGTTATGAGTACGCCTTTGTTTTTATTGAGTCCCGAAGACTCTTTGCTAGCAGCCCATCAAGAAATGCAGCGTCGCCGTGTACGTCGATTGGTCGTATCTTGGAATTGGGGACAGGGACTGGGAATTATTACTCAAACCAGTATGTTGCGTATTTTCGATCCGATGGAAATGTATGGCACAATTGAAGCTTTACAAAGTACGGTGCAACAACTAAAACGAGAAAAAGCCGAACTTTTAGCTTTGGTCAATAAGACAGGTTAGTCGGCAAACATGAAGCGAAGAAGTTTACTAAAATTTTTGCTATTAGATGCAGGCGCGATCGCTTTTGTTGAAAATTAATAGCGATCACACTAGCAAACTACACCATTTCTGTTCTAGTTAAGCATACTGCTGTCTACTGGAAATCTAGAATGTATTTCGTCGCTTTCAAGGCTGGGACAATAAATATCGAATTCCAGCTCTTGTTCGGGAACTTCTAATTCTGCAATACTTCGCTCCAGCATTTCCCTGTGTTTCAGGGGAATTTCTTTGCTAGGTTTGACATTTCTCTTAGGTCTCTGATATTCCCCTTTATATCCAAGAAAATTGGCTACTTTTGTAGCTGCTAATTCATCTTGAATGAAGTTAACAATAAGAAGATCTGAAGGTCGTTCGGAAAAATAGGATAGCACAAAGAGATGATGAGCATTTCTCATTCTTATCCAATGTTTTATCGCTTGTTCTGTAGTATCCCATGCTGGAGTAACTTTATATGTTTCTGACCTCTTATATCGTTCAATGTGAGCCAGCCGACTATATATCCAGCTCTCAGCATCTCGCACCTGCATAATAAATTTTGAGCCTGGAAACAACTGGTCGAGTTTGGCGATGTCGGCAGTAACACCATCAATATCAATACCATCACTAAAGCAATCATATTTTTGGAGAAGCTTAAGATCTTCACAGTCAGCCCACTCAATACCATGGTAGGATGGACGGTCAAATGATTTAAACAAAGCTTGAAGAGAAGAAGTGCCACTCTTGTTGAATCCAATAGCAAATACCTTACTCTTCCTTATACCAGTTTGGTTTAACAAGCTCTTAAACTTGATATTAGCTTTTTGCTTGATTTGATGGATTGTCATTGGCTTTTTTGCTTCTAAACATCTAATCTGTTGAAGTATTTATTTATGTTACAATAACATATTTAAACGGGAAACAATATGTAGGTTTTTTAAAAGTGAGAACGGATCCTATGGCTTCCCTTTTTTTGAAGTAGTTGGTACTAATGCCAGACCAGTCCAAGCTTTGAACCGCAGATCTGTGCTGCAATCTAATTGATTATTAAAAATTTGCCAGATTCGGTTTACTCAATCCGCTAAAATTATTGATATTCCCAATATTAATAGCAAGTATGGTAGCTTCCGAGATAGCATCACCTTCTTTAATCGAAATTGCCCGACAAACACGCACCGCAGCAGGAAAACTGGCAGTATTATCCACAGAAGCCAGAAATTCTGCCCTAGAAGCAGTAGCCCAGGCTTTAGAGGCAGCTACGCCAGAAATTATCGCTGCCAACGAAGCAGATCTCCAAGCAGCCGAAGCAAATCATATTGCCCCTGCACTCTACGCCAGATTGAAGTTGGGGCAGTCAAAATTACAGGCTGCGATCGCTGGAGTGCGAGATGTGGCAAAACTTGCCGACCCTGTAGGGGTTAACCAAATACACCGTGAGTTAGACGAGGGATTGATTTTAAAGCGGGTTACTTGCCCTTTGGGAGTATTGGGCATAATTTTTGAAGCCCGCCCTGAAGCTTTAATTCAAATTACTAGTTTGGCAATCAAGTCAGGTAACGGCGTAATACTTAAAGGTGGTAGAGAAGCCCTTAATTCTTGTCAAACATTGACTCAAGTTATCTGTCAGGCACTGGAATCTACCGATGTCGATCCTGCTGCGGTACAGCTATTGACTACCAGAGAAGAAATCACACAGCTATTAGAATTAGACCGCTATGTAGACCTAATTATCCCTAGAGGATCTAACTCTTTTGTGCGCTATGTCCAAGATAATACCCGTATTCCCGTATTAGGTCATGCTGATGGGATCTGTCATCTTTACTTGGATAAGGCAGCCGACTTGGAAAAGGCGATTAAAATCACCGTCGATGCTAAAACCCACTATCCCGCAGCCTGCAATGCGATTGAAACTTTATTGGTACACCAAGATATTGCGGACGAGTATTTACCCCAAATCGCTACCGCACTAAAAGCAACGGGTGTAGAATTACGCGGAGATGAGGCAACCACCAAAATAATCAACGCTATACCAGCCAAAGAACGCGACTGGCAAACCGAATACAGCGATCTGATTTTAGCAATTAAAGTTGTTGACTCTGTAGATGCAGCGATCGCTCATATCAACGAGTATGGTTCCAAACATACCGATGCCATTGTTACTGAAGATAGCCAGACAGCGGACACTTTTCAAAATAAAGTCGATGCTGCGGGAGTATATCACAACTGTTCGACACGCTTTGCTGATGGCTTTCGCTATGGTTTTGGGGCAGAAGTAGGTATTAGTACTCAGCAGATGCCCCCTCGTGGTCCAGTTGGTCTAGAAGGTTTGGTAACTTACAAATACAAGCTAACTGGCAAGGGTCATATAGCTGCTACCTATACAGGCACAGATGCTAAATCTTTTACCCACCGTGATTACTAATCGATAAATGGATTCAATTCAAGTTAGTGGTATCCGCGCCTACGGATACGTCGGTTATTTACCCGAAGAAAGAGTACTAGGACAGTGGTTTGAAGTCGATTTGACTTTGTGGGTCGATCTGGCACCTGCGGGCAAAAGCGATGATATTGCCGATACTCTAGATTATCGAGAGGCGATCGCCATTGTGAAAGAGCAAATCACTACGGCTAAGTTTGACCTAGTTGAAAAGTTGGTTGAAGCGATCGCTAATAAATTATTGAGCTTAAAAAAACTAGAGCAAGTTCGGGTCAAGTTATCCAAGCCAGCAGCGCCGATTCCTGAGTTTGGCGGTCGCATTACTCTGGATATTACTCGAAGTTTAACTTAACTATACGGAATATTTAATTTTTGACAATTGGTAATAGTACTTAATATTTTATCGATCCCGCTTGATTTTTAGGCATTTCCGACCAAGGAGAAAATTATTTAATTGGGCAAATTAATAATAGAAGACAATTTTCAACCAGTTTAATATTAAATTAATAAGGGATACTTGGTCGATGAATAGAAAAATTAAACTAACTGCTCTTTTAATCTGGCAGTACCTGAATCAACAGCTTGGTCATAGATATTCTGTCTGGAATATGAGACACTTTTGGTATCTTTATCAGATTACTTTATTTAAAAAATGCTGGGAACAAGAATGTTCTCAAGAAAGCAACCAACACTATTAATTAGGTACAATAAAAAATAATTATACTCTCTAGAAATTTTATTTCTTTATTTACTTTTAAATCTTTAAGGATGGCAGCTGTTAGTAACACCATCCTTTTTTTTATAGCTAAATATTTGATGCTAGTTACTGTTTTTTACAGGTCAAAACAAGACGAGTTAAAGATTGTTTATTTTGAGCAGAACAATCTAACAGTTTTAAGCTGCCACCCATTGTTTCTAGCAGTGTTTGAGATAATAACAGCTTCATGCTTGCCGATAAGCCAATTTCTTGTAGAAACTGACGTATTTGTGTCGGATCTTTACTATCAAAATTTGGTTCGATAATTGTTGTTTCTTGCCACAAAGCAGTAGGACAATCTAGATCTATCTGAATCGTAACCGTATTATCAGTAATTTCCGTTGTCGATAGTTTAATCGTTCCCGTCTCCATCAAAGAAATTCCGCTATCAACTAGATTGAAAATTAGCTGAATTATACGAGAGCGATCGGCAAATACCCTAACTCCAGGATCGGGATGAATAATCTTCAATTTAAAATTACGATTGGCAGCAGGAAGATGAGTTAAACGCTCGATTTCTGTAAATATTTCGGTTAGCTGAAGAGATTCTAAATGTAGACGATTGCTACCATATTCAGTTTTAGACACGGCAACAATTTCATCGATCAGCTTCATCAACTTTAAAGCAGAATGATAAGCCTGAGCAATAAATTCTTTTTGTTCTTCAGGACTTTCACACAGATCTGAGAGAATCAACTGATGTAACCCAATCATGCTACTTAGAGGCGATCGCAATTCGTGGGAAGTTCTAGCTAAAAAACCCGCCTTAAATTGACTCATCTGCGCTGCCATTTGATAAGCAAGCTGTGTTTGTTTGAGTTCTTCTCTTAACTTATCAATTTCGTTCATAATTTAAGGACATAGATTTTAAAATAAAGTTGGTTTGGGGGACAACATTACTAACAACAGCTTTATTTCCCCTCAGTTTTTCCCTGTTTTAATTCTAGACAACTACAGCAATTGTAATAATTTGATGTTTTATGGCTAGATGCTGTCGCTCAAGGTAACACAACATTTTCAAATCCTGACGCTTCCCTGACGTAAAATTTCCCACTGCTGATTTTGCCAACGAACTACTGTAGAAGGAAGTCCACTGCCAAGATCATCGAGGTTCAAATCTGCATTTTCTAAGACTAAAACATCAGGAAAAGCTCGATCGATTGCCATCATGGTGGTGAGGGTATCTTGTCCCGAAATGTTAGCACTACTAGTAGCCAATACACCAGTCTGCTGTAATATTTCACGAGCAACAACACAATCGGGAACTCGAATGCCGACTGTCCGAGAATTGGTTGGATCGATCGCAGCAGGTACTTTTTCCGAGGCGGGTAAAACTAAGGTGAGTGCGCCTGGCAAATGTTGCTCAATTAACCGTTGCCATAATGATAATTCTGTGGCGGTATAAACTACATAAGGCAATAAATCGGCGATGGATGCTCCCATCAAGATCAACGGTTTGTTGTTGGGACGCTGCTTTAGCTGATAAATACGCCCTGCCAACTCTGGCTTGATTGCTAAGGCTGGTACGGTATCGGTAGGAAAACTAACGGGGTTGCCTGCGATCGCTCCTGAAATCAAATCTGCTTGAGAAACTTTTACCATCTAGCTTAATATGATTTTTAGTAAAGAAAATGACCATAATATCTAAAATATCTAACGACGGTATGCTAAAGCAAAGCGTTCAATCTGATTCAGGTCGCAGAACAGTTTTACATCATAATATTCCCCCTGCTGCTCTAACAGTTTAACTACCGTACTAGCTTGACCAGCCATCATTTCAATTAACCAAATGCCTCCAGAAACCAAATATTGAGGCGTAATATCGATCAGGTAACGAATATCATTTAGACCATCACCGCCACCATCTAGAGCCAAACGTGGTTCGTGTTGGGCTACTTCTGGCTGCAAGTGTTGTAACTGTGAGGTAGGAATATACGGTGGGTTAGAAACCATGCCTGTTACTTGTCCTTTAAGAAATTCTAAGGGACTCCACCAGCTACCCCGATAAAAACGAATATTTTGCTCTAACTCCAGATTAACGGCATTTTCCGAAGCAATGTCTAAAGCATCCTGGCTCAAATCTACCGCATGAACTAAGGCTTGAGGAAAACTATCTGCCAATCCTAAAGCGATCGCCCCGCTACCAGTGCCTAAATCGACCCAGTGCTGATTTAGTTCTCCAATCGAGTTGTTTTGTAAATAAGCCTCTTGAGCTATGTCAATAATTAATTCAGTCTCAGGGCGAGGAATTAGAACTGCGGGAGTAACTTTTAATTGAAAACGCCTCCAAAAAACAGTTTCTGCCAGATATTGAACTGGCAAATGCTTTTGAAGACGCTGTTGCCAAAGCTGTTTAAGCTCTGATAGGGATTTATGGCTGGGGAGCTGCGCTCGGTTTTGAAATGTACCCAGACGTAAAGATAAGCTATCTAAGCCAGTCATTGTCTGAAGTAGCCAATCAAGCTCATCAGGATTAATCTTGTTGGCGATCGCAGCTTGTTTCGCCTGTCGATACCAACAATATAATTCTTTGCCAGAAATATTATTCAACTTTAATTACTCATTCGGTGCTGCCTGTGGTAACTCCTGTGTTTCTCCCGTTGGTGGTACGGATATATTCTGTAAAAACTCTATAGATTCAGTTGAGGGTACTAAAACGATTTTTTCTAGGATTTCGTCCGAACCTGTTTCTAGAGTTTCAATCACTCCCTCTAGAGGATGAACTTCAATGTCTACGTTAGCAGCAACCTCTGGCTCTTGCTCTTTAAACCTAGCCACCATTGCTTCTAGCTGCTGTTTGTCAAAGAAAAAGGGAATAACCTGCTTAGAATCTTTCTCAAACGTCAAATAACCCTTACCTTCTCCGCCTCTAGCTACAAATAAAGGCACTCCACCCTGATATGGCTGCTCGGTACCTTCTCCGATAGTTTTAGCTTGGTTTACTGCTTCTTCTTCAGGAACATAAGCAAAATTTAAAGCATTCTCCTGACTTTGAGCAGATTCCGATAATTTGTAAACTTCACCCAAAGACACTGGTACTACCTGAACTTTCTCTGCCAGTTCGGGATTTTCAGTTTTTAGTTGCTCGACAAACTGATTGGCATCTTCTTGACTGATAAAGACTCCTGCAACCTTAGCTTCATTCTCCCCCGATGCTACCAAAGGTGCGCCTTGCTCGTCAGCGATCGTAAATACGGGAACGGGATCGAGCTTTTCTAAAATTTGTTCTTGAGGTAAGGCTAATGCTGTCAAATTTCCTCCTATCCCCAACCCAAAAAGACTAGCTCCCACTGCTCCTAAGGTTGCACTCCAACGAACTAACTTATTCATGGCTATCTGTCTCATTATGTTATTGTTTATTGCTTACTTGTTGCTTATTGTGGGCAAAAAATCGTAAATTACTTGATAACTCATCAGCTATTGAGTCGGTTTGCCAGGCTTCAATTCGGGATCTTCACTAAACCCAAGACTTCAAGCAATGAACTAACGTTTCCGCATAAATTTTTAATCGGGTTGCTCTCAGGCAGATCCAGATACATATTATCGCTAACAAAAACTTAAAACATCTCGCAATGGACATTTATTTTTTTGGCTCGACTTAACATAGTCGTTTGACTATAGATTTATTAGATTGTTGTCTTCGTCAACTTGATGTTTATATTTTAAGAGCAAACTATAGTTCCTACCAGCTTCAAACTCTTAAAATATGTCTTTAGTTAATAGTCGGGATACCAGGATTTGAACCTGGGACATCCTGCTCCCAAAGCAGGCGCGCTACCAAGCTGCGCTACATCCCGTTGTACTCACACTTAAACAAGATAGCACAATTTGCTCAAATAATTGTTCAAAAGTAAGTAGCAAGCCAGAATAATAGCTCAAAAGTCAAAGCTAGGCATTAACTGTAAAACCCCCATGCCCAACTCCTCACCGTTAATCGATTTGACTTCAAATAAGGCTAATATATCCTTCGCCTGAGGACTACCGCGATTGACTCCTGTTGCTCCCATCGCAATAACCAAACCACAGTAACCTTTGGTTTTCTGACAGCGTTGATGCCATTTTTCCAAGGCTTTGGCTTGTTGCACGACATCCTGGGAGTACTCAGCAAAAATAAATAGTTCCGAATCTCCTGTTTGCAATAGACCCAGATCGTAAATTTCTCCGCTAAAAGGATCGTGACCAGGATTAAAGCAAATAGCCTTCAAACCACCCGCATCTCTAATTCTACCAATCAAATGTTTGGCTTTGGGGCGAGTAGTCTGAATAAAAATTGTGGGTAATTCTCCCTTGGGCGTAACTTTTGAAGCCTGGCAATAAGTTTTTGGCTGATGCTTTAGCTGTTCGATTAGTTCTTTAGAAACGCTTGCCAAGCTAACCAAAGAACCATCAGGAATAAGATCTTCTTGAATTGGAATATCAACTTCTGGCATCATCGAGTCAGAGCGATCGCCCATGCCCATGTTTAGCAGCTCCTGGGCGAGTTCTGGCAAAGTAGAAACCTTGGTAGATATGGTCTTCTGAGCTGTTTTTTTTCCAGGAAGAGTAATCCGATAGGATTGAGAAATGCTCTCAATTGGTTCTTCAGCCAAAGCAGACCGATGGCGACTACAAAAACGGAGTAAAGACTCTAATACGGCGTAAACGATTTTAGCCTCTGCTTCGTCTAAGGAATAGCGCATTCCTTCAAAAGGATGCAAACTACCAAAAAAAGGTTCGTTTTCGGCTACGTCGAAATCATCTTCTTCTGGCTCTTCGTAGTTGAGAAACCAGCAATCCTGTGCCAAGAAAGCTTGTTCTAGTTCTGCCGTCGATTTATGTTCTCCTAAAGCAGCAGCCCTAAATTGTTTGAGAGAATCCAACGAGCGATAGAGCAACACCCCATATTCGGCTGACATCATTCCCATAGTACATACATACACCTGCTCTAGTTCGCAGCCTTTTAACTCGACCCGCAGAATATCGCTATCGGCTAATAATTCCCAGGGTGCATTTTCCCAAATCTTATGGGCAACGTTTTTGATTGCCCGATCGTAAATATCAGGAAGGGCAGGCTGGGCTGGCTCAATGGCGGAAAAGCCTTCAAAGAGGCGATCGATTAAAGGAAGTTGTGGCGAATATTCTACGTTAATATCTAAATCTTGTAGCACTCCCCGCAGGAAAAATTGAATTTCACGATTACGTACCACAATCTTTTGCGGGCGATGGGGTTGTCCTGGGTGATGGGGAGACTCAATGGCTCGCAGAAGAGTCCGTACCACCGCTTCAATTCCCATATCTTCAGGCACTACGTCCATGGCTCTAACCGCACCTTCTGAACCATCTACCCAAATAATACATTCTCCATCAGCATCTTTTACCTCACTCAAATGAGATGCCATATTTCCTAATGGACGGCGATCGCCTTCCCAAACAGCGTTCGCCAAGGGAATTTGCTGTAGTCTATTTTTGGTTGTGGGAGGGAGAGTGGTCATAGATACTTTGATAATTACGTTCTTTGATTAACGATGCTTATTTTATTTTTGTGAGGAGCTTGCAACAATAAACCATATTCCATGCCTTCAACTACCGCTTGATAGGAAGCATCTAAAATATTGGTCGATACACCTACGGTAGTCCAACGCTCTACACCATTACTTGATTCTACTAAAACACGGGTTTTTGCTGCCGTTCCCGCACTACCATCCAAAATACGGACTTTGTAGTCTGCCAAATGAAAATCGGCAATTTGCGGATAAAATTTAACTAATGCTTTACGTAAGGCTCGATCCAAGGCTGCTACAGGACCATTGCCTTCGGCTACCTCCAACAAATTTTTACCTTTTACTTCTACTTTAATGGTTGCCAAAGCCCTGCTGTCTGGATTATCTAGCTCTTGCTGAATATTACAGTGAACCTGAAACCCTTTGAGCTGAAACAGTTGTTCTCCAGGTTCGAGGATTGAGCGCATCAATAATTCAAAACTGGCTTCTGCTGCTTCAAACTGATATCCTTCGTTTTCCAGTGTTTTCAACTGTTCGAGGATTTCGCGACAGGTCACATCTTGTTTACTTAAGTTAATACCAAACTTGGCTGCATAATGTAAAACATTGCTCAAGCCCGACTGATCGGAAATTACAATTCGCCTTTGATTGCCAATTAATTCGGGTTGAATGTGTTCGTAGGTTAAGGGATTTTTTTCAACTGCTGAAACATGAACTCCTGCTTTATGAGCAAATGCGGAACGTCCAACAAAGGGGGCGTGGTCATTGGGAGCAAGATTGACTATTTCACTAATCAGACGACTAGTCGGGCTTAACTGAGCTAGCTGCCTGTCATCCAAACAAGAATAGCCCAACTTTAGCTGTAAATTGGGAATCAGGGTACAAAGATTGGCATTGCCACATCTTTCTCCATAGCCATTAATCGTCCCCTGAACCATAGTTACCCCCGACATTACTCCAGCGATCGCATTGGCTACTGCCGTTCCCGAATCGTTGTGGGTGTGGATCCCCAAGCGTCCATTATTTAATTCTGGGATGGCGGTAATTACCTCAGCGACGATCTGACTGACTTCGTGGGGTAAGGTGCCACCGTTAGTGTCACACAAAACTAACCATTCTGCTCCTGCTGACAGGGCGGTTTTTAAAGTCTCCAGAGCATATTCAGAATTGCGCTTATAGCCATCAAACCAGTGTTCGGCATCATAAATTACTTTTCTGCCTTGACTACGCAAATACTCGATCGTATCGCGAATCATGGCTAAGTTTTCTGTCAAACTAGTTTTTAGGGTTTCTCTAACGTGGAGATCCCAACTCTTGCCAAAGATTGTTACCCAATGAGTACCCGCAGCTAAAATTGCCTGGAGCATCTTGTCCTCAACTGGGGTTGAGTTCGGGCGACGAGTCGAACAAAAAGCAACCACTTCAGAGTTTTGCAGCGGTTCTTCTTGCAATTTCCAGAAAAATTGTACATCTTTGGGGTTTGCTCCTGGCCATCCTCCTTCAATAAAGGGAACACCCAGGCGATCAAGCTGACGGGCAATTTTTAGCTTATCGCTTAGAGATAAAGAAATCCCCTCACCCTGAGAGCCATCTCTTAGTGTAGTGTCGTAAAGCCAAATTTTTGATTTTCGATTCATGAAGCTAACTTTTATTCTAATCGAAGTTAACAAATGTTAAGTTACTTGCAGAGCAATATTTTTTACTCAGAGTATGAGGTTCTACTATGCCTACAGTAACTGTACAAGGAAAAACTTTTAGCTGTAACTATGGTGCTAACTTACGCAGAGTTTTATTGAAGCACAAAATCAATCTCCATAACGGTAAATCAAGAATTATCAACTGTAGGGGGATTGGTAGTTGTGGTACTTGCGCGGTAGAAATAATTGGACAAGTTTCTGCACCTAACTGGAAAGATCGGACTCGACGTTCTCTCCCGCCCCATTCTCTGGCACAGAATCGCCGTCTGGCTTGTCAAACAGAAGTTTTGGGAGATATTGAAGTAATCAAATATGATGGCTTCTGGGGTCAACAAGAAACTGTGAGCGATGGGTAATTAAGCTATTATCTCTTACTTCTTACTTTTTACTTCCTACTTTTAAAGATGAGCATTTTTAAAATTTCGCCTATCATCCGCATTACCCTATTGTGTCTTTATATTGGTTTAACAGTTCCATTACCTTTTTTAGCAGACTTTACCGACGCACCAATACCACCTTGGCTGTTATGGATTGGCATAGTGATCGGAGCGATCGCCGTGTATGCAGCCTTAACTGAACGAGTTATTTTAGACGATGACAAAATACAGGTTGCTTACCCTAACTGGGTTCCTAGTTTTTTCCGTCAGGGCTGGTCTTTATCTTGGCAAGAAATTGACAACCTCAAAATGCGCACCACGGGACAAGGAGGAATGGTCTACTATTTTACCTCTGCTCAAGCTGACAAAGCCTATCTGCTGCCGATGCGAGTGGCTGGGTTTAATAAAATGGTTAATTTGGTTACAGAGAGAACGGGGATTAACACTACCGATATTCGCCCCTTAGCTCAACCCTGGATGTATTTGATTTTGTTTGTCTTTACGATGTTTTTGTGGCTGATCGATGGCTGGACGATTTGGACGGCAAACCAGATCGGTATCTAATTACGAAATCCTGTTTACATAAAACGCTCAAAAGTTGTGTGAAGTAGGAAGTAGTAAGTAGTAAGTAGGAAGGTTTTGAACCTCGTTAGAATTTTTGGCTTAAAAGTATATTTTGAACGAGGAAGCCCTAAAGCGATTGCCTTGAATGTCAAGTTCAATTCTTCTTTCGGGCGATCGCTCAATTGCTGTTTTCAATTCTTCACTTCTCTGTATGTCGGTTAACTCCCAACCGCGTTTCAGGTTAACCGTAACAAAATAGCTAATTTTTATGAACTCTATGACCAAAGATATATGTATAATTGTAAAGAAAAGTAAATCAGACTAAAGTTATACATCACATTTCTTTACAGCCATATAATATGATCTTCCCCAATTCAGCCGATCCTATTATCCGTCGCAAGCAACACGCTTTGGATTTTCAAGACCGACAAGGACTTTTAAGCCTCAAGCTGCAAATTAAAAACAAAACCTTATTCAACAACATATATACCAGAATTGACCAGGTTTTCGTGGTATGGGGTCTAATTACGGCAGTTATCTTTTTCACCGCCCAGTTTTCTCCAATCGACTGGGTTACTCAAGCTACTTTCTGGTCTGTTTTGACGGTTCTTGGTACTGTAGGAATGACATTGTTGACTCACTTTTGGGTGAAGGTAGAGCGATTGCGCTGGGTACTGTATAGCTGGATAGTTTTAATGCTCGGTGGTGTAGCTCTCACCGACTTAGGTATTCTCTGGGGATGGGGAACAGTTTTAATGCACCTGTGTCATTTGTGGCTGGGATTGAGCGCGGTGGGCTATATCTGTACTGGGTGGGGATTGCGATCGCGTGCCTTTATTATGTCAGGATTGTTTCATATTTTAGGAATCCTCATCTTGCCTTACTGTATCGGCTGGCAGTTTTTGGCTACAGGCTTAGTGATGACCGCTAATTTACTGATGTTTGCTGAAACTCAGTGGGATATGCGTCCGCCGATTGACAACTACAATGTGTTAACTGAAGAGCAAAAAGAATTTAATCGTCAACAATATTTAATCCGTCAGACCGAATCTATCTAAATCTAGATCAGGGTGATTGGTGAATCACCCCTATAGAGATTACAGGTTTGTTTCAAGCAAAGCTATCTAGGAAACACAGTGCGATAGGCTTCAACTCCTTCATAGCCATAACGATTGTAACCGTTGGTTTGAATTAATTCTTCCAGGTAACGCATTCTTTCTTCTGAGGCAGGGTGACTGGACAAGAGAGTTGGACCACCGCCACCCGATACCTTTTTCAATTTTGCCATCACGTTATATAAGCCATCTGCCGAATATCCCGCAGCATCTAGTACTCTTAAACCCAAAATATCAGACTGCTTTTCTTTGTCACGGCTAAATTTTTGAGTCAGCAGCAACCCGCCTACATTAGAAACTGCTCCTGCACCTCTGCCAAGCACACTTGAAATTACATTTGAAGCAGTACTAGTCAAGGCAGATTCTCCTATCTGTTTGTAGCTGTGAGACAAAACAGAGTGGGCAATTTCGTGAGCGAGTACGCCTGCTAATTCCGCTTCTGAATCCATTAACTCCAGCATTCCCGTATGGAAGAAGATCTTGCCACCTGGTAAAGCAAAAGCATTGGGCGTAGGATCTTCGATAATATTGAATTCATATTCAAACTCATCTCTGCCCATCAATCTAGCCAATCTCTGTCCGATATCGTTGAGATATTTTAGCTGCTTATCGTTAGTTACTAACTTCGATTGCGCCTTAATACTTTGAGAGAAAGACTGTCCTGCTGCTTTTTCTCCCGCTAGTAGCATCTGACCGATTTGGATCGCATCCAGTTCGTTTCCCGTAGCAATCTGACCGATAGTACCGAGTACGCCCGAAGTGGTGATTTTAGAGTTAAGCTTTTTTTTGTATTGGTCAAAATATTGGTCTGCTGCCTGTTCGTAGGCTTTGCTTTTAGAATTATCGGGATTGTTATAGGCAAATTCTCGCGCTGCGATCGAGGCTTCTAAAGGTTTGCCATAAAGCAATAATAAATCGATCTTGGTATCTAAGATATCTTCCCTGGCTGGATACATTTCCGAAGCTCGTTCAATAGTTGCGAGAGCTGGTTTTTCTTCCCCATAAAGATCGTGAGTATCGGCTAGTAAGATATGACCAGGAATAAATCCAGGATATTCTTTGACTAGGCTTTGTAATGGCTCAAAAATTTGGCTGGTAATTTCTTTTGATTCTTGAGGATCGGCTTCAATTGCGTTATTAGCAGTTTGCCAATATTGCTGACCTCTAACGTTTAGTTTGGCTAAATCATCGTAGGCGGTAGGAAGATTCGCCGTAGGAGCAAATCCTGGCTTTACTAGCTGTTGAATTTCTCTCGCTTTACTTAGTTCACCTTTACGGTAAAAGTAATCTGCTTCTGATAATTTTTGATAATAGTAATTATTAAAATTTAGCTGTTTGAATGCTTGAGCAATTATGAAGTTGGTTGGGTGATCGATTCTAGTTGAATCGATATT
>JADEXJ010000259.1 GCA_015207195.1 Pleurocapsales cyanobacterium LEGE 10410
GCAAGAGCGGATGATGTGGATATAAACGCCCCCCTGTCGCTATCCGAACGAACTGAAACCATGACCTCGCGACAATTTACGCTGCGTGACAAGCAGACCATCCCGCCGGCGGGTGAGAGAGACCGGATTCTGCTGGAAGAGTATCCCGTACCCTCCCACTTCACCTATCTGGCCATCCCCAAGCGGGCGGACGGTGCCATACTGAAAGCGGGTATTCCGGGCTGGGATGACATTTTCCTGCTGCCCGGGCAGGCGAAGCTCCATCTTGAAGGTGCCTATGTGGGCCAAACCTATTTGAATCCCGGGATTGTCTCTGACACGCTGGATGTCTCATTCGGCCGAGACAACGGGATCATCGTTACCCGTACCAAGGTAAGCGACCAGAGCGAACGGTCCTTTTTCAGAAACCGGGTCACCCAAACCGTGGTTCATGAGATTACTGTTTGCAATACCAAAGGGAGTACGGCACAGATTGAAGTTCGGGATCAGATCCCCGTGAGCACACGGGAGGAGATAGAGGTGAGTACGGCCGGCCTGAGCGGCGGAGAGCTGAATGTCGAAACAGGCATCGTAACGTGGCAGCTGCAGATTGCGCAGGGCGAATCGAGGACATTGAGAGTAGGATATGAGGTACGGTATCCCTCAGGTAAAACCGTGATTCTGGAGTAGCGTTTTATCCTCCCTCCTGTCCACAGCAGAATAGAAATCGTGTGCCGCACGGAGGCAGCATCTTCATTTTGCCTTCCCTCCCATGGGCAACGCCGAACCGGCACACCGCACGGATAGAACCGTTTCACTGCCCGTCTCAAATTCATTTGTGCGGCAGACGCGTATCCGCTATACTGTTTCTATACAGTACGTAACAGGTACATCATTGATATCTAACTCTTTGACGTATACATTAATGCCTTTGCCAGAAAGTGCGCATCGATAAAAGAAAGCCCGGATGTTTGCAGATGACAATACGGTCAAGATGTGTTGGTGGCGGATAAATATATGTAATGCTTCAACTAATAAAAAAGTTTATTCACTATGAAAATAAAATCTTTTTCATTGAAGATTGGCTATTTAATCTTTGGTTTTGAATCCATCTGTTATATTCTTTTTGGTTTTTTCTTGTTTGGAATGATCGTCAGTGCATTCAGTATCATGAGTATAAAGGGTTCAACAATCTTTGAATCTCATTTTACTCTTTTGATAATAATAGGTATAGCTATTCCATTTCTATTTATTTATAAAGGGATAAAAAAAGCTGAAGATATTTCGAATCAACAGGTGCTCTGAATTATAAGTTCAGCTACTTTTAACCTGGAAAGCAGTCAATGGAATAGCAAATTGATCATAGTTTTACTGTTAATCTTTATGTTTCGAAATTTTAACAAAGTGCAAAAAATGGTTTGAACATATGTAAACAGAGGCTCAAACAGACAATAATTATCATTCAATTCATAAGAATAAGCAGATAAATTTCTCACTTATTAAAGGTTTGAAAGTTACCTTACATGATGATTTTAACACTATAAATTTTGAGGGATCCGTATTTACCGGTAGTGAAAAAGTCTTGATGAACGATCAAGTTGTTTCGAAGAAGAGAAATTTTAGAAGAAAGACCGAACACCATTTTCAATTTGATGGTAATGAATACGTTTTAAAGTTCGTAATAAATAGCATCTTTAAATATTCATGGACATGTACTCTATTTAAAAACGGAGAGCTTATCAAAGAGTTTGAATGTAAAAATGTCCAAGATGAACAGCCCTTTCATAAAAAAAATCCAGAGGTTATTTATGGCGGACTTACTGGATTCATATTTGCATTGGGATATATATCATTAAATATGGTCTTAGTAATAGTGATTGTTGGTACAATTTTATCCTTGCAATATATGAGACAATTTTTACTTGTGAGAGAATCTCTTAGTATATCCAATAAATAAAAAAGCATAACCAGCAATTCATGTTGCCGGGTTCAGGTTGGTTGCTCGACTTTTGAATTGGTAGCCCCGCAACAGAATTGCCAAACCGTTATGGCACTTTACACCTGTATAATTCTGAAACCTAAATTCCTTTTTCTTTTGTTATATTGGAGGTAGACCCAAAACCCGACATTATGAATAACCTCGAAAACATAAAATCGCTGATCAAACCCATTCTGAAAAAATACGGCATCAAGAAAGCTGGGATTTTCGGATCATCAGCACGAGGTGAATCTGTCGTTAACGACCTTGACCTACTTGTCAAAATTGACAAGAAAATCAGCTTGTTGGAGTTTATTGGAATTCAGCAGGAGCTGGAAGACACATTGGGAATGAAGGTTGACCTTGTTGAGTATGACGCCATCAAGCCTGCTTTGAAAGATGAAATCCTGCAGGATGAAAAACCTGTGCTATGAGCAAAAGAAAACCTGACGTCTACCTTCAGGACATTTTAGAAAGTATTAGCCATATTCAGCGTTTTCTTGAGGGAGTTTCAGAAGATGAGTTTTATAAAAATGTAGAGAAACAGGATGCGGTACTTCGAAGGCTTGAAATTATTGGTGAAGCTGTAAAACACCTGCCTGATGAAATTAGAGAAGATCATCCAGATATCCCTTGGCGTCAGATTGCCGGCATGAGAGATATTATCATACATGAATATTTTGGCATCACACTTGAGATGGTTTGGGTTGTGGCAACTGAAGATATTTTGGATCTCAAAACGAAAGTTGAACAGATCATCGAATCCAACCAATAATCAGATCGGCCATTAACAAGGGCATCATGCAGAGGGGTTCACGTTGGTTGCATGATTTTAATTTTCTCGCCCCGCCGCTCATTTGCCAGGCCGTTATAATGCTTGCCAATTAAGAACTTTTATTCACTTTTTGGTATATAATAGACATGAATTCAAAGAAAAAAATCGAGTCTATTTCCCGTGGAGCTATGAAATCACAGCGGGCATCTTTTCGTATTGAAGGGATTAATATATCCAAAAAGAAAGCTGAGCAAATCCGCCGAGAAGTAGTTCAGGAATTTCAGCAAAAGGTTACTTCTCCAACATCCTGAAAAGCTCGATCATCGGCTGGTAATTCTTCTCTGCTGCCGATTGCACAGCTTTTATGTATTCCGACATCTTCTTCTATGTAAACTTTCCGAAGCTGAATTTTTCGAAATCAAACTTTGCCGCAATTAAATCTACGAAGAGTCGAGCTGTACGTCCATTGTCAGCTTCATCATAGAATAGCTGTAACCAAGATCTTTTTTACAATGATGGAAAAAAGATCCCAACACTTCAGAAGTAACTTTTTGAATTTGATTGGTGCTGACATATTCTAAATAAATATTCAATCCATTCAGATAGGCACGCAAGGTGTTTTCACTATAATTCTTAAGCGTAAGCTGTTGTTCGTACTTTGATAATAATTTCGATTTATTCATATTGCTCTCGTTATTTAAAGAGTAACATGAATAAAACTTGTGTACGAAGCAAGGATAACATGAACAGCATTGGTGATATGCCGATGTTATGCGTCATTAAAAAAGGACTAAATGAGAGATTATAGTTACGAACAAAAACCTGAAACTACTTTTTCGGAAAGAGCAGTTCAGATGATAGAGAAAATTAAAGAATCTGATTATGCCGTTTTGGTTGGACGTAACAATTGTGGGAAATCTTTTCTTCTTAAGACTTTGACACAAAGTATAGGCAAAGAATCCTCTTATATAGGACCTGCCAGATACAACAATTTCAATACTCTTGGCCTTTATTCACCTCAAAGGAATAAAAAGGACGAACGTTTCCAGCAGTTTATTCAACAATGGCAAAGACAAAACCAAAATTTTGACAACTCACCTATCCATCTTCAGCAGGCGATAGCACAATTAAGTGACAATCAAAGAACTCAATTGTTTCAAATCGTCAAAGACTTACTTGGAGCTGAAATAAAAATTGAATATACAATACCAGAGAACACTATGTCTCAGAAGTATGTGAGTTGTGATGGACACAATATTTCATATACAAGTAGCGGACTTAGGTTAATTACCACGTTGGTTACATGCCTAATCGATGATGACTACGACACATACCTAATCGATGAACCTGAACTGGGAATTAGTCCAGAAGCCCAAGGAATCTTGGCTGATTTCTTATTTAACCGAGAAGTAAGGAGAAAGTATTTTCCCCACATAAAGCGACTGATTTTAGCAACTCATTCAACAATTTTCCTTGACAGATTGACCCTATCAAATAATTACTCCTTGGTAAAGGAAGGGGACGTTATTGATATTAAACAAACTGAAACCATTTCAGATTTTAACAATATCCATTTCTTCTTGCTTGGCAATCGTTTGGAGTCCTTGTACCTACCTTCCTCAATCATTTTGACAGAAGGCAAATGTGACCACCATTTCATTTCTAAAATATTGGAATTAAAGTATCCTGACCTTCAATTCAGCATCATCAATGCGAACTCTGATAATCGCATGAAAGAGATTGTAAATATTGCTGGAAGTTTATTTACAGACCTCCAAAAAAGCCCATATCGCTCCCGAATCATAGCTGTTCTTGACAAAGTACATGACACGTCTGTTAAACAAACTCTCATTAAGGCAGGAATTCCAGAAGAAAATATTTTGGTATGGGAGGAGAACGGGATTGAATTTCAGTATCCACAAGAAGTGATAGATACGATATATGGTCAAGGGAATGAGCTGGAAATTAAAGATGATGTGGTATCAAAAAATGGTATCGAATACAAGAAATGGGACTTGTGTCAGAAAGTAACAAACAAACTCTCATTAGAGACTGAATATAAAGACGAGTTGCAACAAAAACTCTTTGCTACTATTGAAAGAATAGCAAATATGAATTAAGAACAACGAACGCACAACACAAGGTATAGGTAATGGCGGCTGACATCAAACCAGAAGCATTTTAGTAATCAAAATCCATTATTTAAGGAAGACAAAAATGTTTTCAAAACCCGCCACTACCCATACCCAAACCGTTAGGCAACATTTAAAAAAGAACCGAGAAATGGCAAAATACACAGAGAGCCAGTTAACAGGTTGGACAAAACCTCCAAGTGATTCAGAACAGACTAAACTTGAGAATTCTGAAAGGATGGTCCGTGATGCCATTAACTCTGACGAAAAATTAAAAAAGAAATCAATTGAAACCTTCGGTCAAGGCTCGTACGCAAACGATACGAATGTCCGATTAAATAGTGATATTGATATAAATGTTAGATACACGGGTGGCTACTATTTCAGCTTACCTCCTGATGTTACAGAAGAAGATGTAAATATTGCTCACATCGGGTCAAGTGGATACTCATTCTCAGAGTTCAAAAATGATGTTGAATCTTCATTGGTTAATAAATTCAGTAGAAAAGAAGTTGTTAGAAACGATAAGTGCATAACTGTAAAAGCCAATACCAATAGAATTGAAACTGATGTAGTCCCAACATGGAATTTTAGAAGATATTCTAAAGATGGATCATATGTTATCGGTGCAAAATTTTGGTCGGACAAAGGAAAACCCACTGTAAATTATCCTAAGCAACACATTGAAAACGGGAAAAACAAGAACTCGAATACTTATAGAAGATGACCCCCTCCCTGTAATTCAGCCAGTCAGAAGTAGAGAATCGGGCCTGTTTTGCAGGTGAGATTCAATGTATTCATCGGGTGTTAATCCTCCTAATGAACTG
>JADEXJ010000260.1 GCA_015207195.1 Pleurocapsales cyanobacterium LEGE 10410
AATAGGCAGTTCAAGGATTGAATTTCTCCATGAGTAAAACCAAAAGGCTTAATCGAGATCACGCCAAAAAAACTCAGCGACCAATGGTCATTCGTGACAAGTTAAGGGTCTTCGTTGTTTGTCAAATCCTTTTTAGCTAATAGCTTTTAGCTTTTAGCTTTTAGCTTTTAGCTATTAGCTATTAGCTTTTGAGGTATTCCCAACTAATTTCATTGAAAAGCTAGCGCTCGCTCGCTCGAATCGATAACGTTTAATTTTCTACCTCTTCTTCTAGATCTTCTACGCCTCCTTCTACGTCTTCTCTCAAATCCTCTGCCCCTTCATCTATATCTTCTCCTAGTTCCTCCGCTTCTCCTTCTGTTTCTACCTCACAGCCAGTTAAACCGACCGAACCAACAAATAGAGCAAATGCACTCAAGCCAATGCTCACTAATCTTTTCCCTTTAAAATCTTGCATTAACGTTACCTTTTAGCTGAACTATTAAAATATCTGAGTTATCAGCTTCATTCAAAAATTAAATAAGTTCATCATTCGTTTGATAGAAATAGGCATTATCTTCTTTACAAAACCAACCGCCTCAAAAATCAGATTGATAATGTAACTTTAGTCGGAAGCTATGTTGGCATAATCTCGATAGATTGTAGATGTAGAGAGACGAAATACTATGCATTGGTAAAAAAATGCATTTTACTATCTAGCCTGGAGCAAATTGATAAGGTATACCCGACTGGCGATCGATAGCGAAGAGAAATCGGGACTGCTAAATACATCTTATCAAAATGAAACCCGCTAGAAATTTGTCTCATTACAGAAATTTAGATACCAACGGCATAGATGAATATTCTTTCAAAATTACGCATCAAATCAATTGCTATGGCAATTTTAATGGCAAGCTTTTTGTTTATTACCACAGCCTGTAATAACGGGAATGAGGTGGGTGCGCGTCCTGAAGTTCCTCCCGTTCAATTAGGCGGACAAAACAATCCCCACAAAGCTGGTGGAGACGGGATGACGCAATACAGATCTCCTGCTAACAATCCGATGTTAGATAAGGACAATGCCAGCTTACCAACAGCTAATTTGTTAGCTGCTGCCAATCAAAGCGAAACTGCTTATCCTACGGATGATAACGAAGTAGAGGGTTTGCTCTATTCTGACTCTCCAGCAGAATCGTTAAATAACATCGATGATGTTGTCAGTCCTCAAACCCAGAAAGCCCTAAAAGACCCCGCGCAAATTCCTGCGGTCAAGCAGCCAGCGATTGATCGCTCTAATCCAGATAACAAGCTTTTGGAAAAAACGGGGCAGATGTTTAATGATGCTGCCGATTTTTCAGCTAACTAATTAGATTTATCAAACAGATCCAGCAAACACCAAATAGTAACAAGAATTATGTCACAAGAATTACAAGGAATAAATATAGCCATTTTAGTCACTAATGGCTTTGAACAAGTAGAAATGACTAAACCTCGTCAAGCTTTTAACGATGCGGGAGCAAGTACCTATATTATTTCTCCTGTCGGGGAAGAAGTACAGGGTTGGAATCATTACGATAAAGCCGACTATTTTCAAGTCGATCTGCCTCTAGATAAAGCCAATCCCGACGATTATGACGCGCTATTGCTTCCTGGCGGTACGGCTAATCCCGACCAGCTTAGGACTAATGCCACAGCCGTAAAATTTATCAAAGCCTTTGTTGAGGCGGATAAACCAGTGGCAGCTATCTGTCACGGTCCTTGGACTTTAATTGAAGCAGATGCCGTAAAAGGACGCAAAATTACATCTTGGTCTTCTCTTAAAACCGACCTTACTAATGCAGGCGCAAACTGGGTAGATAAAGAAGTGGTAGTAGACGGCAACTTAATTACCAGTCGCAATCCTGACGATCTACCTGCATTTATCGATAAGGCGATCGCTTTATTCTCTCAAAAAGCGACAGTGCGATCGGCTTAGTTTAGCTTTTAGCTTAAAAAATTCAACCACACAAACAACAAACAATAAACGCTTAATGTGAATTAGCTTCGTTTAAAGGTGATCGGCTCGTAGCTATTAGCCATTAGCTATTAGCTTTTTTATAGTCTTGAAGACTTGATTTCAATCTAGGTATTGAAACTTAAAGCAGCTCAATTCCTTTATTTCAAGGCAATTGTCTTAGTCATTCTAATTCACATCAGACGTAATAAATAACGAGGTATTTTATGACTAGTCAAACAGCAGCCGAACAAAAAGTTTATCACCTACATTCTCTTGGTGCAGACGAACAGTTAGCAGTTCTCTGGTATGTATACAAAGATTTCGTCAAAGACAACATTACTCCCGAAGCTGAGCGTCCCGATGAGAATCTAGACAAGTCGAATGAATTAATCGAAAAGGTCAAGCAAATGTCTCCTGAAGAACAGCTTCAGGTACAGAAAGATTTGATTATTGGTAAAGACGGAGAAGAATTTCAAATTTATCAAGAGTATTCTTCTAACCAAAAACTATTTTTCTGGTATCGTCTAGCGGTCGAGATGGAACAAGGTAACGCCGTGCAAGTACCTGATGACTATCAGTTGTCTCCCGACGCACAGCAATTGTTAGATTCGGTTAAAACAATCGGATTTAGTCAACAGCTAGTCTTTATCAAGGATGCAGTTGGTTTAGGTGCTGCCCAAGCTACGGAAGATAATGTCTAGATTTATCAAAAAGCTTTTAGCTCTAAAAATTACTTGAATAAACCTTTTGCAGCTAATAGCTAGGGCGAAGCCCTTGATTAATCTCTATCTTGCCACGCGATCGCCATACATATAAATGCGTCAACTAACAATTCAAGTTCCATCGGGAAAAGGAAAAAGCGTTCTCGACACCGCTAAAAAATACGGTGGGGTCAACCTTTTAATGTTTGAGGCAACAAGCGATCGCGGACGGGTAGATGCGGTCACGGTTTATTTGGATAATGCCAAAGTAGAAAACTTTCTCAGTGAATTAGAGTCTATACCTGACGTACATATCAATCTGATTCCTCGCGGGGTGATGGCATTAGAACCCCCACCAGAAGAAGCACCCCAGCAGTTGACCGACGTTACCGAACGTAGCCCTTTAGAGATATTTTTGGCGGGTTTACAGAGTATTGGTTCTTGGCAGGGTTTTATTAGCTTTGCCGTAGCTGGGGGCATAGTGGTTTGGACGGGACTGTTTACCAACAGTGCTTTTTTGTTGGTTGCAGCTATGTTGATTGCACCGTTTGCAGGTCCTGCCATGAATGTGGCGATCGCCACTGCCAGGGGGGATCTAACTCTTCTCTGGCGTAGTCTGTTGCGCTATTTTGCTGCTTTAGGCGTTACCATCGGCGTTACTTTTTTGCTGAGTCTGATTTTCGATCAGCAGGTTGCTACTAGTACCATGGTCAGCAACAGTCAAGTTTCTTCTGTAGCAGTCTTATTACCTTTAGCTGCGGGGGCTGCGGGGGCGTTACAACTAGTACAGTCGGAACGAAGTAGCTTAGTATCGGGTGCAGCAGTAGGAATCTTAGTCGCAGCATCTCTGGCACCCCCTGCGGGAATTGTCGGGATGGCAACGGCATTAGGACGCTGGTCAATGGTGCTTAGTGGCGTATTTCTACTTCTGTTACAGCTAGCAGGAATTAACTTAGCAGCAACCCTAGTCTTTCGCTACTTTGGACTTTCTGCACGAGGTGCGCGTTACAGTCGAGGTAAGAAATGGGTCTTTCCCGTCACCTTGGGAGTAACTGTCTTGCTGCTGACAGGGTTGTTAGGGTGGCAATTTAGCAGTTCGCCCAGTTTACAGCGTTCTAGTCGCGCCCAACGAGCGGTAGCTGTAATTCAATCAACAGTCGATGATAGTAATTTGGCGCAGCTAGTAGAGGCAAACGTCCGCTTTACTCGTACCACCATTAAAGAGCAAAATACCTTACTTGGAGTTATTTACGTACAATCTGCTTCTGAAAGTGGCTTATCGCCAGAACAAATAGGCGATCGCCTAACAGAACAAATTCAAACTAACATTCTCCAGCAAGACTTCAATGTTACACCACTGGTAGATGTGGTTGTGCTGCAAAGTTAGTTGTTAGTTATTAGTTGTTAGTTGTTAGTGAAATCATCATGATTAAAGCAATAATTTTTGATTTAGACGGTACGTTGGTTGATTCTGTCGATTATCATACTGAAGCCTGGGTGAAAGCCTTTCAGAAATACGGTTACGACTTTCCTAGCGATCGCCTGCGAGAACAAATCGGTAAAGGGAGTGAGTTTATCATTGGCGAACTATTACCCGAAGCAGAGGCGGAAAAGTTAGAGTCGGATATTGCGGGATATCGCAAGCAATATTATCAAGAAAACCTGTTAGAAAAAGTCAAACCTTTCCCTAAAGTAAGAGAGTTATTTGAGAAGATTAAGGCTGACAACATCAAAGTTGTCTTAGCTTCTTCGGCCAGAAAAGAAACCATCGAACACTACAAAAAGTTATTAGATATCGCAGATTTAATTGACGGTGCGACATCTACCGATGATGTAGAACAATCAAAACCCAAACCAGATATCTTTGCTGCTGCTTTAGATAAACTAAAAGGTATCGATCCAGAAGAAGTAATCGTCGTGGGAGATAGTCCCTATGATGCGATCGCAGCTAGTAAAATCGGTTTGCGTACCATTTGGCGTACTTTGTGGTGGTTTTGAACGAGAAATACTGGCTAAGGCTGGATACATCGCTATCTATCAAGATCCTGCCGATTTACTAAATAATTATCCTCAGTTTCTAAACGTAAATGAGCTTGGTTAAGACAGTAAAACAAATCTTATGATAACTATAGAAGAAAGAAGAGGCATACTGCAAAAGATAGTTAAATTTATCGGCGAGATATTAATTAGACTATCTCGCTGGCTACAACCCCGTCGGAGGTAATTTCAATAATTGTCCATTGATAAATTACGTAAAACTAATCAAAGGACCGTGAGGAACAATACCACTAGGATTAATATGCGGGTGACTTTGATAGTAATGCAGCTTGATGTGTTCGAGATTGCAGGTATCTTTTACCCCTGGGTATTGATAAATGCGTTTGAGGTAGTTCCATAAATTAGGGTAATCCCAGATATGGCGCAGGTTGCATTTGAAATGAACGTAATAGACCGCATCAAAGCGAAACAGCGTGGTAAACATACAGATGTCTGCTTCGGTTAGCTTGTCACCACAAAGATATTCTTGTTGGGCTAACACATCTTCCCAATAGTCTAAAGCAGCAAATAATTCTTTAACTGCTTCTTCGTATGCTGATTGAGATTGGGCGACTCCTGCTTTATATACGCCATTATTAATGGGACTGTAAATATCGTCGATCACCCGATCGATTTTGTCCCGTAATTCTTGGGGATAGAGATCCATTTCGTTTTGAGCGATCACTTTAAATTCAGTATCGAACATCCGAATAATCTCGCGGGATTCATTGTTAACAATCGTAGAAGTTTCCTTGTCCCACAAAATTGGTACGGTAACTCGCCCAGTGTAGTTAGAATCGGCGCTCGCATTTCGGCATTAACAATGCTGAATAACTGACATTACGCAGTTTTGAGAGATTGCAGTTCAAGCATAGCGTGTTGCAAAGCTTGTATGTAAATACGACTCCGCAAAGCAAAATGATTCATTTTGTGTTTTATTTTCAAACATTCCAATTTAAAT
>JADEXJ010000040.1 GCA_015207195.1 Pleurocapsales cyanobacterium LEGE 10410
ATTTTAAATTTGGGCGATCGCTTCCTCGACAGAAGTTTCTCCCTCAATTAACACAGCAATTGCGGGTAAATAACGATCCATCGTCAGAATATTGAGATAAACCGCCTGTTTGATTAGGGCAACGCTCAGGCGATCGCCCTCAACATCTATACTGGTTTTGTAACGAATTTCGCCATCATCAAAATCTAGTTCAAAATTACCGATCGCCATGCCGTAATTGACTCTAGTTATAAACCGAGCGATTTTGTTTCTTTTATCTTCTGGTGCGGTTAAGGGACAGAGAGCATAAAAAACGAATTGTTCTTTGTCGTCGATCGCCCTGGCATAACAGGTTAATCTGCCATTTTTTACCTGGCATTGTAACTGTAGAGTTTCGCCTTCTTCCCACCAATAATAGTCCCAGTTGTCTTCAACAAAAAAGTCGAGCATCACCTCAGAAACTGGGCGAGTTTGTATAGCGTCTTCCCTGTTGAAAAGCTTAATTAATTCTTGGTTTAGTTTTTGGTTGCTGTTGCTAATTTCTGGAGAATCTTGATAGCTTTCTATAGCTTCTTGTAAAAAAACAATTATTCCCTGTAGTGCTTCACCTGTCGAACTAGCAGCGCGATCGATCGTGGTGGGATTGGCATGATGCCAGAGGGTACGATAATAAATATCTTCCTGTTGTATCGTCAGGCAATACCAATTTTCAGTACTGGCAATACTATCTTCTAAGGACTGACCTTCTTTCAATTTAAAGCTGTTTAGATATTCCGAGATTGCTGCCTCGCTGCTGCCAATTTTAGCTAACTGCGGTAGCAAACTAGGCTTGAGTTCTGCCTCTATTGAAATGTCGAGATCGGTATTAAATTCTTCTCGTTCTAGACTCCCTCTTACTTCTTGTTTAAGATTCAATAAACCATGTTGGACAACATAAATATAGGTTTCGTAATTAAGTTGAAAACTTAAGCGACAACGGAGTAGCTTAATTCCATGCCGTTCTAATTCTAGTTCGGGATTGTTAATGACTATAGAATTATCGGCTGTATAAAAAGTATATTGTTTATTTGAAGTAATAGTTGCTGTCATTGGTTAGTAGTTAGTAGTTAGTAGTTAGTAGTTAGTAGTTAGTAGTTAGTAGTTAGTAGTTAGTAGTTAGTGATTAGTAGTTAGTGATTGACTATCACTTTCATTTATTTGAAGAGCTTGCGTGTTTTATCTATTTTTTGGTTAATTGTGGTTTAGCCTTTATTTTGATGTCAACAGTAGATTTATCGATTCGGACAACTTCATGAGCGATATCTACAGTGAAAATACGGGGTTGTGAAGATTTTGTTTTAGCTTTTTTGTCTTTTTCTTGCTTCGGTTTAGACTCTTTAATAGTTGCTGGTTCGGGAGTAAAATCTTTAGTTGGGGACTCATCGATTGCTTTTATTTCATCAGTTTTAGATTTATTTTCTACAGTGGTTGGCTCGATTTTTTTTGGTTCTTCAGTTACAGGTTCTGGTTCTTTAGCAAAATCATTCTTTTGCTGTTTTTTGAGGGCTTTTGTACCCATTTCTTTGGCTTTGTTTTGTACATTCTGAAGAAATTTTTTAATGCCCTTGGGCTGAATTTGTAGGGGTTTACCTTTAACTTTGATGACATATTCGTAGTTGTTGCCAATTTCAGCAGAACTCACTAAATCGACCAATCTTAATTCAAACTGTCGCCGTACATCTTCTAATTTGGTTTCGACTACATCTGGTTCGGGAGACTGGTTGACTAGGGCAATAATCACCCGCACGATATCGCCTACCAATTCATCCGATAAAACTTCTGCTTTTTCTTGTTCTTCCTCTTCTTCTTTGTTGCCAAACAGCTTATCCTTCCAAGATTCTTCTGGTTTGACGGTAATTACCAACTCACCATTTTTGGTTTTGCTGTCGATATCAAAGTCATTTTTATTACCACCAAAGCCAATTGCCCCAGATTTAACGGCATCGGCTGCTAGGGCAGCACCCAGAGCATGAATCACCCGCTGTACTGTTTCTCCTTTGCCTGGATTGAGGCTCGATCGCGAGTCATCATTTTTGGTAAAATAATTTTTATGATGGGGATTGCCCTGACTTGAACTACCCCGATCGCAACTTACTTGAGGTTTACCGCCAGACTGTTGAATTACGTGGGTTAATTCGTGCGCCAGAACTTGTTTGCCCCCAGAGGTTTCGGGCTGGTATTCTCCCTGACGGAAAAAGATATCTCCACCAACGGTAAAGGCGCGGGCGTTTAAAGAACGGTTCAGGCGATCGCTTTGGGAGTCGTGATGTATTTTGACGGGGCTAAAATCGTAGCCAAAAGCCCGTTCCATTGGTTCTCTGGCGGGTTGGGCGATCGCCGTTCCCCTACCCTGGGCGCGTTGAATTGTCTTGGTGATGCCTGGTGCTGCCTCGATGTTTCCGCCACCAATCGCCTTCCGTTGCGCCTTGCCCGAAGTGTCCGCTCTAGCGATAATCTTGTATTTATCGCCGTCTTCATTTAACTTTTCTGCCTTAATCGAAGCCAAACCAAACTCTTTTTTTACTGTTGCCAGTTGCGATCGAACCTGCCTGTATTTACCTTTCTTTTGCCTGATGATTTTCTTGAGTTTCTTCTTGGTTTCCGAGAGTACGTCATCGGCATCGATCAACTTGGCTTTGATTTTCAGCTTGGCTTTTTTCTTATTACCCGATACCTCATCTTCAACGATTAAAGCTTTCTTTTTATTCTTCCAGTCAACGGGTTTGCATCGTACTACTTTTGAGCTGCGATCGTGCTGCACAACGTGACCGAGTTCGTGTGCCAGTAACTTCTTACCCGACTGCGACTGGGGGTTATAGTTACCGCGACGGAAATAAACATCCTGTCCTACGGTAAAGGCTTGGGCATCCAAAGAACGACTCAGGCGATCGCTTTGGGAGTCGTGATGAATTTTGACCCCAGAAAAATCGTGGTTAAAACCAGACTCCATCGAGGTTTGTACGGACTGTGGTAGAGTGGAACCGTGTCCTTGCGATCGCTGAATATCTGTTTCTAATTGCGGTTGAATGGTGGGTAATGAAGCAGAATCATTTATTGCTTTGCGACTGACTTTAGTATTCTTGCTGCTATCTTTCTTCTCGGTTTTAATTTGGGTAGTTTTGGCTTCAACACTATATTTCTTGTTGTTCCAAAACATCTTACCTGGCTGCTTGAACTTGACTTTTTCTAGCTGATATTTCTTGCCTATTTTCTTGACTTCTGGCTCTACTTTCCTTGGATCGCGCTCTTTCTTCGTAGTTTCGTCGATCTCTTCGGCAGCATTTTCTGCCCTATCTTTAGCATCATCTTCCTTATTTTTGCCGATGCCCAACTTACCTTTAACCTTACCTGCAACCTTGTCAAATAGCTTGCCTACTTTTTTAAATACCGCACCGACAGTTTTATTGATCGGTTTGCGGAGGGTTTTAATTACTTTGCGGACTGCTTTGGGAATAGCACCCAAGCCCAAAATAGTGATAAATAAACCCAGTAACAGGGGCAGAATATCTGCCAAAGACTGTTCCACCGCCGTAGCAATCATACCGACTGCGCCAGAAATAACCGCGTGAAAAACATTACCGATGGAAGCTAAAACCTGCTTAATCGTATCGATGTTGCTAACAAAAAATTGAACCAGATCGACTACCGCCTTGACGATCTTGATAATCCCCGATGCGGGATTCATCAAACCCAGCACCCACTGGATACCTGCAATAATAATTTGGGGGATTAAGACATCGCTCATGATAATCCCGATAAACTGATCCTTGAGATCGCCTAACCCAGTTTTGATAAAGTCCCACAAAGCGATAATTCCTTGAGCGGGAACAGAAATCAACGCCTTGAAGAAGCTAATCACCAAGCCAGGTACGCCCATCTCCGTCAGGGTTTCTTCAATATCGGCAAAGGCAGATGATCCTTTTTCCACCGCTAATTCTAGTAATGTAGCTGCCCAGGAGGGTAAGAAATCTCCTGCAAGCTGGAAGATATAGTCTTTAGTTAAACCGAGAACCTGGAGGACGATATCTAAAATGCCCTTGAGATTGAAGCTTTTGGGGAGCTTAATATCCATCCCCGCCCCCAGCAGCCAGGTAAAGAAGGCAGTCTTGAGGTGAGTAAAAATATTTTTACCAAAATTTTCAAACCCCTGTCCGATTCCTTTAAACAGGTTGTTCATAAACCCGCCAGGATCGTCTACGAAGGCATCGATAAATTAATCCGCCTTGCTGCAAATTCCTGGTATCTTCTGAATCACTGGTTTTAAGACGCTGAAGACTTCTTTAAGAATCCACTTCGCCAGATCGCCGATCGCATCGGCTACCTGAGAAATCAAACTAGCATTGGCTGCTTTTAACTCGTCAATTCTCTTGTTAATCTCCGATAGACTGGCTTCGTATTTCGCGGTTAAACTATCGACTAGCTCGTTTTGCTTGTCCTTAACGCTCTGTTCCAGACTATCGAACTGCGACTGTACCTTAACAGCAGCTTCTGCTCCCACTGCCTTGAGGTTGTCGGGTAAAGTATTGACATAGGTTGCAACCCTTTCTTTCCCCCGATTCACTTCTGCCTTTGCATTTGCCATCTCCTCTTCCACGATGTCGGCAATGCGGTAGATTCCCTGTTTCTGTGCCTCAATAAAGTCCTGTTTGGCAATTTCATAAATATTGTTTACCTCACCAGGCAGTCCCGTAAATACCTTATTGACCAACCAGAGGGGAGTATTAAAATACTTTTTGAGAGAAAATTTCACCCGTACATAAGCCCAACCCGTTTTGACAGACATATGTGGCAGCCACAAGGGATTTCTCTCCCCGTAGTATTTTTGTTTCCAGTCTGCAAATAATTCCCGCTGTCTTTTTTCAAAAATGTTGTTTGCCCTACGATTACTTATGGCAAACTCTTTATTTACCCTTTTATCCATGCGGTTGAGGATACCGCTGACGTTTATCTGGGTTTCGTCGTAAATACCTTGAATATGCTGGCTGACTTCTGCCCTGGCGATTTCATCCTGAGTTTTCGATTCAGCCTGTGTCGCCTGGACGTTTTGATGCTCCGCCAGACGAGTCTCATACATCTGTTGGGTGTTGGTGTCTCGCTGCTGCGCCTGTTCCTGAATCGTTTCGTTTCGGCTAACATCTTCCTGTTGGCGAAACTTTTGGGGTGCAGATTGATTGTGTTTTTTAGCTTTATTTATCGCCCCGCTAGCGTCCACCCCCGCCTCACCCTGGTACTTTGCCATACGGTGCTGGTCGATCTGCACCTCATTGCCTTCTTGGGTAGGGGCATCGACTAATCTTTGAATTGATAATCCTGGGAATAACTGTACCTGTTTACCTATCGGGGTAAGGCGATGTCTTCGACTAGCTTCGCGATCGCACTTACGCTGTAGGGGATCGGCTGAAATTGATTTGGGGTTTATTTGTTGGTGGGCAATATTTGAATCTTGTTGGGAATCGAGATTGCCTTCATTGCCCACCCTACGAGCTACGTTTTCCGAACCTCCAACTTTACTATCGGGCATCGCCATGACTTTTTCCGCCATGGCATCGGCTTCCCGTTCGTATTTATCCCCAGGTGCGCCAACGATTAATTTGGTTTGTAACTTTTCAGGAACGAGATTATCTAGGGCTTCTACAGTTTCGGCTGCCTCGCCTTCAATCTCTTCTTCCGAGGCGGGTTTGGGGGCTGCTGCACCCGATTCAAGGTCGATCGCCTGACTCTCAATCGGTTCTCCCGTTTCTGCTGTAGCTTCGGTAACGGGAATAACGGTTTTTGGCTCTTCTACTCCTGGTTCGGGATTTCTAGTGGCAGACTCTTGTAAACCTCCCCCCGCATCTGATTTACTCTTGTCTACTTCTCCTTTGATCGCGCTAGCAGCATTAGCTGCCCCTTTACCACTAGCAACATCTTCTTGAGTGGTGGGTTTTTCGACACCCAAGGCATTCATCAAAGAACTAATAAACGCCTCGCGATCGAAGATTCCTGGTTCTTTTTCTCCCGCCTCGTTGGTTTGAGATGCCTGGGCGCGACGCATCTGCTGGTTGGGATCTTCGGCAGCTTCCTGTGCTTCGTTGGCTTTTTCCTCAGCGGATTTATGGGAACTGTAGGTTTCTCCTACTGCCTCGGCTTGTTGGGTAACGGCTTGGAAAGCAGGATCTTCTTTCGGGGATTTGGGTGGTTTACTAGGATCTGGCTGTGGAGGGGCAATTGCTTTAGAATCTTTTGAAGCTGTGCCGTCGTCGGTAGGAGCGATCGCGCCGTCATCTTCCCCCGAATTTTCTCCCTCTCCTTCGCCCTCTTCTCCTTCGCCCTCTTCGCCCATAGTTTCTTCCACGGCATCTATGGCTTTTTGCTGTTCTTGTTCGGCTTCCTCTTGTTCTTGTTCTGCTTCTTCGATCTCGGTGGCTACAACTTCGGTTTCGGTGGCTGCTGTTTTTTCCTGTTGGGTTTCGGTGACGCTTGTGGATTCTGCCTCTACTTCCCCTGCTGCCTCTTCTGCTGCTTCCTCATCCTCGGCATTCTCTGCCACTGTTTCTAATTTATCGGCTTGTCCTTCTGCCGTTGCTTTAGCTTCTTCTGCCTGACTAGTATCTCCCTCCACCTCATCGAGAGCTGACTGCATTTCTGTTTCCGCTTCCGCCTTATCTTCGGCAATGTCTTCTGCTGCATCCCGTTGGATCGAATTGACAGTAGAAGCGATCGCTTTTAAAGTAATTCCCTCGTCTTCATAATCTGCGCGTTGGATGCTTTTAGCTAAAGATTGGGTTTGTACTTTAGCTTTTTCCTTAGTTGATGCCAGCTTATTAGGCTTTTCTAATTGAGTATCGATGCGCTTGAGTGCCGTATGTCCCGTCTGCTGGATCGTGTGGGTAAGTTCGTGAGCTAGAAGGCTCTTTCCCGAACTACTATCGGGATTATACTGTCCCGAATTAAAGTAAATATCGTTGCCGTGGGTAAAGGCTTTAGCGTTCAAATCGCGGTTCATCTGTACCGCCTGATTGTCGGTATGAACTTTTACAGAGCTAAAATCATTGCCAAAGCGCGACTCCATAAAATTACGGGTGGAGTCTGGCATGGAATTACCACCGCCCTTATTACTGCTGAGTTTACTTTCGATATTGGAACTAGCAGTAAACGAACCATCTCCCCCATCGCGATTAATCCGCTTGACTCGTTCGTCCGAGGATTTTAAAGTAATGCCATCATCTTCATAATCTGCCCGTTGGATAGTTGCCCCAAGAGGCTTGAGATTTATTTCTTCATCGTCTTCCTGACGCTGGATTTCTTCTAAGGGCTTGAGACTAATTCCTTCCTCTTCTTCTGGTTCGAGCGATCGCTGCACTGGTTCGGCATCCGACATTGCCATGACTTTCTCTGCCATCGCATCCGCTTCCTGTTCATACTTATCATCGGGCGCACCCACAACTAGCTTTGCCTGTACCGTAGCGGGGACATGCTCAAAAATAGAAACGTTTTGAAAATCTATGCTAGGCGATCGACGCTGCACTCCTGGAGGTGGTGGAGTTCCTGCCGATTTATCAGCAGAATTTAAACTAGCCGATTCTAAATCTGATTCCGCACTGTCGAAAGGACGCGATCGCGGTAACGCTGTTTGTACCTGAGTATTGGCAGTAGTAGTTACTGTTTGTTGGGCTTGAGCTTTGACCTTGGTACTCATAACAAACCAGACATTATATTTAGCAGGTTACAAGCCTAGTCCTAAAAAATGCGATCGTAAATTAGACTTTTGGCTAGTGTGGTAGAGAATGGGAATTCTGTCGCAAAAAGTTGAGAGAGACAGAATAAACTTAGGATTATTAAAATAGCGATCAACTAGAATACGAAATAACAAACACTCTCTTACCTTATGAAACCAATAATTGTCGAAGCTATCTGGGATGTAGACGCTAGGGTTTGGGTTGCCAGCAGTGAAGATGTTCCAGGATTAGCAACAGAAGCAGAGAATATAGAAGTTTTGACTGCCAAACTGCGAAACATGATTCCCGAATTATTAATACTCAATAACCTAATAGGGAGACCACGAAATATGGTTTAGTCCACTCACGCAACGTAGATTTGTTGTTGACAATGCTATTAAATCGAGACACACTGCCAACGCAGTTTTGAAACAAGCAGGATTGCCCAAAGCTTTTTGAGCTGTAGTAATCGACCTAAATTAAGATTAGTCATTCATCGAGTTTTTCTACCTATTCAATTTTTTTGCAACATAAACCTCCAATTCCCTGCTTGCCAATCCCTACTCCCGATTCTTCTGTGCCAGAATGGACTGGACAATTCGGATTTAAATAATGGCTGATGAGAACTCGCCGTCGCCGTAAAGGTTTTGATGAAGAACGCAAAAGACAGCTCAAGCAAGATCTAAAACGTCATTTTTTGCTGTCGAAGAAGATTGCAACTAACGATAATAATAGCGATCGCCTGGTTAATTCTGAAGCTGCTACTGAAACTAGTTCATTATCTCCAGAAACGGAGTTAGAGCGATCGCAATCGGGGAATAGTTTTGGCGATGTTTCTATATTCCCCGAACAAAGTATTTCTTCCTCCGAAGAAGCAGCATTAGAAAATCCTTCTCAATCTGAATCATGGGAATCGTTGTTAAAGCCAAAAGAATCAGAATTTGCCCCCCAGCAAGAGGAGCAAGCAGAAAATGAATCTTTGTATAGTAAATTAGGTCTACAACAGCTACAGGAACAAGAAGAAGCCCGACAAGAACAACTATACACAGAACAAACTCAATACCTCTTTGACTTACCCGCAGCCCTAGAATCTGCCAACCAGGGACACATTCTCGAAGCTTTTGACGAACCTTTTACGGTGTTAGAAGAACTATTGTATATGGCGCAGTGGGAAAACCCCGAACTAGATGCCCTCCAGCGTCTCTGGCTTGTGTGGGGAAAATGGGAAACCTATTATGCAGCCTGGCATTCGGTAATTAGAAATGAAGCTCGTCAGTTACCAGGAAGGGGTAGAGAATCTTGGAGCGATCGCTTTCAGGAAAGAGGACTCCACGATCTATCAACCACCCACCTAGAAAGCACGATCCTACGGGTAATGCGCCGAGAAATAGTTCAAAAATCTGCCCAGGAACAAGAAATGAACAAAATTCCCACTCACCATCAGCTACACTGCTACTTCCTCGGTTTACGCCGACAAGATTGGGATGCTACTTCTTGGCAACGTCCGACTCCTAATGGTGCAGATTGGTTGCGGGAAGACGATGATTTGAAGGATTTACTTGTATGAAGCTATGTACTACATTGCTTTCTATAAATACGAGTAAATAAAACTTCAGTAAATTTGGGGAAGTAAAATCTAAATTGACCAGATTAGAATTTACACCATAGTTCTGATGAGCATTTAGTTGAAATAAAAAATAACAATGAGAACAAAATCAAGAAAGAAACAATTTTCAGAATCGTACTCATCTTTGACACGTTCTCAACCAATACAGAGCAGGTTTCAACCTCGTTCATTTGAAGAAACAACAAATAATACTCCAGAATTACAGCAACAAGCAAAAACAGATAAACAATCTCAGGATTCAAATTTAGACTCGAACTTTAACTTCGCCGATATAGACATATTGCCACAAAAGCGAAACAAGAGCTTGAGTTGGGGACTAGAAAATTTTCAGTCCAGACAACACGCCAAAACAGCTACACCGATACGGCAAGCAAAGCTGACTATCGGGCAACCAAACGATAGATACGAACAGGAGGCAGACCTAGTAGCAGAACGGGTAGTCAAACAGATTAATGCTCCCACATCAGCCCAGCGAACACAAAATGCAGAGCGGGATAAACCTAAGATTTCTACCCTCCAACGTCAGGCGGAGGAAAACGTTCAACCCAAGCAGAATAATTTAGGGTTAAAAAGATCGCTATTTTTTCCCATAATGCAGCGAGTAAGCAAACCAGAAGAAGGAGCCACTAGCAAGTCAGACATAAATAGGGAAGCAACAACGGATTTAGCAACAGAGGTCGAACGAGCCAAGGGTCAAGGAAAGCCCTTAGAAACTGACGTGCGTCAGTCAATGGGTCAAGCGATGGGTGTAGATTTTAGTCGGGTGCGAGTACATACCGATGCCCATTCTGATCGCTTAAATAAGTCGATTCAGGCAAAAGCGTTTACTACGGGACAAGATATATTTTTCCGTCAGGATACCTATTCACCAAAAACTCATAGCGGACAATTATTGCTCGCCCACGAACTTACTCATACTATTCAACAGGCAAGCGCACCTAAAGTTCAGCGCAAATATAATAATATACCAGAACTGTCCGCCCATCTACTAACAAAAAGCATTTTTGGACCGCTAAAAACTACAAGAAGCCAACATATTCAAGAAAGCAGCGAGAAGTATAATCAGTTACAAAAAGACGATAAAAACTATAGTAAACAACGCGAACTTTTAACAAATATTATTAGTAATTCAAAAGATTGGCTTAAGGAGTATCAAAATAGTGAGAAAGAGGAAGTAGAGAATAAGCGTGGAGAAATCGGCAGAATAGCACTAGCAGCAGAAAGTGAAATGACTGTTGTCGATAAACAGGAAGGGCGTAAAGGTAAAAGAGGAGAAGTTGAAAACGACTATAGTCCAGAAAGCCTAAAAGATTCAGCTAAGGATAGTGCTTTAGACTTTGCTAATGGAATGAAAGATTCAGGAAGTAGTGGCAAGAACTTATACAACAATTCTAAAGAATTGTTAGAAGCAATAAAAAAATCAGCCGAGAGCAATAGTAGCCTTTTTAGCGAAAGTAATTCAGGTACTAAAGAAATAACCAACAATTTTCAAAAATCTGATGGTTTAACCGAAATTGCTCATGATAATACGCTGGGTGGCAAACTCGACGACTTTAAAAATCAATTAAAAAAATTCTCTTTTGTCGGTCCTGTAATTGCTGTCATCAAAGGGATTTGTGATTCCTATACAGCCTGGAAGGAATGGCGTAGCTTTGCCAACACATCGAAGACAATTAAGGCAGAAAAGACTGACAACAAAGAAAATAGTAATATTACGGCAGCACTAGAAGATGCTATTGTTCATGGTCACGGTAAGATACGTCGAAGATTTTGGAATACTATCAAAAGTGTTGTATCCAATATCATAGATGTTGTTGCCTACGTTCTTGCTGCAACAGGTCTCGGTGCAGCAGTTGGCGCGCTCACGAAACTAGCTACAGGAATTGTCTCATCAATTGAAAAGATTGCAATGAAGATTAAGGGACTTTGGAAGTTTATCAAAAAGACGCGAGGTGTTCATCGCAAACAAAGCGCAGATACGCTGGTGCAGGAAGGATTAAAAGGCAATCAAATTTCTTTACAAATTCTTATCGACCTCGATCCTATTGGTATGATGGGTAGAGCTGCGATCGGTGCTAAACATGGAAAGGATCGCAATAGGGAAGCAGAAGGCGGTAAAACAGGTGCGCTCAAAAAAGGTTTGAAAGGAGCTTGGAAAGAAGTCTGGAGTGGTGAATCCAAAATCAAAGATATCGATAAGATGGAAGCCTATTTAAAAGAAGTAAAAGCGCATCCCGAGAAAATGAACATCGATCTCAATGAATTTACCAAAAAAGTTGCTGACAAACTAAAATCTCAAGCATAAGCTAGGAATGAAAATTGTTAGAGTGCGATTGAACTATTAGACATATTCTGTCAAATTAATAGACCAAAAAAGTGTATAGCGAAAAATTTTAAAGCTTGATTCTTAAGCGCGATCGCATTTACAGCAGTTTTCATCTAAGTCAGGTACAGAAAAATCGTCTTGAGGCAGGAGGCACAAAGGGGTATTCCCCGCATGTAGGCAGAAGGCTGTATATCCTACGGTAATTCCCAAAAAATATAATGTTTATTTGTCTGGTTTTGCAACTATTTTTGACAAGCTAATATCATGAGTTCCAATATTTGTTTCACAGATCTTAGTGGTACAATCATACAGGCAAGATCTGTAAAGCTTGCGACTTTCAATTCTTACTGTTTGGTTGCAGACTTAACTTACGAAGAGTTTTCCAAAGTTGCTGAAAGCCAAGCTTTTGCTTATGAGCGATCGCTTTGCACGTTTTCTCCCAAGCTCAAAATTAGTAAGAAAACGCCGATTCAGGTGAAATTAACCCTAGAACCGACATTACAAATGAGCGTGAAAGATGCAAAAATTACACCGACTAATTTTATTGAAGAACTTTACAAACTCTATCAAAATACTCCCGAACATTTAATTTTTCATACAGAAAGCTGGATCTTGCTCTCGGTTAAAGAAAATTGGTGTTCTGATACCACAGAACATCAAACTATCTGGAATTATTTTGATTGGTCCGAACTTGCATCTGACGATTTAGGTGAGGACAAATTTCAATCTTTTCTAGCTGACAATATTGCTAAGTTTATTCAGGAATCGTCAAATTATCAATACGATATTTCCAGTCAATCTCAAATAGAAAATTTACTCCGCGTCCTACTTCCAGCAGTACCGAGTTTGGCGAGTAAAAATTCAACAGATAGCTCGCAAGCTTTAGCAAACAATCTAACCGAGCTAGTTACAAAAACGTTTGAAAGTAATTTATATAGAGAATTAAGTTGTGCCGTAACTGAACTAAAGCAAAACTCAGCAAAAACTAATTCCCATCTAGAATATAAATCGACTCTAATGTCATTGGCAATAGAGTATTTCCAGCAACAAAACTGGAAATTTAAGAAAATTCCAGACAATCCCGTTCTTTATACCCAATTTAAAAGCAACTCTGGAGCATATAAATGTTATTTGTACGTTCAAGAAGAAGAATGCCAAATGACTTTTTATTCAACTCTAGAAGAGTGTACTCCATCAGATAAGCTAGACGTAATGTCTAAGTTAATTTGTAATCTAAATAATAGTTTACCAATTGGAAATTTTCAACTAAACTTTTCTACGGGCGAGGTGTCTTGTAAGACCTACGTGCAGCTTAAAAATCGGTTTGCTGCACCAGCGTTTTTATTTGACAGTCTAATTAAGAGCAATATTGCAATTATGGATGAAGTAAAACCAGAAATATATGCTGTTATAGATGGTGATTATAAGTAGGTAGGTGTAATTAATTAGAAGATAATTAACTTAATAAGTAGCGAGTAACGAGTAGCGAGTAACGAGTACTTGAGCAAAAATTCAACTTGTTTCTGTTTTATATTTAATTCTGCCCACTTACTTACTACAGAGCGTATCCCATTTCAGTAAGAGGTCTCCACGACTTATCTACCACCCATTTAGAAGGCACAATCCTGCGGGTAATGCGCCGAGAAATGGCACAAAAATCTGCCCAGGAACAGGAAATTAATAAAGTTCCGACTCATCATCAACTACACTGCTATTTCCTCGGTTTACGCCGTCAAGATTGGGATGCTACCTCTTAGCAACGTCCGACTCCTAATGGTGCAGATTGGTTGCAAGCAGACGATGATGATTTGAGTGCGGGATATTTTGACGAAGAGTAGATATTAAGGCGATCGCTCTCTACATTGAATAAAGCTAAATCTAATAATCGGCGTTGCTAAATCGAGGTATGATTCTACAATTTTCATGAACAAACAAACTAATCAAAAAGCTTAAAGCTTAGAGCCTAGAGCTTATAGCTACAAACAAGTTCCTTGTCGGTTTCATACTTTCAATCAGCAACGCCTAATAATCATTAGACAAAATATGCTTAGATTTTTGTAACCAGCTAATCAACAACAAATGCTTATTTAGATTAAAATTGTTTTGTATTATAGTTCTAAGAACCCTGTTGTACTAGTTCTCATTTCACTCTCTTGTTGAGAATCCGAACTAACCGTAAAACCCATTACCGCAAGTTCATCTATCTCTACGGGGGAGCCTACGTTACAACTAAAAATTTTGTTGTATATATTTTTAGCAACTTTAACTTTGTCATTTCCTTTAGTTGATAAACTTTCATGTAGGGGCTGAAGTAAATTATTGGAAAGGTAACTTGCACTCATCATTTTTCCTTGACCCAAGGTGTCATGATTTTCCATGAAATCGCTTAATTTTAAATTACCTTCGTAAGCTTGATACATAAGAATTCTATTTGAGGCGATTTTTTCTAACACAAAAGTATGTTTAGACTTTCCAAACTTAATTTGCATAACTCCTTGCCCTTCTTTTGTAGCCCAATTTATTGTTTCTTCCAGAAAATTACTACTTCCTTCTTTATAGTACCTTCCGAATTTACTCACATCACCTATTTGATGATCGGGTGCATTTTGTTGTTGACCTCTAAAATTTTTTATTGTAGCTATTCTTTCTTCAAATATATCTTGAACTTCCTGATATGCCGAAACCCCTATAGATTCTTCCATTAGCAGCCGAGCAATTAAATCGCATATATAATCTGCTGGACTTGCTGGGATATCATTGCCAAAACCTTCAACTTTAACTTTAGTAAATTCGGTAATTATTGTATCTTTATTGTTCTCTTCATTTTTTATTACTCCATGTTCTACAAGAAATTCTTTAAAGTAAGATACTAGACCTCTATCTTTTCCATAAGTTAATTTGTTGTAGTGTGTTAGTCGATCCAACCACCATTTTGAATCATTTTTAGCTATTTCTCTGGCTTTTTGTAATAAATTAGATTCACTAATTTGCGCTTCATCTTTTTGATTAATTAGCTGTACTAATTTTTCCAAACCAATAGTTTCGGTATCTTCGCGACAGTATCGATCGGCTAAAGCCTCAGCACTATAGGTATCATGAGAATATTCGAGTAAATTTTTGTTTTCTTTTAAATAATTAATTACTTGCTCCTTAGTCATTGAATTTTTATTCTCATCTTCAACCTTTCTTTGAACCGATCGAGCATTTGAAGACTTGACATCAGTATTTTGTTGAACTACATGAGTCAACTCGTGAGCGATTAATTCTTGTCCGCCTCTCGAATTGGGCTGATATGCCCCCTGTTTAAAAAAGACATCTCTTCCTGTAGTAAAAGCTTTTGCTTGAATCGACTCGTTAAGTCGATCGGCGTTGTTATCAGTGTGTACCCGCACTCCGCTAAAGTCTGCCCCCATTGCACTGCCCATTTTTTGCTGTAGCTTTGGTGCGAGGGATTTTCCGCCTCCTTTAGCTTGGTTAATACCCTGTTCTACTTGAGCTGGGGCTGCACTAGCTGCTGCTGTCATGCCGTCTGCTTGCAGGTCTAGGGGTTTGGCTTGTACTTCTTCTTCTGCTTCAGTTTTTTGTACGGGTTGGTTAGCTTCGGGGCTATTGATGGTTTGCACTACATCCGCAGCCACTCGATCTGCTTCCTGTTCGTATTTATCGTTTGGTTGTCCGATAGTCAGTTTTGCCTGTAGGGGAATTGGGTTTGCTGACTGTTCGGCAGAAAAGATGGAGATATCGCCAAAGTTTTTGACTGGCTGTTCGGTTTGCTGCTGTAGGGTGGGCAAGTCTATTGCCCGTTCGGTTTGGTTTTGTATAGGGAGTTCGGATCGCTTGCTCGGCTGAATAGTGTTTTGAGAATTGGGTTGTCTTTTCTTTCTTCTGATTCTCATAGTTCGAGCCTCAACTTACTAGATTGTGATCGCATCTATAAATAACAGCACCATGTTAACCAAGAAATTTTGATAATACAGCTATACTTATGGCTAATCTTGCTGGAGTGGTAATATTTTCAGCCCGATTTGCGATCGATAAAATCTAAACAGATTCAATTGTTTTTATCGCCTCTTTTGGTTCGATATCTCGTTCGATGACTGTAATTATTCCAGGTAAGTAGCGATCCATCATCGAGACGTTGACGGATACTAAATGGGCGATCGCTTCTAATGCTAATCGACCGTTATAAATGCAAATACTGGTTTTATAGCGAACTTCGCCATCGCTAAAGTCTAACTCGAAGTTGCCAGTCGCCATGCCGTAATTTGCTCTGGTAGTATATTCGGCGATCGCTCCCAGCTTTGACCCAGGAGTTTGAACGGGACATACCGAATAAAATATAAACTGTCGTTCGGCTTCTTTTATCTGGGCATAACAACGCCACTGTCCGTTTTCTCCCTGGCAACTCATTCTGAGAATAGAAGGATTTTCGGTTATGGTGTATTGCCAGTTTTCTTGCCGTAAAAATTCAATTACGCTATCTCTGAGAGAATTGTTTGCTGTTGCTGTAGCGGGATAGCCAAACGATTTTCGCTCCGAAGTTAACTGATGCTGAAAAAAATTGCCGATGGGATCTTTCATTACCTCAGTCTCAATATTTCCAAAATATGATGTTGCTGTTTTGCTTTGATTACTCTTCTTTTAAACTCATGATTTCTGCTACCCATCGCTGGCGTTCGCGGTGTTCCATACTTAGAATTTCCGCTTTCGACCAGTGAAAATGACCAGCGATAAAGGCTACCTCCTGATAGAGTCGATCTTGGGGGTAGCCCACTACTCCCCCGACAGGGATAGGTTCGCTTCTGGTAAGGCGATCGCGTTATAGAAATCTACCAGATAATTAAGATCGGGGAGAAATAACGGTACTTAAACAAAAATCAAGCCCAAACAAAGCCCAAACTCGCTTTATAAGCGGTGAATACATTACAATTTTGATTGAGCCATTGAACAAAACGAAAAGATATAGCTGTACGAAATGCCTCTAATGCTTCAGGAAATGTATCCAAGGGTTTGTTCGCCCAACGCCGTCGTAAACCGCCAGTTAACTTATGCCAAAGGATGAAAGTATAAGCACAAAAGACTAGAATAAAGTGTCTTTCTAAACCCTTTTTTTCTCTAACTTGGTATTCACTTAGTCCTAACCATCCTTTTGCTTCTCGATAGAATACTTCTACCCAGTTTCTTTCAGAATAAGTCTCAACTATCCATTGCTCTGTTACGATTTCTCCTTCAACATTTGTAATTAAGTAATCGATATCTTCGGCATCTTCAAAGTGGCGTGCATTCATAACGATAGCTATTTTTCTCACTCCCTCAAGACGCGATATTTCTACAGAGATAATTGCTACCCAAACGGTTCTTGGTTTACTTCCCTGTATTTCAATTTTCTTAAATTCTGATTCTGATATCCATTGAGCATACTCATCTATTCTAATGGTATCTGTTTTTCCTGAAGAGGTTTTAAATAATAAATTTCGATTTTTGGCGATTCCTCCGATATACTTTAATTCCTTTTCTTCTAGTTTCTTCAAAAAAGATGTGTTGTTTCCATAAGCTGAATCTATTAATATTATTCCTGGTCGATATCCTCTGTTTAAACTCTTATCGATTAATTCTAAGGCTAAGGTTGGTTTTTTCTTGAACTCTGGAGCTTTTTTTCCTTCAGCTAATGAATTGCTATGCTGATATAATTCAATGTCTAAAGGTAAGCTTTTTTTTCCATCATATAGATGAGTTGTTACCACAACATTGCCATTATCGGTTTTCCCAATTTCCCCGATATACTGTCGTCCCACACCTGCTGTAAAGTTGCCACTTTTCCTATGCCCAGAATCATCAATAATTAAACTAAACCCTCTACTTATTTTTGTTTGGTTGCATTTATTCATCACCTCTAAACGACGCTCATTTATCTTCTGTGCTGACCAAGTTGCTTCGGCTAAAAAATGGTGTAATTTGTGGTAGGTAACTTCTACCGCATCCTTAGCCATTTGAGATATATTTTTTCGCTCACTTTCTCCCAATAATCCTCCTATATAGTGTCTAAACTCTCTTTTTTGTGCTTTAGTTCTCAATAAATCATCGAACTTTTGACACCATCTATCAAAGCAAGCTGGCATGGCTGCGGGAGTGGTTTCTTTCATAGCTCGCGATCACTATAATTATCAATGTTAAACTCGATCAGCAACAGTATTTTACCTTATTTTAATCCCTAAAATTGTTTAAGTACCGCTAATACCGTTAGTGCCAAAATAAATCAATGGTTTTTAGGGCGCAATCGCCTGTTAACTATCAAACCAGCAGGAGCAATTCATCAAAGCAGTCGCCGAAACATTCTCAATCATGGTTTCTTTGCTCTGGGTTGTGCCTACGGGGGTTTAGATATTCTTTCGGCAATAGCCCAAAAAAAACAGCTAAGTTTTTTGCAAGAATCCTGGAATTCTCTAAATTCAAAAGTCAAATATTACGAAGAGCAGGCGATCGCCTCGATCTCAGACAATAAGGCAACCTATCAGCAGCGGTTACAGCTTCGGGCAGAGACAATTAATTTAGCCCAACGCTGTAGTATGGCAGCAGTAATTGCTTCTAGTGGCACCGCTAACTATCTAGACTCTAGCGCAGGGCGAGTCTATCGCGAAGCCTTATTGTTTAGTGTTTCAGGACAAACAACCGATGTGATGGTAGCCAGTATCAAGAACCTGTTATAGCAGTAATATTAGCTAGGAACTAAAGAACAGGGGAGCAGAGGGGTATGGGAAAGTAGCAAGTAGCCCTAAAGGACTTGGCTTCGCCATCGCAGTAGCAAGTAAAAAGTAGCTCCTAATAACCGCGAATGACAAATGACAAATGACAAATGACGAGCGATCGACAAACCTGTCAATCCTAAAAATAAAAAAACCACAGTCATATCAAACAACTGTGGTCTACAAAATTATCGATCAACTCAAGCTGGACAATGCTTGAAGCTAGTTTTTCTAGAAAGTAAAGGTAGTTCTCAAAACACCAATGATGGCATCCTCTTCATCTTCGTTGCCGTTTGGAGAAATCAGATAGACAACACCAGGAGTAATCGAAATATTGTCATTGAACTGATACTTATACAAACCTTCAATGTGAATGGGAACATCATCGCTATCGGTAACTCCCTCAGCTGAAGTACTAGAACCCACATAAGGCTCTGCACCAACAAATAAAGCACCTAAGTTACCTTCTTTGCCAAGGTCGGGAAATGATACCCCAAGTCCATAAGACCAAATTTCTGCTTCCCCAGCTTCAGCAGATGGTTGGGCATCGGTATACATACCAAAGGCATTAAGAGCAATTCGGTCATTAAACTGAAAAGCAGCTGCCACTCCATAAGAGTTTGTTGCTACTTTAGTATCAATACCAAAAGGTACACTGGCATTACCCGTGCCAACACCCAAGTCAAAGATACCATTAGTACCTAAAAAGTTACCTTCGTCGTCTTGATCCTGAAAATCACCAAACTGACCCAGAACATAAGTCCCTGCTAGCTGAAGCTTATCATCCAAAAGACTTAGGGTAACCTGACCCAGTGCCGAGTATTCTTCGTTAATAAAACCGCCATCTTCTTCTTCAAAGGGGTTAGCAGAATCGCCACCAAAGTAACCAGCACTTACGGTTAGAAAATCTGTAGCTTCAAAGTTAAACCCAACACCAGCACCAGAAGCCAAACCAATTTTGTAGATCGGACTAGACTCAGCGAAGCTGGAAAGAGAACCAGTAGCACCAGTAAAGGAGTCTAAATAGGGGCTGAGAGAAGGAACAAAGTCAACCCATAGAGGAAAAGCTGCGGGTAGGTAAACATCTATTTTTTCGCCGATGGGGAAATAGTAAGCCAACCAACCAAGACCGACATCGTTACCACTATCGGCAGTTTGATAGGTTAATGTACCAGTGTCTAGCGCGACAGGCTGCCCATCTACCCCTTCTGTTTGGAAACCATACCCAGCATTGGACGCGTCAATACGAGTGTACAGCGCATCTTCACCAAAGAAACTAGATACGAACGCTAGGCGGATTCTATCTTGGAAAACCGTTTCGTTGAAATCCGTGTTATTGAATTCACTACTAATACCAAAGACTGCTTCCCCTTCTAGTTTGGTAGTAGTAGAAAAAGCATTGTCTTCAAGAATTGCGGTACGGCTTTCAAGTTCATCAACGCGACCACCTATAGCAGCTAATTCTGCCTCAAACTCCTGAGACAAAACAGCTATTGTATCCAGGTCTTCGGAAGATACAGCACCCTGAGAGGCAATCAAACGCTCGATCTGATTTAAGCAAGAATTCAAGCCAGCAGCAAATTCATAGCGAGTCAAGGGCTGGCTTCCACGATAGGTTTGATTGGGGAAACCAACAATACAGCCGTAACGATCTACCAGACTACGTAATGCTTCATAAGCCCAGTCTGTCGGAGAAACATCTCGCAGTTGATTGACGTTAGTTACCTGATTTTGAGACTTGGATTTACCTTCCTGACTGTAGGTATCAATTTGATCTAAGATTTGGCTATTGTCTGTGCCTGAAGTTGATTGAGCAGAAGCAGACAGTTGAAAACCGAACACCAAACCGACTACTGCTGGAGAAGCCAACAGTAGGTTACGAATTATTTTTGACATTTTCCTCACACCTGAAACAAGAAATAAAATCGCAGCAATTTGCGATCGCTTTATAGCTAGCTATCAGTTATAGCAAAGCTTTACGATATTAACAACGATATTTTGTTTATTTTGTATCAGGAAACACATTAATTTTTATGTGTCAACGCTCACTAAAATTGCCCAGATTTGGCTGAAATTCAACTGTTGACCCAGTTGACTAAAGTTCTAACAGGAAAACCCGTCGCCCCTTTGTTATTAACTCCACTAGGAGCATCGGACCAAACTGGACCTGCGACATCTAGATGCATCCAGGGAGTATCTTTGACAAACTGTTTGAGGAATAAAGCAGCGGTAATCGAACCACCAGGACGAGGTCCCGTGTTTTTCATATCGGCAATCTGAGATTTTAGACCCTCAAAATATTTTTCTTCCATGGGTAACTGCCAAAATTTTTCTCCTGCTAAATTAGCAGCAGTTTTCATTTCTTCTGCTAGAGCATCATCAGTACTCCACAAGCCAGCAATATTATTGCCCAAAGCAACGATACAAGCACCAGTCAGAGTAGCCAAGTCTACGATCGCATCTACCTCTAGTTTTTCGGCATATACCAAAGCGTCAGCCAGAGTCAATCGTCCTTCGGCATCGGTATTGTTTACTTCAATAGTCTTACCGTTGGAGGCTTTGAGAACATCCCCTGGGTGCATTGCTTTGCCACTAACCATGTTTTCCGTAGCAGCACAGATAAAGTGAACTTCTACATCTGGCTTGAGTTGAGCGATCGCCTTAGCTGCCCCTAGAGTTGCTGCACCGCCTCCCATGTCCATCTTCATGGTTTCAATTCCACTACCACTTCCTTTAAGGTTTAGTCCACCAGAATCGAAAGTGACGCTTTTACCGACAATTGCCAGCTTCCGCTTAGCTGTCTTTGCTGGTTTATAGGTCAAGTGAATAAATTTGGGTGGAATGTCTGAAGCCTGTCCCACTCCCAAGTATGCGCCCATACCGTGTTCAAACTGTTCGCAGTCTGCCTGTTCGAGAATTTTAACTTCCAAGCCATATTCTTGGGCTAGCTGTTGGGCGGTTTGCGCCATAGTTACGGGAGTCACTTCGTTAGCGGGGGCATTGACCAATTCTCTGGCAAAAATTACTCCCTCGGCAATGGTTTGTCCTTTAGCGATCGCTTGTTCCTGTCCCGACAAACCAATTAGTTCGACTGTTTCTAGTTTGGGTTCTTTGTCTTCTGGTTCGGACTTAAAGCGGTTGTCTTGGTGAAGAGCCAAAATAATTGCTTCGGTCATTGCTTGGGCGATCGTCTCAGCTGATTCTGAGCCGACAGGCAAACTAATTCCCACAGTTTTTTCTTTCTTAACCATGCGGGCGATCGCTGCTGCTGCACTACGCCAACTGTCTAGGTTCAATTCTTCAATCTTACCCAAGCCTACTAAAGCAATTTTACGCAGGGAGCTTTTTCCTCCTACACGGCTAGAAATAATAGTACTAGGCTTGCCTTCAAATTCTTCATCGGCAATTAGCTCGGAGATTGTACCTGCCAGCTTCTCGTCTAATTTAGCTAAATCTTCCGCTAGTTCAGTTTCTCCTTCAAAAATTCCGACGGCGAGTAAGTCACCAGTCCAATTTGATAGTGCGGTATCGGTTGCTGTAATCTGCATCCCTATATAATCAATCCTTGATGTAAAGTAACTATCACTCAGTTTATCTATATAGCAATCTACTACACAACTAAAGACCAACTCTTCGCCAACCACAGACAGTATTCACGACAACTCATGGTGAAATATAGCCGTACCAGATCAGATGGAGACAAATCAAAAAAATGGCTTGAAAGTAGCAGGTAGCCTTCGTGCGATCAAACAAGCAAAGGAAGCAACGCAAATATCTAACTCTCTTAACCTAAAAAGGTGTTTTTACGGTTGCTCATCTCTTTTTTCGGTGACTAAAATTTGGAGGTAGATCGTGTGATTGAATGATTTTGATCGGGCGATCGCCGTTTTCAAATAATCGTGTGACAATTTTTGGTGATGATGAACCACTCTCTGCCTCATAATTCCCAAGCATCGTTCGGCAAGAGAAAACCATTGGGTCAGCTTTTGAGTGAAGCTGGTTTGATTTCGGCACAGCAAATTGAAATTGCTTTACGAGAACAGGCAGAAATTCCCGATCGGAAAATTGGTGAAATCATGGCACTACGAGGTTGGCTCAAGCAAAAAACTGCCGATTTTTTTGTAGAGCAATGGCACGATCTTGTAAAACAAGAACAGAAATATCCGTTAATACATTATCTGCAACAAGCTGCATTGCTAGATAAAGATCAGATCGACTTTGTTTTAAAACAGCGCAACAACAGCCCAGAGAAACTCAGATTTCATCATATAGCAGTAAAACACGGTCTAATCAAGCAACAAACCGTTGATTTTTTTATTAAAAATTTATTGGGTTCTGTCAAAAGCAAGAATTCCAGCAAATCTACCACTACACCTTATGATTTGTTAAAAAACTACGTTCGGGGAGAAACCGATTTTCAAGGAGCTAAGTTGGCAAGAATTAAGCTCAATCATGTAACCCTAAAAGGGATTAATCTCAATAATTCTGATTTGACGGAGGCAGAATTAAAACAGGCTAACTTGAGTAATTCATCCTTCAAATTTGCCGACCTCACCAACGCCAATTTGGAAAAAGCAATTTTAAATGACGTGGATTTTGAATATGCTCGTTTAGAACGAGTCAATCTGACCGATGCTCATTTGGAAGGAGCTAATTTTAAACAAGCCGACCTCAGACAAGCTGACCTCAGACATGGCTACTTAGTCAAAGTTTGCTTTCAAGGAGCAGATCTACGTAATACTAGGCTCAAGGGAGCTAATCTTCAGGATGCTTGCTACGACCTTGAGACTTCTTTCGATGCAAATTTTGATCCAGCCCAAATGGGAATGAAACTGGTTTGATTTGTGTTTAATTTGTCTAATTGTCCGAGTTTGATTCTGAGGCTCGAAGCAGATTTTAGCTGTCCGAACTATAGCCGTTAGCTAAACTGAATATTTAGGTCGGGACGAAGAGCCTGTGCATGACCTAGATAACGGTGGACAATTGCCGATTGAGGAACAGATGTATTGATCTGAATTAAAATTCTAATGCAGCGTTTGAGACTGCCACTGACGTGCATTTGTTGTAAATCAATTAGGGGAACATAGTTCCAGCCAGGACGTTTTCTGGCAACAGCAGCAGGAAATATAGCATCAAGGTCTTTAGTGATAGTAAAAAATACGGAAACTATGTCTTCAGGTTGAAATTTGTTGTGGGCTTCAATTTCACCTATTAATTCATTGACTGCTTTGGTGATTGCGTCCTTGGTATTTTCTGGAACGGTGATTGCTCCACGAATGCCCCGTACTTTCCACTCCACTATTTTTTTTCTCCCCTAATTTTGTTGATTGATTTACATCACACCATTATTGCAGAGATAACTCAATTGGTCGAAACCCAACCGAGCATTGTCTAATGAATAAATGTTTGTTTAGGGACGGTATAACCATAGTGGCAAACCATTGGTAGCTAGGTCAAATTGTATTAAATCGATCGCCTTGCCAATACCAGTTTCAGTTTGACTTCTGCCAGGAATAAAGCGGTTGATGAAGGGTTTTGGTTCTTCAATATTGAAGCATTCGGTTTTATCTGGATCTAATCCTGCTAACTGGGCTGCCCAACGTCGAGCATCTTCCTCTGTCCCCAAGCGGTCTACTAGACCAAGTTCTAACGCCTGTTCTCCCGTAAACACTCGACCATCGGCAAAGGTTCTGACTATCTCTTCATCTAAATTGCGTCCCTTAGCTACAGTAGAGACAAACTGACCATAGCTTACATCGATCAACTGCTGTAAAATATGCTCTTCTTCTTCGGTTAATTGGCGATCGAAAGCCAGTATATCTTTATAAGGACCAGACTTGACTACTTTAAAAGAAACTCCTACCTTATCTAACAAGCGTTCTAGATTATTACCCCGCAAAATTACGCCAATACTTCCTGTAATCGTGCCTGGATTTGAAACAATGTGCTTGGCACCCACGCCAATATAAACTCCTCCTGAAGCAGAGATATTACCAAAGCTGGCAACTACTTTGACATCTTTTTCTGACTGTAATCGTTGAAGGGCGGTAAAGATTTCGTGAGAGTCAGCTACCGTTCCGCCAGGAGAGTCAATCCGCAGTAGTAGAGCGGGAAACTTCTTTTCTTCAATAATTTTAAAAGCTTTCAATACTTGTTTGCGAGTTTCCGAAGCGATCGCACCAGTAATTTCAATTCGCGCAATTTGTTTTTTAGTTTTATTAAACGGCCAAATCATTAAAAGTTATCTGTATATTAGATTTAAGTTAAAAAGTACAACACCTCTTTAATGAATTTTAACAGTTGTGGTCATCAATCGGCTTTTTCTTGTCTTTTATCTGCTCGTGTGGAGAATTGTCAGCCAGATAATACTGTAGAACGCCACTATATTTTATTTAAAGAGCAAATTTAACAAGTAAAAAGTCCATACCGACATATATTGGCATGGACTATGATGTTGCTTGATTGATAATCACACTAAAGAAAACTAGAGAAACAGCGTTTAGGGATTTTGACCAGACCCATCGAGTTTGTATTGAGCTAGTTCGATCTCAGATTCCTTTTTAGCTGTAGTGCGAGTAGATTGATTTTTGTCTTTGCTTCCCGAACCTCCCGAACCTTTATCGTCTTTTACTAAGGATTCGAGACTTTTGATCATGATATAGAGGGAAGGAACTATGAATAGAGTAAGGGCGGTGGCAAAGAGCATTCCCCCAAACACCGCCGTTCCCAACGACCAACGACTAGATGCACCCGCCGCCGTAGCTATTACCAAGGGATAGAAACCAACCAAACTAGAGATGGCGGTCATGAGAATTGGTCGAAAACGTTCTTGACCTGCCTTAATTGCTGCCCTAACGGTATTTAGTCCCTGTTCTTTGAGCTGGTTGGCATATTCGACGATCAGAATGGCATTTTTGCTAGCTAGTCCGATCAGCATTACTAGACCAACCTGAACGTAAACATCATTATTAATCACGGGCCAAATACTACCTGCCTGGAGCAGATTTGCTCGTAACCAGATGGCAGCGATCGCACCTAATACCGCCAGAGGTACGGTAAGCATGATGATAATCGGATCGACATAGCTTTCATATTGAGCAGCCAAGACCAAAAACGCCATCAATAAGCCTAAGCCAAAGATAATTGCCGATTGTCCTCCCGCAGATTTTTCTTCTAAAGCCGTCCCCGTCCACTCATAGCCTAAGCTGGCTGGTAAGACTTGGGCTGCTACTTCTTCCATTGCAGTAATTGCCTGACCCGTACTGTAGCCAGGGGCGGGAGAACCCTGAATCTTAATCGAACGGAACAGATTGTAGTGGGTAATGGTTTGTGGTCCCGTAAATTCTTTTAACCGAACCAAAGTACCCAGAGAAACTAATTCGCCACTTTGGGAACGAACATAAAGCTGATTGATGTCTTGGGGATTGGAGCGAAATTCACCGTCTGCCTGGACATAAACCCGATATTGTCTTTGCCCCAATACGAAGTCATTAACATATCTCGAACCGAGGTAAGACTGAAGATTGGCAAAAACATCGTCAATTTCGATTCCCAAAGCCTTAGCGCGATCGCGATTTACTTCTACTTCAATTTGGGGAGTATTAGCTGCAAACTGGGTAAAGGCTGCGCCAATTTCTGGTCTTTCGTTAGCAGCAGCAATCATTTTGTTGGCATTTTCTACCAGTACCGAGATCGGCAACCCGCGACGATCCTGTAGCTGAAATTCAAACCCGCCGAAGGTACTCAAACCCCTGACTGGCGGGGCATTGACCGCAAAAGCTCTTGCCCCCGTGATGCTTTGGAATGAACCATTGAGGCGACCGAGAACCGCATAAATTGACTGGTCTTCATCGGGTCTTTCGTCCCAAGGCTTGAGCTTGCCAAAGACAAACCCCCGACTGCTGCCGTTACCCTCAAAACCAAAGCCACTCAGAGCAAAATAGCTCTCGATTTCCTCAACTTGACCGATTTTATCCCCTACCTGCTCCATTATTTCCTGAGTATAGTTTAAAGAAACTCCATCGGGGGCTTGAACGATGGTAAAGAAATAACCTTGGTCTTCTTCGGGAATAAAGCCTGTCGGAACTGAGGTATACAAGAAATAGGTAAACAAAATTAGGGCGGTGAAGCCAGCTAAAACAAAAGGACGAACAAACTTTTTGGTCAGAAAAGTAATAGCCTGGGTATAGCGAGTGGTAATCCAATTAAAAACCTGGTTGAACTTGCTAAAAAACTTGCCCAAAATGCCCCTTCTTTCTTTGGCAGGGCGTAACAAAATACCCGCCATCGTGGGCGAAAAAGTCAGAGCGTTAAAAGTAGACAGGGCGATCGCAAACACAATCGTCAGGGCAAACTGTTTAAAAATTACCCCAGTCGAACCAGGAAAGAAAGACACGGGAATAAATACCGCAGCTAATACCAAGGATGTAGCAATTACCGCCCCACTCAACTCGTTCATGGTGTCAACCGCTGCAATACGGGGTTTCATTCCTCGCTCGACTTTGGTAGCGATCGCTTCAACTACTACAATTCCATCGTCTACCACCAACCCAGTAGAAAGCACCATGGCAAACAGCGTTAGGGTATTGATTTGGAAGCCAAAGACATTGAGGAAGGCAAAAGCACCGATTAAAGATACGGGAATGGCGATCGCGGGAATCACCGTAGTTCTCCAGTCCTGCAAAAAGATAAAAATAATTAAAACTACCAGCAAAATTGCCTGGATTAAAGTTTTAATCACCTCCGTCATCGATACCTGGACAAATTCAGTCGTATCTAAGGCGATTTGATAATTCATTCCTGGAGGAAAGTTGGCTGATAGTTCGGCGATCGTTTCTTTGACCGCGCTGCCAACTTCTAGGGCATTACTACCTGGAAGCTGAAACACCCCCATCCCCACCGCAGGATTCCCCTTGAATTTTGCTGAGGTATCATAATTTTCTGCTCCTAACTCCGCACGTCCAACGTCTCTTAGCTTGATTAAATTACCGCTTTCTCCTGTACCCACTACCAAATTGGCGAATTCTTCGGCACTTCTCAATCTACCGGTCGCCCGCAGGGTAAATTCAAATCTTTGGTCGCTATTGGTAGGCTGTCTACCAATGCTGCCCGCACCTACCTGAATATTTTGTTCTTGTAGAGCATCTACTACATCCTGCGCACTCAGATTACGAGCTGCCAAAGCGTCGGGGTCGAGCCAGAGACGCATGGCGTATTTTCTTTCGCCAAAAATAATCGCCCGTCCTACGCCATCAATTCTTTTAACCTGGTCTACTAGATAAAGATCGAGATAATTACTCAAAAAGAGGTCGTCGAGTTCCCCAGTATCCGAATAAAAAGCAATCCCCAGCAATAAGTCTGGGGAGGATTTCTGTACCGTTACTCCAGTCTGCTGTACGACTCCTGGCAGCTGCGGTTCTGATAGAGCGACCCTGTTTTGCACGTTGACCTGAGCAATATTGCGGTCGGTGTTGGGGGGGAAAGAAACCGCGATATTGCTTACTCCGTCATTACTGGTGTTAGAAGACATGTAGCTCATGTTTTCTACCCCATTGATTTCTCGTTCGATGATGGTAGTAACGTTGGTCTCAGTAGTTTCTGCGTCGGCACCGATATAAACCGAACTCACCTCGACTTGAATTGGTGCTACCTGGGGTAATTGGGAAATTGGCAGCATCGGAATGCTGATACCTCCAATCAGCACGACAATGGCAGCGCAAACCGTAGTTAGTACTGGTCTTTTGATAAAGGTATCGGAGATACTCAAAAGCATAATTTATTCGAGAATTAGGGGCTAGATTATGAATTACTAATTATTTATTATTCAATTTCTTGACTAGTAACGGATTCGGGAGCAATAGGAGTACCGTCAGCAAGATTGAGAATACCAGAGGTGATCAAGCGATCGCCCGTTTCTAGACCTGATATGACCTGATAAGACTGACCTTGAATTGCGCCAAGTTCTACAGGTTTTTGTTTGGCAACCAGAGCAGTTGAGCCGTCTTCCTGTTCGGTTTCTTCCGCGACAAACACAAAGCTTTTCCCTGCAATCCGAGATACTGCTTCGGTGGGAATTAAGACCCCTGGTTCTTCCGACCAAATAATTCTGGCTCTGGCAAAGCTATCATCTCTCAATCTGCCATTATTATTAAATGTTGCTTTGACTAAAATTGCCTGGCTGCTACGATCTGTTCTGGGGGAGATAAAGCTAATATCCCCTTCGGCGATCGCCTCTCCTTCGAGGTCAACAATTTCTACAGGCAAACCGAGTTCCAGCCGAGAAGCCTGTTCTAGAGGAACGCCAACGTTAAGCTCTAGGGCATCATCTTGAACAATACTGGTTACCTGTTCTCCTGCTTCTACGTAATCCCCAACTTTTGGCTGGATGTCGCCTACTACTCCAGCAATTGGTGCCACAATCCGATTAAAACCCAAGTTTTCTGTAGCCACACCTACTCTACTTTCTGCCTGTCTGAGGGCTGCCTGTTGTCCTGCGATCGCTGCTCTGGCAGAACTCACTCTTTCTCGGCTGGCATTTAAGGCTTTTTGGCTGGAGTTTAAGGCTGCTCTCAAAGCATCTCTCTGGGCTTGGGCTGCATTTAAATCCCTGGTGCGATCGTCTAAGATCTGCTGGGATTGCGCCCCTTCTTTGACCAGAAATCTAGTTCTTTCTAGGTTGGTTTGGGCTAACTCTAGTTCGGCTTCCTGCTCTCTTAAATCTGCTTGGCTTTGTTCTACTGCTGCTGCTGCTGCTGCAACTTCTGCCTCTGCTGTTCTTAATTCCGCCTCCGCATTGTTTACGTTGGCTTGTTGAATGCCAACTTCAGACTGGGCAGCCTCTACTTCTCCCTGCTCTCGATTTAGCTGTAGCTGAACGATTAAGTCTCCTTGCTCGACCGTATCTCCTTCTTGTACGACTATTTCGGTAATTCTGCCGTCAACCCTAGGTGCCAAGGCTACTCTTTGTTGGGCTTCTAGGTTGCCAACAAATTCGGAACTGGCACGAACCTGGCTTCGGTCTAAATCTTCGATTTCTACGGTAACAGGAGGGGGAGCTTGGGCTTCTGGCTGCTGTTCGCCACAGCTCAAAACTAAAAATAATAAAGATGCACCTAAAGTTTTACTGGCGATCGCCCTATTTCGTAGCATAGCAATATAAATTAATAATTAAGATTTGAGCTTCTAGTATTAATATTACTTCTTAAGACTCTTTTGATCGAGTAGGTACTTTTTAGTATTATAGTTACCTTATGGTTTCCAAAAGCGAACAAAAACCTTTGCTCAACAACAACTGTCCCGTGCGACAGCTAATTAATGTCATTTGTGATAAGTGGACATTGCCCGTGCTTTATGTTTTGCGACAAGATACTAAAAGGTATAGTGAGATCCAAAGAGAAATACCAGGAATATCTAAAAAAATGCTGACGCAGACGTTGAGAAAGTTAGAGTCAGATAATATTTTAAAGCGAACGGTATATCCTGTCGTCCCCCCCAAGACAGAGTACAATTTGACGGCTTTTGGTAGTAAATTAATTGAACCACTGGAAGTTTTGGCAGACTGGGCTTGGGAGCATCAACAAGAACTACACAAAATTTGCGATCGCCGACGGCTAGCTGGGGAGCAAAAATCTCCCAGCGATCAAAGTTAGTAAAAGTTAGAGTTGAGTTGCTACAGCTAGGCAGGTTTCTACCACTTGTATGATGAAAATTGGGATTTTCAGACTGTTTGACCGAGCGAGTTGGGGTCTGTCCGTGATGAACCTCTACATCGTTAAGGAGTTGTTCCTACCATTTTTATTTGGCATGGGAATATTTACTTCTTTGGGCTTATCTATTGGCGCGGTGTTTGAATTAATTCGCCAAGTGACAGATTCGGGATTATTTTGGGGGGTGGCTGCTAAGGTATTGATTTTGAAGATGCCCGAATATATCGTTCTGGCTTTCCCGATGTCGATCTTGCTCGCGACTTTAATGACCTACAGTCGCCTTGCCAGCGATAGCGAGCTAATTGCCCTACGTAGTATTGGGGTTAATGTCTATCGTCTAATCATGCCAGCGATCGCCTTTAGCCTGTGTATTGTTACAATCACTTTTTTGTTCAACGATTTTGTCGCTCCCGCAGCCAACTATCAGGCTTCAGTTACCCTAAAAGAAGCATTGGGCAAAACTCGACCTAGTTTTCAAACAGAGAACATTTTGTTTGACGAATATGCAAATATCGAGAAAAACGGTGAAACCAGAGAAGTATTAAGCCGACTATTTTATGCCGAGGAGTTTGATGGGGAACAAATGAAAAATCTTACGGTGTTAGACCGTTCCCCTGGTTCAGTTAGTCAAATTGTCACCGCGCGATCGGCTAAATGGAATGTTTTAGAGAACATTTGGGATTTTTACGATGGAACTATTTATTTAGTGGGTATAGACGGAAGCTATAACAATATAGTCCGCTTCCAACATCAGCAATTATCACTACCTCAAACCGCTTTAGAAATCACCAAAAAAGGCAAAAAGACCAAGGAAATGAATATTTTTGAGGCACAAGAATATCTGGAAGTAATCAAGCATAGTAATGACGACTCCAGAGTTCGTAAATGGCAGGTACGGATTCAGGGGAAAATTGCCGTTCCTTTCGCTTGTTTAGTATTTGCTCTTATTGGTGCGGTTCTTGGCATTCAGCCCCAGAATTCTAGTAAAACAACTAGTTTTGGTATCTGTATCGGACTAATTTTTACTTATTATCTACTTTCTTTTATCTGCGAATCTTTAGGAATTTCAGGTGCATTACCTCCTTGGGTAGCAGCATGGTTGCCTAATTTTTTGGGTTTGAGCGCAGCGGGTGGTTTATTGGCTAAAGCAACCGACGGGTAATTGAGAACAGTGAAATTATTTTGGTTTACTAACTACTAACTACTGTACAGACGTTCCATGGAACGTCTCTACCTACTAACTACTAACTACTAACTACTAACTAAAAAAGGATAGCCCGTAGACTATCCCTGTTGTTCGACTGAATTAAATGAGCTTAGATTTGGGGTACAAATCTTTCTTTATCTGGTACTTCAGCATATTCAGAAACAATCTGCTTCAATTCTTCGCCATCGATAGTTTCTTTTTCGATTAATAGATCTACCAGGCGATCGATTACCTCGCGGTTTTCTCTAACGATCTTACGGGCAAGCTGATGACCGTGTTCAGCAATTTGTCGTACCTGATCGTCAATGCGTGAAGCTACTTCTTCAGAGTATTCGGCGCGAGAAGTCAAACCAGCGCCTAAAAATACCTGACCACCTTGTCCACCTAAGGCAACAGGACCGAGATCGCTCATCCCATAGATGGTAACCATTTGTCTTGCCATTTCTGATACCTGCTGCAAGTCACCACCCGCACCAGTAGTTACCTCGTCATTACCAAAGATTTCTTCTTCGGCTGCGCGACCACCCATCGCGCCAGCAATTCTTGCCATTAACTGAGAACGACTAATCAAACCTTGGTCTTCGTTAGGAGTAAACCAGGTCAAACCCTGAGCCTGTCCGCGAGGGATTAAGGTGACTTTTTGTACTGGGTCGTGGTCTTTGACCAGCGTACCGACGATCGCATGACCGATTTCATGATAGGCAATCAGTCTCTTACTCTTACCATCGGTTAGAGGTGTACCTTCCATCCCAGCAACCACGCGGTCTACCGCATCATCAATTTCTAGCATGGTAACGGCTTCTTTGCGTCTTCTGGCGGTTAAAATAGCTGCCTCGTTGAGTAAGTTAGCTAGATCTGCACCAGAAAAACCAGGAGTCCGACGGGCGATCGCATCTAAGGAAACTTCAGGAGCGATTTTTTTGTTGCGAGCGTGAACTTCGAGAATTTCTAGACGACCTTTAATATCGGGGTTGTCTACCATTACCTGACGGTCAAAACGACCAGGACGCATCAACGCAGAGTCTAGAACATCAGCGCGGTTAGTAGCAGCAATAATAATAATTCCTGTATTGCCCTCAAAACCGTCCATTTCTGTCAGCAGTTGGTTGAGAGTTTGTTCTCTCTCGTCATTACCGCCACCGATACCAGCACCCCGTTGACGACCTACCGCATCGATCTCATCGATGAAGATCAAGCAAGGAGCGTTTTCTTTGGCTTTTTTAAACAGGTCGCGAACGCGGGATGCACCGACACCGACGAACATTTCGACGAATTCTGAACCAGAAATACTAAAGAAGGGAACTCCAGCCTCACCAGCGATCGCTTTTGCCAACAAAGTTTTACCAGTTCCAGGAGGTCCAACTAACAGCACCCCTTTAGGAATTTTTGCGCCAACTGCGGTAAATCTTTCTGGCTGCTTTAAGAAAGTAACGACTTCTTGTAGTTCTTCTTTGGCTTCGTCAATACCTGCCACATCATCAAACATGATGCCTGTTTTGGCTTCCATTTGAAACTTAGCTTTAGATTTGCCAAAGCTCATTGCTTGTCCAGGTCCACCAGGCATACTATTGGAACGACGGAACAAGAAAAACAATGCTCCAATCAGAATTATAGGGAACAGAAGATTGCCCAAAAGTCCCCAAACTGCACCTTCATTACCTGTAGGATGATAATCGAAGTTAACATCGGCATCACGCAACTTAGCGATAAGTTCGGGGGAATTGGCGGGTAAATCTACTCTCAGCTTTTGGATGCGATTGTCTAATTCTGGATCGATCGCTTGAACAATTGCAGTTCTACCATTCTCGTATAATTCTACGGAGGTAACTCGATCGGAATTGAGGTAGTCTAGGAAGCGACCATAGGTCATCCGAGTACTGGCGGTATTGCCACTCAAGCTATTGCTAGCATTGGTTGCAGAAAAAGTTCCCTGCCAAAGAAAGAAGCCTACTACCAACAAGGGCAGCGTCCAAAGTAATACGATTCTCCACGAAAAGTTCTTCATAGGGTAAGTTGTGTTCTTAATTAAATATTTATTGGCTTATTAGCTTATTTTTTGTTTGTTTGCGGTTTGACCAACGGCTACAGCAGACCAGACCTGTTGGTAAAGACGTACTTGTGATTATAATTTTTACCTGAAATATAATGGTCGAGTTTCCCGACCAGCCCACGCGCTTTGCGCTCTGACCGTTGGTCAAGTTTCTTTTCTTTATATTACCTCTAGCTTAACTAAATTTAACGTAATTCTCATTTTTGATGCAATCATTGACATATATTTGATTTTGCGGTATGGAAAAATTTAGCAGTTTAAAATCCAATTCCTCAGCTATAGCTCGCTCAGAATTTTTTTTAAATTTCAAATATTGTTTGCTGCTGGTCACTTCTGGGTTTTTTATCCCAACAGAGCAAACGCGCCTACCGAGATTACCTGATAGACGCGAATTTAGTGATAATTTTTACACTCTAAAATATTCTTTTGAAGAAAATTGCGGATTGAAATAACTTGCTAGATAAAAAATTAGTAAGTTTCAACGTGCCAACGGTGTTCTTTCTTCATTGCTTTACGGTATTCATCCCAGTTAACACCATGTTTATCGGCTGCTGCGCTGAGTGCCTCATCAATACCGCCTTCCATACCTTTCAAACCGCAAATATAGGTGTGAGTTTTAGGATTTTGCATTAATTCCCAAAGTTGATCCGCGTGTTCGGCAATTCGGTGTTGGATGTACATCTTACCGCCTTCAGAGTTTTTCTGCTCGCGACTAATAGCATAATCCATACGGAAATTATCGGGATATTCTTGGGCTAGCTTCTCTAATTTATCTTTGTAGAGAATATTTTCAGTTTTAGGAATTCCAAAGAACAGCCAGGCTAAACCTTTAAAGTTGTAGTCGGGGTTTTTATCTCCTTCCAAAAACATCCGCCATAAATAAGCGCGGAAAGGAGCAATACCTGTTCCTGTGGCAATCATAACGATGTTGGCATCTTCGTCTTCGGGCAAGAGCATTTCTTTCCCAACAGGACCAGTAATCGATACTTCATTACCAGGCTCAAGTCCACACAGGAAACTAGAACAGACACCTTCTACGTGTTCTCCAGTTTCAGGATGTTTGTATTCTAATTTACGGACACACAGAGATACTGTTTTACCGTCTAAATTATCTCCATGACGAGTAGAAGCGATCGAGTATAGTCTTAACTTGTTAGGTTTACCTTTATCATCTACACCAGGAGGGACAATACCAATACTTTGACCTTCTATATAGTGTAAATCTCCTCCAGAAAGATCGAAGGTCATGTGGCGACAGGTACCTATCCCACCTTCTTCAACTAGGTCATAAATATCAATACACTTACCAACGTAAGGGTTTTTTGGACGGTAAATATTAACAGGGACTTTTTGCTTTTCTTTTTTAGGTTTTGCTTGAGTCATAGGTTTATTGTTATTGGAAGCTTCTTGCTGCTTAGGCTGGGGCTGACTATCTTGTTCTGGCACATCACCGCCAGCGGGCTTGATGCTGATTACTTTTCCCCCCAAACTGTTGATGCGACGCATCTCCTGATTCATTCTGCTGTATGGAACAGTAATGAATACAGTACCGCTACTACGAATTGGTACTTTGGTGTCGATGCTATTTCGAGATAAACCTTCTACCTCGTAAACAAATAAACGGTTTTTGTATTCGGTGTTGCTGCCTGTAAACGCAGCACTAGAGTTATACATTACCTGGACTTAATTCCCCCAACTTAAATTTAGACTATTAAATACTTGACCTAACTGAATTTATCCTTTGACTCATTAATGTCGAGCCAGATAAAAACAGCAGCTTAGACTGTTTGTACTGTATTAATAGACTATCATTGGGAGACTGTTCTTGATTCACCAACAAAAAAAATTTGGGGAAAATATTGTCAGATGCTGGTATTAAGATCTAAGTTACATCTATAGATGGATTTGAATCTGTAGTTTTAAATTCATTTTCATTTTTTTTTAAACCGTTAAACAGAAAAATGCTGAGCAATTTCCTTAGCCATAGCAGCAATAATTTTAAACTGTTCTCTCTTGTAGAGGTGGTTAGCTTCTGGTAAGATTCATCAATGTTAGTAATTAGCATTTAACACTCAGATTAACTAGCTAAAAACCAAGCTCGCCCAGAGCAATTTTTCCAGAAAGTTGAGAAAAACGGTTCTGGGAAATCCCATAGGAATAGACTTGTGTATGTATCCAATGCCATGTTGAAAAGTTAAAGCTCAATTATTTTTAAGAGCATGGATTATAAGAGGATGTGTCTGCGGGCTAGTTCCTTAAGATTGCTTAACAATTTATGAGTCAGAGATTACTCCGCCGTAAGACGACGGAGCCTGATCTGACCGTTGGTTAAATATTAGTTTTGTAGAAGAGGAATTTTATGACCGCCGATTTAGACCGAGTGGTGCTTATCGGAGTAGCAGGAGACTCCGGATGTGGTAAATCAACCTTTCTTCGCCGTTTGACAGATTTATTTGGTGAAGAATTTATGACTGTGATTTGTCTCGATGACTATCATAGTCTCGATCGCAAAGGTAGAAAAGCAGCAGGTGTTACAGCTTTAAATCCTAAAGCCAACAACTTTGACCTGATGTATGAGCAAATTAAGGCTCTTAAAGAAGGTAACGCGATTGACAAACCAATTTACAATCATGAAACTGGTGAACTCGATCCTCCTGAAAGAATTCAGCCAAATAAAGTAGTAGTAATTGAAGGACTACACCCCTTATATGACGAGAGAGTTCGCGAACTAATAGACTTCAGCGTTTATCTCGATATCAGCGACGAAGTAAAAATTCAGTGGAAGATTCAGCGTGACATGGCAGAACGCGGTCACACCTATGAAGATATCTTAGCTTCGATCGAGGCTCGTAAACCCGATTTTCAGGCTTATATTGAAGTACAAAGGGAATTTGCCGATGTGGTAATTCAGGTATTACCAACCCAACTGCCTGTCGGTGAAGATAGCGATTTGCTTAGAGTTCGTTTAATTCAGAAAGAAGGCAAAGAAAACTTCGATACTGTCTATCTATTTGACGAAGGTTCGACTATTCACTGGAGACCTTGCGGACGTAAGCTAGAATGTCCCGTACCAGGTATTAAAATGTACTATGGTCCAGATAGTTTCTACAACAATGAAGTATCGATTCTGGAAGTAGATGGTGAATTCGGCAACCTCGAACAAATGATCTACATCGAGAGCCATTTAAGTAATACCAGCACCAGTCACTATGGTGAAATGACCGAACTAGTGCTGAAGCATAAGGACTATCCAGGTTCTACCAATGGAACTGGTTTATTCCAGGTGTTAGTTGGCTTGAAAATGCGAGAAACTTACGAAAAGCTTACTGCTAAAACAGCGCAAACAGCTAAAGTATAAGCTTCTTAGCTAAGAAAGATAGTTTAAATAGCTCAATTAAAGTCGCGAGATCTTAAAGATCGGAATATTCGCGACTTTTTGCTTTTCTGCCTAATTTTACCCAATAATGTATTCCTCAAGTCAGAGAACTACCAGAGAACTGTCTGCTTAAAATTTCTTAAAATACATACCTAGTCAGAAGTTTTTTGGTTTCTGCTTTGTCAAGATAGTAAGCGGAAAACTCGAATAAAATTTTACAATTGTTATGTCTGCCAATGGATTAGCGGTATTTGACCGTACCCTCGAAAAAACACACCAGTTTATTAACGATGTTGCCGAGCAAATTAGTGTAGAAGATAAACATACTGTATTTATTGGCATTAAAGCTGTATTACACAGTTTACGCGATCGCATTCCTCTAGAAGAAGCAGCGCAGCTTGGCGCACAGTTCCCTGTAATGCTGGCAGGATTCTATTACCAGGGTTGGAAACCCGCAGCCACCCCAACCAAAGAGAGATCGGTAAGTGCTTTTGTCGATAAAGTTAAAAGTAATTTACCCCAAGGTGATTATCCCGTAGAAATCGAAACCCTAATCAAAGGAGTATTTGCCGTGCTATCTCAGTGGGTAACCAAAGGAGAAATTATTGATGTAGCTAATATGTTGCCCAAAGACGTACAGGAATTTTGGCCCCAAGCCGTAGTTGCTCAATTGAATCAGTAGTTAATTGTGGCGATCGCTAGACTATCTCACGGCGATCGCTTTGATAGAAGAGAGCAGAATAATTATTTAAACTACGTTGTTCAACAGAGCTTTTTAATGATTGAGCAAATTGGGAATTATAAAACTAAGTGTTTTATAAAATAGCTCAAATGAAAGTCAATTATCTTTTAAGTAAGTCGCAAATCGCAGTAAACCAGGCAACTGATGTCGATGTTATTATCAACTTTCAGGGTGATGAAGAACGGGAGTCTAGCGATCGCCGTTCGATTAATCTCAGTTTAGTATTAGATCGTTCGGGTTCGATGAGTGGCAGTCCTCTACGTAACGCTATTAAAGCTGCCAAGCAACTAGTAGAATATCTTCAGCCAGAAGACTATCTTTCGGTAGTCATTTATGACGATGTGGCGGAGACAATTTTACCGCCTCAGCTAGCTACAGATAAAGACAAAATCAAAGCGGCGATCGACAAGATTCGCGCTGGAGGAATAACTAACCTAAGTGGCGGTTGGTTACAGGGATGCAGTCATGTTGAGTCGCGACAAACATCAGAACAACTCAACCGAGTTTTACTGTTGACGGATGGTTTAGCTAACTGCGGTATTTACGATCCTCAAATTTTGGTCAACACTGCCAAAGAAAAAGCAGCAGCGGGAATCATCACAACTACCTTGGGGTTTGGGGAAAGATTTAACGAAGACTTGTTAATCGACATGGCTGAAGAGGGTGGAGGAAACTTCTATTTTATTCAGTCAACGGATGATGCAGCCAATGTATTTGGCATTGAAATGGAAAGTTTGACTTCGGTAGTCGGACAAAACTTGAGCGTTAGGCTAGAAACTAAAGATCGAATTCAGGTAGCAGAAATATTAAATAAATATCCCTCGCAGCAGTTAGATCGGGGTGTAGAAGTATCTTTAGGAGATGTCTATCAGATAGAAAGTAAGCCTTTAGTATTACAGTTTAAGATTCCCGCGATCGCCACCGAAGGTAAAATAGACCTGGGTACGCTGGAATACAGCTATGAACGAGTCATAGACGGTAGTATTCAAAAATTTAGCGACAGTCTTCCCTTATCAATCACCGTGGTTTCAGAAGCAGCAGCCACCGAAGTAGAACCAAATTCAGACGTTACCCAACAGGCGAGTCAACTAAGAATTGCTAAGAAAAAAGATGAAGCAGTGGCGATCGCCGATCGAGGTAATTATCAACAAGCAGCAGAAATTTTACGTCAGGCGGTAGAAGAATTAAAATCGAAGGCTTTAAATGAGTATTTTGAAATCGCCGAAGAAATCGAACAGCTAAAGTATTATGCCAAACGCCTCGAAGAACGCAGATTCGATCTGGGTATTCGCAAAGAACTGCGCGATCAGTCTTATCAGGCAAGAAAACGCGATCGCGACGATTTAAAGCTAAGGGGTACTACTGCGGGTGCGTCCAATAATCTAGAAATTGTCACCGAACCTGGGAATGGAATAATATTAAAGTGCGATCGCATCAAAGGGAAGTTGCGTATCCGCGTCATCTCAGAAGGTTACGATCCCGAATTTAATGTTCAGTTTCCCCGCAGTATTAGAGAAGAAGGCGCAAGTTATTTAGTTGATGGCGTAGAACTTTCGGCTAACGGAACTTTCTACCGCGTTGTAGGAGATATTCGTCGTCTACTCAAGCCAGGAGAAAAATTAAACACAGTTGCCACCAGAAAGACTAACTTCCAAAAAGCCAAGGTTAAAGGTACGGCTGCCGATTTGGAAACTACCGATACTGTAGGTGATGGTGTACTGGTGCAGTGTTTTAAAGATAAAAGCAAACTAAGAGCTAGAGTTGTTTCCGATGGCTATAATCCAGAATGGAATATGCGCTTTCCTCGCAGTATTAGAGAAGAAGGCATGATGTATGTTGTCGATGAGGTAAAGGAAAGCTCTCAGGGTGGCTATTATTTGGCTTACGGTGAAATAAAAAGGTTTGTTCAGTAGTGAATGTTTTTGTAATATCTCGATCTGAATCGCTGGGAGGGACTAACAAAGTCCTTACAAGGGTAGACTTTTCATGTTATGCCCTTGTGGTACATTTGTCTATTGTGTGTGATGGGGAGATAGGGAGTCCTAAAGGATACCGCGACGCGAAGCTAGTCCTTTAGGGCTTCGCATAATAGGGAGATAGGGAGATAGGGAGATGAAGAGAGTGTTTAGTTACTTTTGGGTATATTTAGACACTATTATTTAGGTATAAAAGGCGCAAATATATAGTGCTTACTCTCCTCTTTGTTAAAAACCTACCATTGTGAGCTAAAATCCCCTAATTGCTTGCTGTGAACCAAGTCTAGGGCGAATTTTGGTGGGTCTAATAAAGTTGCTTGGTGCATAGGGAATACTAGGACAGCCTAAATTCAAACGTATAGGAATAAACATGTCTTACGTTTGTAGTAGTAGTTGACCATCGATTTTTAAACAGGCTGGTGCTTGATGTCTGAGCAAAATAAGAATAAGGGTTGCGGTTGCGCCAACGTTCCCATTTCGGTAATTCTACTGTTTCTGGGAGGGGGTTTTTGGTGGTTCAAAAAGAATGGGTTACCAGATATCAATATCGGTCAAATTAACGATCTATTGGCTAAAATTCCAGGAATTGAAATTCAAATTCCCGTTAATGAACCTGCGCCACCACCTGCGCCTCCCACTCCTACGCCGACTTTACCAGCGGGATCTATTACTGCCTCACCAGAACTTCCCCCAACACCTGAATCGCAAAAGCTTGAGGATCGAGTCGAACCCTTACTTGAAACCGACTGGGAGAAGAAAAAGCTGAGAGGTATTTATCTTAGTCGTTATCAGATTACTAATCATGCTAGCGAACAAATGATTCGCGATCGCGTTCGTTACTACAAAGCCCAGGGTTTTAATACAATTATTCACGGGGTTTGGGGTAATGCCTGTACGATGTATAACAGTGAGGTGATGCAGCAGACATTGGGCTATAAAAGCTGTCCCAATCTGTTTCGCGATCGCTGGTTAGATTGGCTGATCGATGAAGCGCATCAGCAGGGAATGGAAGTTCACGCCTATTTTGAAAAGGGAATCAAAATCGATAAAAATAGTCCCGTGTTTGATCGGGCGATCGCTAATAAATGGATTATTCCTGGAGTCGATCGCACTTATGCAGGAGTAGATCACTACCTATTAGATGTAGAACATCCCGAAGTTGCCAAATTCTTCCGCGACATCCTCACTGAATTCGTGCAAATATATCCCGAAATCGATGCGGTACAGTGGGATGATTATTTAGGTTATCATGCGGAGTTACCAGGCAAAGTAGACCGCACTGAAAGCCTAACCAAATTTGTCCAGGGAATGATTGAGTCGATGAAGCAAGCCAACCCTAACGTTAGCTTCGATCTCTGCCATCATAATCCCTATTGGGCAAAACGCTACTTTGCTGCTGACTGGAAAAACTGGGACGTAGATCGGGTATTTATTCAAAATTACAACGAAAAAAACTTTGAAGCGGAATTAGACTACATTAAAAAATACGATGGTATTGCTATTACTGACAAGCAATTTCACCGCCTACCAGAAATAATTGATAATAAAAAGATTGAAAGCGTGTTAATCTTTGCTCTTTCGGGAAAACCAGAAGAGACTGCTGCTGAAGTCAAAAGTTTAACTAAACGAGAAAAGTGATTAAAGTTTTAATGTTGTTAGCTAAAAGCTAGGCTTACTTGGGTATCTTTAAATTAGTCGTTTTGATATTCAAAAATAACGTTTGGATTAGTTATGTTTGATTGGTTTGATGAACTAAAAGCAAGTGTCGAAACAGGGATTGCGTCAGGAATTGAAGCAGGGTTCAAAGCTTTAGGCGAGTCATTTAACAATGGTATCGGGGAATGGTTTCAAGTTCCCGAACCTGCCGAACCCTATCGATTAATTCGTAGGTTCGATCCTGCCGTAGATCGAACAATCAACCAAGATGGTATTACTTTAGAGCAGAATAGTTGGAAAATCGAATCTTATGGAGAAAAGAAAATACTGCTATTTGAAATTGCCGAACCTAGTATGTCCGAGTGCTTACTGATGTGCGAAGCTGAAGTTAAGACGGCAGATTTATGCAAACCAGCTAAACTTACCCTGAGCGCGAAAAATTCTGCTGGATGGATTTGGCATCGGTACGAAGCAGTTCAAGGAACTACCACCTGGCACACTTGTAAAGTTCCTTTTCACTACAAAAGAGAAAAATTATCAGATTCAGTCAGCGTTAGTATTGAATTTGAAAGTGGTGGTGTATTCTGGCTAAGAAATCTAAAAATTCTGCAAGCTGCTGTCAAACCAGATTCTGCATAACTTTAAAATGAATAATTCTTCCGATCTGTTAAATCGTATCACTCAAACTCCTGGTCAATGTGGAGGAAAACCTTGCATTAGAAGTATGAGAATTAGAGTTAGTGACATTTTGGAAATGCTAGCCGAAAATGTTTCTGTTGCCGAAATTTTAGAAGATTTTCCCGATCTAGAGCCAGAAGATATTCAAGCTTGTTTACTCTTTGCAGCCAAGACCTACTGATTTTGTAAATTGTATTTAACTATCAGTATTCTAGCTAAAGAATAGAATTCAATTTGATCTAAGTTTAGTTGAGAGTTTTATGGAAGTCCACAGATGAACGCAGATAAACACAGATAATTTTTCGTATTCATCTCAACGTTGATTTGATAGATGTTTATAACAATATGTTTTCCGTCGATTTTAAATTGAACCCGTCGGCGAACTTAAAGAAGGCAGGAAGTTAACTATCTGAGGAAAAATAATAATCAAGGTTAAAACTAAAAGCTGTAGCAAAATAAAAGGTATTGTTCCACGATAGATATCTTCGGTTTTTAGTTCTGGTGGCGCGACTCCGCGCAGATAAAATAAGGCAAAGCCGAAGGGTGGAGTTAAGAAGGAAGTTTGTAGATTAGCCCCAATTATCACGCCATACCATACTAAGTCTAATCCTAACTGCTGGGCTACGGGAGCAAAGATCGGAATGACGATAAAGGCAATTTCAAAAAAATCGATAAAAAAGCCCAAGATAAAAATTACCAGCATATTAACTAGTAAAAAGCCAATTGTTCCTCCAGGAAGATTAACTAGTAGGTTCTCCATAAACCTATCGCCCCCCAAGCCTCGGAACACCAAACTAAATGCAGTCGAACCGATCAGAATAAACATTACCATCGTGGTAATTCGCATGGTTGCATCGCATACTTCTCGCAGTGCTGCCCAATTTAATCGGCGGTTGAAAGCTGCTAAGACTATTGCGCCTACCGAACCTAACGCACCTGCTTCCGTTGGCGTAGCAATACCGAGAAAGATACTGCCCAACACCAGCATAATTAGGATAAGTGGAGGCAGCATTACGGTTACTACTCGTACCAATAACTTTTTCCCGCTGATTCTGACATTATCTGGTAAGGCGGGAGCAACTTCGGGCTTGAGATAAGCC
>JADEXJ010000261.1 GCA_015207195.1 Pleurocapsales cyanobacterium LEGE 10410
ATCTGTTTAGATAAAGACTTAACATTTAAAATCTTGGATGCAATAGCAGAAAAAGAACCACACCGGGTTATTTGCTTAGATAATGGGTTTACAGGCGATGGTGCGGATGCCTTAAAGACCAATGCTGTCCAGCTATTTAAGAGCAAAGAAATTGAATTTAGAACGGTTTAGGAATGAAACATTACCGCATAAAGTATTGGCTGTACAAACAAGATCAATGGATAATTAGCACACTTGTCATTCTTTTAACTGTCATAACCACAGTTGCTTTAATTGATGTGTCGAGAAATGGTGAATGGATTAAAGTGATTGAATTCAGAGTTTGGGTAGCAATTATAGTTGGTTTAATTACCTTGTTATTCGCTTTCATGCGTCAAAAGCACAATGATATGAGTGTATTCTTTCAGTTATTTGAAAAGTTTAATAACCGATATGATGAATTAAACTCATACTTGAATGCAATTAATAAAATAACATCAGACAATGATTTATTAGAACAACAACCAAGAGAACATCCGTTTAAAGTTGTTGGGGATCACATGAATGAGAAACTCCGAGAACGATTATTTAACAAGAATGCTGTTGAAAACGTCCTTGATGACTACCTTAATCTCTGTGCAGAAGAACATCTTGCTTATATAAATGGATACATACCTCCCAACATTATGAAATACTGGTATAATGGCATGGAGGTATTCTTTAAAAATGAAAACATGAGGGAATACTTTAAAGAAGAGCTTGATAGTGATTCGTATTACGAGTTTAAAGATTTTGCAATAGAAAAATTTGATAAAATAGAGGCAAATGAAGCTTAAATTTGATGCAAATCTTGATTACCAGTTAGAGGCCATTCAGTCCGTTGTAGATATTTTTGATGGGCAGCCATTAGGTCAGGGCGAGTATGAAATCAGCTTGAACGATCAGGTTGGATTTATTGAGCAAAATGAACTGGGAATTGGAAATCAATTATCCCTATCAAAACCTCAAATCCTCGAGAATGTACGGGCTATTCAGGAGCGCAATCAAATTGAACGTGTTCCCGAGTTGCAAGGTGGTGAGTATATAAACGGAATGAACTTCACCACAGAAATGGAGACAGGCACGGGTAAAACCTATGTGTATCTCCGCTCCATTTTTGAACTGAATCAAAAATATGGGTTCAAAAAGTTCATTATTGTGGTACCCAGTGTGGCTATTCGGGAAGGAGTTCACAAAAATCTGGAGATCACAAAAGAACATTTTGCCGCAGTTTATAATAATCCTGCATATCGTTATTTCATTTATGACTCTTCCAGAATAAGCGAACTGCGTCAGTTTGCCGGAAGCAATCAGATGGAAATCATGATCATCAACATTGATTCTTTTAACAAGGATACCAATGTGATGTTCAAGGAGATGGATCAATTAAGTGGCCGTGCCCCTATTGAATTCGTGAGTTCAACCAATCCCATTGTGATTATGGATGAACCGCAGAATATGGAGCAGGAAGCGTCCAGAAATGCAATTTCAAACCTAAACCCACTTTGCACCCTTCGTTATTCAGCCACACACCGAAATACCTACAACCTTATCTATAAGCTCGATCCGGTTGATGCTTTTGAACGCGGTTTGGTAAAGAAAATAGAAGTAGCATCCGTTGTTGCCGAAGACAGTTATCACGCAGCTTTTATTAAAGTTCGGAACATCAAACTCCAGGGAAAAAACTTAAAAGCTTATTTAACGTTTCATAAAGATACAGACTCCGGCCCAAAGGAATCAAAAGTAACGGTATCACACGGGGATGATCTCTATGAAAAATCAAAAGAGCGAACGGCCTATCAAAATGGATACATTATTTCGGAGATTAATGTAACTCCCGGTCGGGAGTTTATTCGATTTTCTAATGGGCAACGCTTAGGAATTGGAGATTCTCAAGGCGGCCTTACCGATGAGGTGATGCAAGCGCAAATCAGGAACACGATTGAAGAGCATCTGGAAAAAGAAATTGAACTGAAAGACCGGGATATCAAAGTGCTGTCACTGTTCTTTATAGATAAAGTGGCCAACTACCGAGAATATGATGAGCAAGGCAATGCAAAACCCGGAAAAATTGCCAGATGGTTCGTCCAGGAGTACGAAAAATTGATTCAACTTCCCCGTTATAAAGACGTGATTCCCCATCCACTCTCAAAAGTCCATGATGGATATTTTGCAGTTGATAAGCAGAATCGTATTAAAGATTCCTGGGAAGGACGAGATGTGAAAGACGATGAGGATGCCTACAACCTCATTATGAAAGACAAGGAACGGTTACTATCAAAAGATGAGCCTCTACGATTCATTTTTAGTCACTCAGCGTTGAGGGAAGGATGGGATAATCCGAATGTATTTCAAATTTGCACCCTGAATGAATCCGGTTCTGAAATTAAGAAACGACAGGAAATTGGCCGTGGATTGCGCATTCCTGTAAATCAGGAAGGTGAGCGAGTATTTGATGAACGGATCAACCGAGTAACCATAGTGGCCAATGAAAGCTATGATGATTTTGCGGCTGCTCTGCAAACGGAGTATGAAGACATTGGTATTAAATTTGGGATGGTTCCAAAATCTGAATTCTCTGGAATAACGATAGATGGAGAACAGTTAGGAGCCGATCAATCCAATGAGATTTGGAATCACTTGGTCAACAAAGGATTCCTGAACTCCGAAGGGGCTATTCTTTCTTCATTCAAGCCAGAGTTTGAAGGTTTTAGCCTTGAATTGGATGAAAAATATCAGTCACTGGAAGCCGAAGTTATTGATGCGATCAGAAAGTACGACTTCAGCCGAAGAATTGAGAACAAGAAAAAACGCCGCAAACTCAAGCTGAACAAACAGGTCTATCTCGATGAAGATTTCAAGACCTTGTGGGATAAAATTAATAAGAAAACCCGCTATCGAGTAGAATACGATACCAAAGACCTTATTGAGAAAAGCGTTAAAGCTATTTCCAAAATCCCAACTATTGGCAAAATAAAGCTACATACTTACCGGACTACTCAGGAAATAACCCGAAAAGGTGTTGAAGCTCAATTGGTTGGGCACAGGGTTGAAGAAGTACAAATGAGTTACAAGTTGCCGGATATCGTAGCGTACATCCAAAAAGAGACCGAGCTAACAAGGGCAACCATTGTCGAAATTCTAAAAAAATCCGACCGACTGAATGAGTTTGTAAATAACCCACAGCGTTTTATGGATGAAGTTTCATCTGCCATAAATGACACCTTACGATCATTGATGATTGGCGGGATCAAGTATGAAAAAGTGGAAGGGCAGATTTATGAAATGAGACGGTTTGAAGAAGAAGAGTTGGTTTCATACTTAAACCGTTTAGTACCGGTCAAGCATTCTGTATATGACTTTGTAGAATATGATTCTGAAGTAGAAAAGAGATTTGCTGAGCAATTAGATACCAGGAAAGACATCAGGCTATTCGTAAAACTGCCAAAACAGTTCAAAATTGATACTCCAATTGGCCCCTATAATCCCGATTGGGCCATTGTAAAGCATGATGAATATGGTGGTGAGGATAAAGTGTATATGGTGAAAGAAACCAAAGGCTCTACTTCAAAAGATCAATTAAGAATCAGTGAGCTTAATAAAATTAAATTTGGAGAAGCTCACTTTGAAGAGATTGGTGTTAATTATGGGATGGTTAAGAGTGCGAGTGAGGTTTGATATATGTCGGAAAATAAGGTGTTGGAATATGAAATGGACAAGAGGTGGGAATCATATTCACCACCTTACACTCAGGAAATTTTTAAAATTTCAGCAGAAAAATTAATTGCCCCATCTGGGGGTGTTCCTGAACTGATTAAAAAGAAATTAGAGAGAGTAAGAAGTGTATATGAGTTAAGATCGATAGACTTTGAGTTACAAGCTGTAGCAGAGCATTTAACTTACGTAGTATTAGAACTTTCACTTCGAATGAAATTTGAAGAAATAAATAAAAAGACAACTAAAAAAAGTTTAGGGTCTTTATTGCATTGGGCAAAAAAAGAGGGAGAGCTATCAATAAGTGAAGATAGAATAAAATTTTTATGTGGGTTAAGAAATGATTTTGCGCATTTACGTGATCCAGAAAGCCTTCATGGCACTTTATCTTCCTTCTTGATTGATGAGTTGGTAAAGTTGATAAATGAACTATTTAGAGATAGTTCTGATACGGAATAAGCCCAAAAACATTAAAATCATCTAATATTTTCGAATTCCTGCCTTTCTATCTGTAAGGGTTTCAGTCAATTATTAAATTAGGAGAGGTATATGTACAATACATATAACTAACCTCATCCAGGGAGGGTTGTCGGCTCTGGGAGGTAATTAGAACCGACATGCCTTCATTTTCCCTGGATTGGTACTTTTGAACGAGCGCTAAATCTATTAAAGGGTAATGAATGTATCAAGAGCAATCTATAGACGGAGCAAAAATGCCCAGAATTAGATTAAAATTACCCAAGTCAGTAAGAGTTCGAACAAAAGTTCGGACTACAATTAAATCTGGCGGACGTACTAAGACTCGTACAAGTTCAAGCACGAAGACGATACCGATCAGATATAAATAATGATCAAAAAGAGCTCACCTACATACTAACTGTAGGTGAGCCATTTTTAAATAGTTTAGCAATCTTAATTAAATTTTTGAGGTAAATATGCCCATATATATAGTAAATAAACAAGCACAACCAGATACCGGTGATCATGAAGTACATGAAACTTCATGCGGCCATTTGCCCCTCGCTCACAATCAACAGCATTTAGGGTATTTTAGCAACTGTTATGATGCAGTTCGAGAAGCAAAAAAATACTATCGTAATGCTGATGGGTGTGCACATTGCTCATCGGCGTGTCACACATCTTAATTGCAAATTGCCTGGCTACATTTATTGGTCAGGCAATTTTTATTATTGATAGAGATGAAGAGAGGTTTAATCAGGAAATCATCTCTCATCCTCATCTGAAATCTCATACACATATTTGTAGCATACTTTTGCCCACCAACTAAAATGCTCTTCTATACCAGTTTCGTGGTAGTAGTTCAGTTTGTTAAGGAAACTCCCTTTGTCTTGCAGGTTCTTCCAGTCAATAAATTTTCCATAGGCGAGCAGGTAGAGGTTCACGAAAAGTCTGGCAACCCGGCCGTTTCCATCATAGAAAGGGTGTGTAAACACAAACTTTTGGTAGAACCGAAGGGCATCATCTACCGGTGTGTCACTTTCAAAATTCAACAGATGTTGAAAAGCTTCTTTTAGGTCAGTTTCAATCTGTTCGGGTTTAGAACCGGTAAACCTTGCCCGAAGCTCCTGGCGTTTCTGACCACCAAAATAAACTGAGCCGGAACCATCGTGGTCGCTGCTCCGGAACTCCCCATTAATGGATATGATGTCTTTAAAAATAATGTGATGGAAAGACCGGCAAAACTTAATGTACTCTTCAACTCCAAATTTCTGAGCCATTTTCGATACCAATGGAACAAGTTCATTGTCCATTTCATCAAAACGGGTACGGTCAATTCTATTTGCTTGTTCTGCGTATTCTAATGAGTATGCGGAAAGCAACAGTTCAATGAG
>JADEXJ010000262.1 GCA_015207195.1 Pleurocapsales cyanobacterium LEGE 10410
CGGTTGTTGGTGCTAGTGATCCACTGACAGAACTTTTCCCAGCTATTCTGGGTTTGAGTTTGTTGTAGAGTAGTTGTCATGTGTTAGATAATTGCGTTGTTTATGTATTTGATGTTCTAGATAATTAGAACTGGATGGAAACGAGAAAGAAATAATGTGTTTCTTCATCCATACAACTAATGTAACTAACTTTTAAGCTTTTGTCAAGTTTTGTAACAAAATTGTTGCCGTTCTCTATCTATGGTTGTATGGCTCATAAAAGCTCGTCAACTGACCGAAACCGTTTAATCTGATAATTCGTCTACACTCCCAATCATATAAAGAGATTGTTCGGGACGATCGCTAAACTCATCATTAAGAATGCGATCGCATCCATTTAAAGCATCTTCTAACTTAACCGTCTTTCCTTCGTAACTCGTAAACTGTTCGGTAGTAAAAAAAGGCTGGGTGAGGAATCTTTCTAGCCTGCGGGCGCGATATACTATCTGACGTTCGCTTTGAGCTAATTCTTCTAGTCCTAACATGGCAATAATATCTTTGAGTTCTTCATAGTTTGCCAGAGTTTGACGCACTGCTTGGGCGATACGGTAATGGCGATCGCCAACGACTTGGGGAGTCAGCATTTTAGAATCAGATTGTAAGGGATCGATGGCGGGATACAATCCTTCACTAACTCGTTTACGAGACAAGACAATGGAGGCAGAGAGATGGGAAAAAGTATGTACCGCAGCAGGATCGCTCATGTCATCGGCGGGAACATATACTGCCTGGATCGAGGTAATTGAACCAGAGGCGGTATTACAGATTCGTTCTTCTAATTCTGCCAATTCGGTGGCTAAAGTAGGCTGATAACCAACCCGTGAGGGCAAATGTCCCATCAAACCCGATACTTCCGAACCTGCTTGAATAAAGCGAAAGATATTATCGATGGTTAGCAATACATCTTGGTGCAGCTCATCGCGAAAATATTCCGCCATAGTCAAAGCTGCGTGTCCGACACGAAAACGTACTCCAGGAGATTCATTCATCTGTCCAAAAACCATTACGGTGTTGTTTAACACTCCTGCTTCTTCCATCTCCCGATATAGTTCCTCCCCTTCCCGCGATCGCTCGCCGATACCGCAAAAGATACTCACCCCTTGGTAGCGACTGACAACGTTGTAAATCAATTCCGTAATCAGAACTGTTTTTCCTACCCCTGCACCGCCAAACAATCCTGCCTTTCCGCCTTTTTCGAGGGGTGCAAGTAGGTCGATCGCCTTGATTCCCGTAAGAAAAATGTCTGTGGTGGTAGCGCGATCGCTTAAAGGAACTGGGTGGGCGTGGAGCGATCGCAATTTTTGATTTGATAAAGGTTTTCGACCATCGATAGTTTCGCCAAAAACATTAAACATCCTGCCCAAATTGGCTTTTCCCACAGGAACTTGCAGGGAATGACCAGTATCAACAACCCTCGAACCTCTAGCTAATCCTTGGGTAGAGTTCAAGGCGATCGTCCTAACCACCTGGCAACTAAGATAAGTTACCACTTCCAAAGCTATCTGCCGATTTTCATCTGCCTTCAAGAGGCTACGAGGTTCGGGTAATTCTCTGGGAAACAAAACATCGACAATGCTTCCTCTAATAGAGATTGTTCTGCCATAATTTGCTGTCATACTTGCTAGAAGCAGGCTCAAGTAGGTTTTTAGAATCGGATTTAGTGTTATGTAATATTAAATTACCAACAAAAGTAAAAGAAGTCAGCAGTAAGAGGTTTCAACTAATAACCACAAACTACTGACTACTAATAGCTGATTACTGACTAACAGCTACTATGAATATTTGTTAGGATCGTCAGCTGGATCGCCACCATAGGGCTGAACTCCAGATTTAGGATAGTCATCATCTGTAGGTTTAAAAAGTCTCGATACTCCGTCCCAAATGTATTGAACTGTATCTTGGATCCAAGTAAAGATTTTCATAATATTGACCTCTTTAATGTTCAAATGACGACTGTTCAGTTAAAAAATCTTGGTCGAATTGTTGTCTTGTTATAGGGTATTGCAAAAGCAATCCTTCTCCTCCTAGGGGATTATCTTCATTCAAGGGCTGTCCTTCGATTGAGAAAAACACTGGCATCTGAGGATCTATGCTTGTGGCAGTATAAAGAACCTGAGCTACGCGATAGATCATCGAACTACTACCACCACCTTGAGTAAACTCACGGGATAGGTTCACGTGTATGCCGTCTTTACTAGTATGCAAAGCAAGTAACCGTGTTCCTGGGGGAATTGTGGTAGTTGAATTGAAAGTAGAAGATTGAGCCAGGAGTTCTTCCATAGCCTCAACCAAAGCCATTTGGGGAGAGGTTGCAGAAGTGTAAATAGCTTTAGATCTTAATCGAATTCGATTATCTACTACTTCTAGCTGATATATCTGAGGACTAAACTTTGCTGGCTGTACTTCCTCCAGCTGAGATTGAGTAATAGTCGGCAGTAATATTCTAGCAAATGTCCACAGAGCAGTAATCTGAGCTATGCCAATGAGCAACAGAGAAAATCCAATTAGTATTGGTGTCGAATTGGTCGATTTACGATCTGCTTTCATGACTCCCCCTAACTGCCAGGATCAAAGCTCGCTTGCTGTTAAACCCCAGCCTTGCTAGCTACATTTACTTTGGGCATAGTGATAGTTAACACGCCATCAATTAGTTCCGCCCTAACACGATCTACCTGAATTGGTTTGGGTAAAGGAACATTACAGTCAAGTGTTCCATAGTGGAGTTGAGAAGGAATTAGTTCTGTTTCCTCTGATGACTTGCGGTGGTCGTGAATTCCTGAAATAGAAACTGATTCTGGTTCAGCATTAATGTTTAGATGTTTAATTTCAACTCCTGGAATTTCTGCCTTAAGAATTAACTCTTTCTCAGTTTCGTTGAACTCAATAGCTGGACACCAAGTTTGATCTTTTTGACTCACGCGATCGCCTCCTAAATTTTCAATAGTTGAGAAAGATGTAAATTAGCTTGTTCTCTTTCCTAGTTATTAGATTACGGATAAATCTTGAAGAATTTGTGAGGATGATTTAAATTTGGAGAATATTTATTTGTTGAGTCTTTTGTTTTCCGAATTGCTATCGATATTTAAATTGGAAGTTTGAGCGGGATTATTCAACTCAATTGACTGAGGATCTGGATAACCAATATAGATTCCTACAATCTGAGTTTTTTGGTATTCAACACCTCGATATTTTAGTTTTATGCTAGGTTGAACGACCAAAATTTGATTATTTGATATGCGATTCCAAGGTAAAGTATTGTGTGTATCTGTTGTATTGTTGTTCGTTTTATAATTAGCAATTTTTACTTGCCCTTCTATTTCATAACAACGTTCTAAATGTTCGACTGGCTCGAATTCACGGCAGGCTTCTAAGTGGTTAGTTCTATATTTACGCCAAAAGTTGAAAGGGTTAAAGAATTTGACATAGTTATCGGTAGCGAATAGTTGCTTAAAATACAAGTTCCAGGGAAAGCTAATTTTTATCGCTCGTTGTTCTCTGATAGTCATGACAGATCTCCAATTATTGCCTATATTTTGAGGTTAAACTAGCAACTTGAGGAAATTGTGAAGTATCAGGTATCGGTTGACAATTTGTAATCGAGTAGCTGATGCTTGGTTTTTTATGGCAAGAATAGGCAAAAATTGGCGCGATCACGACCCAGCACCAGAGACTAACTGCTAACCCATTTCAGTGCCTTGTCTCGTTCCTCAAATGTAAAATGTTTGACCTCAATACTAGAAAATAAAGTATTACTCAAGGCAGCAAGTCCTTCTAACCACTTGCGATCGCTGACAATTGCTTCTTTCTCAAAATCATTTAGATGCTGTAAGCTGAACCTTAAGTCCTTAATAAATGCTCCTAAAGACATTCCCGACCAATTTTTGACCTCAGCATAGATTTTTAATTTATCTTCCTGTTTCAATCTCTTTTCGATAATTTCAGCGATGCGATCAATATCTTCTGCATCAATCCAGCCATCGATATCCAAGCCAATTATGTCGTCAGGTTTATGGGGAATAAGTTGAACGGTCATAGTTAAATACCTATAAAGTGTCTAATTTATTTCTATAGAGTCAAATAGATTCTGGCATTACCGCCTCGTCTTGGATGCAGTCTTGAGATTCCGTATTTTCCGCTGAGGTTGATTCTGTCAAAATTGGAGTCTGAACTAGCAAGACCGAACAAGGAGCATGATGTACTACGTAATTGCTAACGCTACCTAAAAATAGTTCTTGCAAACCTGAGTGTCCCCGTCTGCCAAGAACGATGACATCTGCACCACAAGAGCGAGCAAAGTCGCAAATTGTCGAACTAGGATGACCAGTTATCTGAGTAAATTCAGTCTGAACTCCCGCTGCGATCGCCTGTTTGGCATAGAAACCTAGTAGTTCTGCTCCTTTTTGCTTAAAAAGCTCCCATTCTTGCTCATATAATTCATTTGCTCTCCGAATTATTTGGGGATTAACGTGGATGCAGCGTGTTTTAGGTTGCACAAAGTAGGGAGACAAAAAAGGACTAGTTTCTTCTTCCGTTGATAATACGTGCAGCAAAATTAAATTTGTTTGTTCGGCTTGGGATATGGATAGGGCTTGCTCAAATACCTTCTGACTGGCTGCTGAATGGTCGATTGCTACTAAAATTTTGTTGAACATTTTACTAAACCTCTAATAATTAATTGTTGGTAGCAACTTCTGGTTTTGGTGCTGCTTCTTGGTGAGGTAGGTCAGTAAAATCTGAGACTGAATCTGTATCCATACGAACTATCAAAACCGAACAGGGCGCATGATGAGTGACATAGTTACTGACGCTGCCAAGGAACATCTCTTTCAAACCCTTCAAGCCACGACTTCCGACCACGATTAGATCTGCTGACCAAGCACTTGCCAGTTCGCAAATTTCCCATCCTGGGATACCGCTCAATTGAGAATATTCTGTATCTACTCCAACAGCGATCGCCTCCTGAGCTAATTTTTTTAAACAATCAATTCCTGCCTGTTCATATTCAATAAATTTTTCCCTAAATATGCCACCATCAGTGTCCTTCAAAACTGAGTAATAAGCATAGGTAGGTAACATAGGATAACCAGGATCTTCTTCTGATAAAATGTGTAGCAGCATCAAATTTGCCCTGGTAGCCTGAGCCAAAGATACTGCTGCTTTGTAGACAGAGTTGTTGTTGTCAAAACTATCTATTGCTACCAAAATTTTATCGATCATCTCAAGTACCTCTCGTATGTCATCAAGGCAACGGTTTGTCAACTATAGTCAGAAATCAGAAATTCTGAGTCATCTGCTTGTTGGGTTTCCGAAGAAGTTGAATCAGATTGAGCCTCGGTCGAGTCGCGAACAATTAAAACCGAGCAGGGTGCATGGTGGGTTACATAGTTACTCACGCTACCAAGAAACATCTCTTTCAAGCCTTTTAATCCCCGACTACCGACCAGAATCAAATCTGCCGACCAGTCAGCTGCCAATTCGCAGATCAATCGCCCAGGATTACCAGTTAATTGATTAAATTCGGTCTGTACTCCTG
>JADEXJ010000263.1 GCA_015207195.1 Pleurocapsales cyanobacterium LEGE 10410
ACCTGGGGAGCTTGGATGCGCCGGAAAACATGAGGTCTATCCGCTATGCCGACAATAGAAGGCTAATCGTGCAGTTCAACAACGACAATCCCGACCGCTGGGAGGGTGGGGTTTACCGGGTGGTGGAGTGAAGGAATTGCCACAGAGGCCGCTGAGTGAAGGAATGATCAACCGCGCAACCGAGCAGACGGGCAATGCTCAATGGGGTTGTGGATTCATATAAGCTGACGGCTGAAAGCTTCAAAACACCGAGGTGAGGGTGCTGGAGCTGGTAAAAAAGGGTATAAAAGCCGTGAGATAGCAGACAAGCTTGGCAACTCCAAACGGACCATTCAGACACACAAACAGAATATCTGCCGGAAAATCGGGGTGACCGGCAGGCTTTGGCTGCAAAAGTGGCTTTGAGATGCCAGCAACGGCGAAAAGAAGAGATAGGAGATGGTGTGAGTCTACGTACATGTACTTAAAATTACACGCACATGTGCGTATTGATATCATATATCAAAAGGGGAATATTACAAACTAAATTTCCAAATAATAGAAAGATAATGCTATGAAAAAATCAATCTCATTATTAGTTGTATTACTATTTGTAATTACTACAAGTTCATTGAATGCTGCATGCTTCGACTACTGTGAATATGGTGATTGTGTTGTAAATTTTTATCAAGGTGGAAGTGCTTGGGGTATGGATATTCAATGTGGTGACCAACCTGAAGCCACAACTTACACCGGCAGTGGTCAATATGAAGGTACAATTTGCGGAGGGTATTCACCGTGCTCAGATATGCCTATGGAAAACTGAATAAAGTTTTATTCATACTTTTTTTAAGCCTGCTCTGGTTTGGCTGCAATGAAACACCGGACCGCTATGCGCCTGTCTATGGGCTCTTTCCGGATGTTGAAATAAGCCATGTACTGATTGATGAGCAGAATATAGATGAGGTAACCATTCGCTCGGGTGAATCTTCTAATGAGATACAAACCCTAAATTTTGTTTCTGGCAGCAATTTTTTGATCCACAAAGGGGATTCCCTTGTCACCATCTTTGATGGCAGACAATCGATTCTTATTCTGGATACAGAAACCGGGCAAATTCTTGGTCAATACACGTTCACCGGCCGTGGACCGGGCGAATACCAGCGAATCGATCAGCTGCTATATTCAAGCGGGTATTTCTTGATCGTGGATGCGAGCCTGGGTAAAGCGATTCGGTTTGACAGCCGGTTTCAGTTCCTTGAGGAATATGAGATCAGGGATATGTTCCCACTGAGCGGCTTTGCATACCGGCATCCTCGTTTTTATTATTCGTTGTCAAGTGACCCGGATTTCCTGTTTCAGAGACAGAATCTATTCAATTCTGATGTCAGCCCCGGCTTTCACAAGCGTATCATATCCATCGGTAAGCAGCCCGGCGGATATAACAGAATGTTGATGGATGTAAATACAAATGGCGGATTGATGATCGGTGCAGTGCAAATGCCGCTGCTATTTATATATGGTTCAGATACTACACCGGATCAATTGATACGGCTTCACTATTCCGAATTTGAAATGGAAGAAGAGCTGGTTGAATACGATCCACGAATTGGTCAGCGCGTCCTTATCAATCCACCACCTGTTGAGATTGAAACCGATCAGGTGATACGAGGACGAAATTTAATTTCAGGTCTTCTTTACAGAGATGATGAAGTAATGCTCATACATTCCGGTATGATCACCCTGCTAAGGACAGATGGTGATGAATTTCATCATGTGAAAAGCATTCGGATTTTTGATCAAAACGGCGAACCTTTTTACCCGATGTATATTGCTTGGAGTGAGGATGATATTTATCTGTCCAGCAGGTTCAGGGAGTATATTGTTCGCATAAACCAAAGCAGCTTTTACCGCTGAGACGCGGTGAGCGCGGAGTTCGCGGAGTAAAGAGTAGCCACAGAGGGGGGAAATGATCAACCGCTCAACCGATCAGCCGGTCAATGATCAAGGATGTGACACTAATTCTAAAAAAGCTGACTGCTGAAAGCTATGAAAAGTCCGGTAGTTGGCACATCCGATCATATTGCTATGATGATTAAAAATATCGTGTCGATCACAAGCTGAATATTATTAGACCATTCTAATGTAACGTTTGAGGGGGGGGGGTATCTCTTGTAAGAGAGTGAGGTAAATAAGAAACAGGTACAGGGTTATGGTGAATGAGGAAAAGCTGAGTTATGAAGAGGCGCTGAAGATCCTGTCGGTAGCCGAGGTGAGGGTGCTGGGGCTTGTAGAAAAAGGGTATACAAGCAGTGAAATAGCAGACATGCTTGGCAATTCCAAACGGACCATTCAGACACACAAACAGAATATCTGCCGAAAAATCGGGGTGATGGGCAGGCTTGGACTCCAAAAGTGGCTCTGGGAGGCCAGAAACGGCGAAAATAAGAGATAGGAGATAGTGTGAGTCTACGTACATGTACTTAAAATAATACGCACATGTGCGTATTGAACATAGAATCATTTAGTATTAAAGTCTGAATAGTCATAAATCAAAAATAAAAAAGTGAGGTAATTATGAAGAAGTACTTATTGATTTTATCCCTAGTAATGGGTGTTGTTTTAAGCCATCTATTTATATCATATGAAATGGCTGACGCTAATATTCCATGTTCTTTTGAATATTGTAATACAAATGCATCTGAACCTTATTGTGCTGCAAATTATAATAGCACTTATTGTATGAAAATATCTGGTGCTGATGGTGAATGTCATTATTCATATCCTTGTAATGACCCAGGTGAATCAGATTAAATTTTAAATTAAATTATAGAAATTATGAAAAAGTACATTATAACATACCTGTCAGTAATTTTTTTTAGTTTTGGTTTAAGTTATTTCCAACTTGAAAGCTCAATAGTATATGCAAATACAGCATGCCACAATAAAGAATGTCCATCAGATGGCATGAGTGGAGAAGATAATTGTGTGGCTACAGATAGAGAAACAAACTGTGGAGTTGTTGTTGGGAGTAATAAATGCCTACACACTATAGATTGTGATGATGTTGGTGAATCGGGATAAACTACAAAATAAAAATGCAGGGGAATTGTTTCCCTGCATTTTGCTAATGAAATAATGATGTTGGCCAAACATATAAAAATACTATTAATGTTGATTATAGTAATTGGATGTAATTCAGAAAATCCTACTTTTGAATATCATCCAATTGTAGAAAGGATACCCTACAGTAGTCGTGAAGACTTGATATTAGACATTAATAAGAATTCAGATACTTCCGCCGAAACGGGCAGATTAATAGAAAGTCTTAGTAATAGTTCTGTGTTATTTATAGAGAAATCAGAGAGTACTCTAGAATTGCTATTTGATTTTCAGTCATCAGTATTCAAAAGTTTAAATGAAAGTAGAATTTTAATATTAGACACCAGGAAGCAAGTTATATATGAATATAATTTAACAGATGAAAAATTATCAGTGCTAGCAGAGCAAGGAAGAGGCCCATCTGAAATTAGATTCGTAAATGATATAGTTATAGACGGTGACAAGTTACTTACAGTTAATTCAATTGGTGAATATAAGGTATATGATTGTTCCAATACACCATGTTATTATTCTAAAACATATATAAATGAAGATATACGACCATATTCTGCCTCTATAGACAACGATCGTATTTTGATAATGGGATATTCAGAAGAAGATGCAATAAATAGAAAAAATAATGAAAAAGTTGCCAGTCTTCATTGGCTGGATAGCGATAGAGTTGTTGATTACTCTTTTGGAGACCTATACGATATTAGAGGTGAATGGATGTTACTAAGACCGTTTACAAGTGGAGGTGTAAATCACTTAACCGATAATATGGTTGTGCAATATTTTAGGATGTTTCCCTACATATATATTTATGAAAATGAAGAAATTTCTAAAATATACAATGTCACTAATTTTTTGTTATCAAAATTGCAATTTAACAACCAATCGAGATCATTGAGAGTAAATCTTGACAACTGGAGCTCTATACGGCATTTACAGGTTTTAGATGAATCTAGATTTATAATAGAAGTTGCAAATCGTATTAAAGTTAGGGAAGGCAAACAATTGGGAGATATCGATTGGAAGACGATTCATGATTATTACTTGATTAATTATGAAAAAGATTATTCGTATTATTTGGGTAATAATGATCAGGAGAACAGCTTAATTAAAATAACTTCAAATCATCTGATTGAGAATAGGGGTGATAGTCTATTGGTGTACAACTACAAAATTGAAAAAAGATGATAAATAAATCTAGTCTTAAAAATTTCATAAAAAATGGGATTGTTGTTTTACTTATTGGAATAATTTCTTTTTTATTGTCAAATTTGATTCTTAAAAAATATTTTTATTCTGAAGATGATTATTTTACTACCCAAATAACAGATTTTAAGGGAGGAGACTATTTTCAGTTAGTGTACATTGGCTCGGAATACTGTGGTTTTTGTAGCGATTCATTACATTCAATAGTATCTGAAATTAGAAATGAAATTAGTACACAAATAAAAGTTACTGATTATAAATTTTATTCTACAGGTATTTCAATAGATCGTGATCCAAAAATAGGTTTTGAATTTTTGAACAAATCTGGACCTTACGACGAAATGATTATTGGTGCTGGTTGGTATAACTCAGGGCTCATTGATTATGTATGGCATACAGGAGCAAAGCCGTTTACACCCCAAATATATATTGTGAAAAAAACATTTTTTACAGAAAGTGCATATTCAAATATACTTATTATCGATAGGGATATGGAAGTTTATGAAAGATTATATAGTATAAAAGAGGCTCAATAATACTTGGATGAATTAAAAAGTTATAATGTTAATTATATTTATGATGCTAATTTCTGAATGTATTATTTGAAAAAAACTGTCGACTTTATTGTAAATGATTCTGAGCCAAATGGATAACCATCAGAATAGTGTGAACAAAGAAAAAAGCCGGATGATTATTTATCACCCGGCGTTTCTCATATAATGAAGTGTCAAGCGTTAATGACCATTCACATGATGTCCATGTGAATCGGCCTCAATAATGGCGTGCCAGTCGAACTGCTCGCTATAGCCCTGTCGCTCCCACCAGAAGGGCAGGCGCTCGCGGGAGTAGTTGCCGATTTCGTTCATCGTGGAGGCATCATAGAGACGTCCATTGACCATGGTATAGACCACGTTTTCGGTGTCGTAAATATTCTCCAGCTGGTTGCCGTCGATCACGATCAGGTCGGCCAGCTTGCCGGGTTCGAGTGAGCCGATATGGTCGCCCACACCGATGTAGTTTGCAGGATTAATGGTGGCCGTACGGAGTGCATCGTGGTTGCTCATGCCGCCCTGGGTGAACATCCAGGTCTCCCAGTGAGCAGCAAGGCCCTGCAGCTGTCCGTGGCCGCCTATGTTCACCGTCACACCGCGGTCATGCAGCTCTTTGGCCGCCGCCGCGCTTTGGAAATGGCCGATC
>JADEXJ010000041.1 GCA_015207195.1 Pleurocapsales cyanobacterium LEGE 10410
TTCAGGAAGTTGAAGCATTGCGTTTTCAACAATTAAACTTATTGATAACAGTCTCTCATGTTTTGGGAGACTGGCTTTTTCAATTCCCCTCTCTGCTTACCTTTCAACTCTGTTGTCGCCCCCACAGAAAGGCTTCAGAATTACGGTTATATAGTTATCTCAAAAGCTGAATAAACTCCTCTACAGTTAAATTTGCTTGCCGAATAATTGCGCGTAAAGTCCCTCGATCTAATTCTTTGTGATTGGGAATAATTACTGTATTGCGGGGTTCTTCTCTCACTAAAACAACATGGCTACCGCGTTGTCTAACTATAGCAAAGCCTGTTTTTTTTAAAGCTTTAATACATTCTGAACCAGAAACAACTGGCAATTTACTCATACCAAAACAACTTCTAGTCGATCTTCTGGAACACTCTCCCCTCTTTCTTCTAAAACTTCTATATAAAGAGAAATTGCTTCTTCTATATTTGCTAATGCCTCTTCACGAGTCTTCCCCTGACTAATACAACCAGGTAAACTAGGTACTTCAACTACAAAGTGACCATCTTCGCCAGGATATAAGAGAACTTGACGTTGTTGTTGCAATTTGATTTTAGTATTCATAGTTCAATGTTGGCATAGTTTAATTGTCAATCATTTTAATTCATTAATCTAGCGCGGTTGCTCTTGCTATAGTATTATGAAAAGCTTCAAAATCAGCATTCTCAAATTCTGACGTACCTACTGTTATTTGATATACTGTATCGAATTTATCCAGTTTTTTAGACGTAATTCCCATTCTGGTTCATCTTTGAAAAATTCCTCAAGCCATTGGTAATACCAATAATTGTTGCCGTAAGCTTCGGGCGATCGCTCGATAAAAAATCAACTTTCACTTGGTTTTTTTTGAGTCTTTTGCTGTTCTGGCTCTTTATTTATAGTTTCTTCGCAGTCTATAGCAAGTTTACGAGCAATTTCTGATTGTTCTTTTATTTGCGTTTCCAACTCTTTTGCCATTGCTACTAATGCCTTTAATTCTTTCTCGTCTGGTAGTTTATTCATAACAATGCTTCTAATCTCTGGACTATATTTTCTAAACCTATTTTTGATTCTATGGTTTTTCCTTGTAAGTTATTTAGCTCTTCTCCCACAGATTGAATCTTTTCTAAAGACAAAGTTTCTCGTCTTAATAACTCAATTATGATTTGAATTCTTCGTTTATAAACATCTACTAAAAATAATGAGTTGTTGAGATATCCATAAAACTGAACTAAAAGATTGTTATTAGGGAATCGGTCTAGTAATGGTCTTAATATAGCAAGTCCATGTTTTATTTGTTGCTGAATATAATCCAGCTCAAAGTTTAATCTTTCTATAGTAGATTGTATTTCTGGGGGGATGCTCATCTACTGAGTATATTTATTTATATTTATTTTTGTTGGCGAATTAAGCATACTAGTTTCTAGAATCGAAGTAAATTTTCTCTCAAACAGTAACTCCTTCCAACTCATCTTCTGTAGACTCGTATAATTCTCTCAACTTCTCTAACTTCTCTTCATCGGCATTCCACAAACCCCGTCCGTGTGCTTCAAGCGATCGCGCTACAATATTACGAAAGGCTTCAGGATTGGCATCTCGTAACTTCTGTGCCATCTCTGCATCTAGGGTATAGGTATCTACTGCTTGGTCGTATACCCAGTCATCTTTAAAGTTAGCCGTACCACCCCAACCAATTAGTGCCGTCATGCGTTGGGAGATTTCATAAGCACCGCCAGAACCCTGATTCGCCATCGCCTCTGCCCATTTAGGATTGAGTAACTTAGTACGGTATTCCATGCGGAGTAAGTCTTTTAACTTGCGGGGGTTGGTATCTTTAGAAAAGCTTTCGACAAAAGAGGTAGATACTTCTTTACCGCTTTGCTTTTCGGCTGCTAGTTTTAAACCGCCCGTATTGCCATAATACTCTTGAATATCGGTCAAACCGTATTCCACCGAGTCGATTTCCTGCACGATTTGACTGCTTGTCTCTAATAACTGAGATAATACTTCTGGTCTTGCTTGTCCTTTATCCTTACGTCCATAACTAAAGACATTACGGTTTTTCCAGGTGTCGGCTAGTTCGTCACCAGATTCCCAATTGCTGTCTACTACCTGGTCGTTAACCAAAGAACCAAAATCGCCAGCAGGGTTAGAAAACATTCTGGCTGAGGCATTTTCCACCCCTTTACCTTGTAGTGCTAAACAATGCTTGCGAATGTAGTTGTTTTCTACCGATTCCTCCGCTTCTGCTGCCCGTCGGAATAGATCATCTAGCAACTCGATAATATTAATAAAAGTATCGCGGAAGATACCCGACAGGTTAGCCAAAACATCGATGCGGGGATGTCCCACTTCTTCTATTGATTTCAATTCATAACGCACAATTCTCCCCGTACCCTCTTTGACGGGTTCAGCCCCCACCAACTCCAATAAAATACCCAAAGACTCACCTTTAGTCTTAATCGAATCCAATCCCCACAGCATTACCGCTACGGTTTCGGGATACGCCCCTTTCTCCGCCAAATTCTGTTGAATAATCTTTCTGGCAATCTCTTTACCTCGTTCATAAGCAGCAGGAGAAGGCATCCGATAGGGGTCTAAAGCATGAATATTTCTGCCCGTTGGCAATACTCCGCTACCATCCCGCAACAAATCTCCCCCAGGGGCAGGTGGTATATATTCCCCGTTTAAACCCCGCAATAGATTAACCATCTCATCGGTATTTTGCGCCAACAAATCCCTGATTCTTGTCGCTTCTTCTAAAGACGCAAAATTTTGCGTCTCTACGTTATCTCTCTGCGCCTTATGCGAAGCTGTATTCTTTAGGGCTGCGTCTTTGCGTGAGACAATCCCCTCAATCTCACTCTCGGACAACTCACCATCAAAATACGCTTCCAAGTACGACTTCAAACCCTCTTCGCTGGGCTGTTCCCCCAAAACGTGCAAACCAGAAGAAAACAAACGCTGTTCCAACACCTGCAAATATTCATACACCCGTACAAAGTACTGATTAATTACACTCTTGCTAAACAGCTTCGCATTCTCGAAGGTAAAGCTAATTCCCTGTTTCAATCCCTCCTCAAACTTACAGTCCTTTTCCAAGCCTGCATCGACAATCTTCTGACAGATAATATCCCGCAGAGCATAATTCTTCTCTGTGTCCTCGCGGTACTCCCCAATCAATTCCCGCAGCGCGATTAATTCTTTATACAAACCCGCCCGTCCATAAGGGGGAACATTGTGAGAAATTAGCACGCCGTAACCCCGACGTTTTGCCAACATCGATTCTGAGGGATTATTGGCTGCATAGATATATAAGTTGGGAATGTCTCCGAGTAAAATATCCGACCAAGAATAACCCGTATTACCCAGAGGCGAACCTGGTAGCCATTCCACCGTACCGTGCATGCCAAAGTGAACCACCGCATCGGCTTGATATTCGTTTTGCAACCATTTATAAAAAGCGGTGTACTGAGGATGGGGAGTTAAATCTTTTTCAAACATCAACCGCATGGGGTCTCCTGCTATTCCCAGAGGTGGCTGTACGCCAATCCAAACGTTACCCAATTGAATACCGCCAATATGGAACTCATCGCCATAGGTTTTGATTCCCGTACCTGTTAGAGACTGCCACTGTTTTTCGACTTTGGTAGTTTGGAGGTAGCCCAGCCATTTTTCCAAGGTTCTAGCATTGACTTGTGAACCGACCTCTTTATCTAAGGGGGTTGCTTCGTCGGCTTCTTTAACCTGTTTGATAATTTCTTCGCCGTCTTCTGGTAGTTCTCCCACGTCATAACCCTGGGCTTTTAAAGCGTGGAGGAAGTTGAGCAAACTTTTGGGTACGTTTAGTAATGCTGCTGTACCCGTTGCGCCGTAGCCAGGAGGGAAGCCGTATAAAATGACCGCGATTTTTCTTTCTGGGGTGGGTTTGTGTCGCAGATCGATCCAGTTTTTGACTCTACCAGTTAGACGATGGAGTCGTTCGGGTACAAGATAGATATCTTCTCCTACTAAACCACCTAGCGGGACAGTATCGATCGCCCCGTCTAATTCGGGCAGGGAATATAGCACCACACTCTGTAAACCACCGATACCCTGACGTGTCCAGGAATAGATATCTTGAATCAGTAAAGGTGCAGCAACGATATAAGGAACGTTTTTAGCTGTAAGGATGCGTTTGGCTACTTCTACCTGCCTTCCCGCTTCCATCGAACCTGCGGGACCTCCTACTAGGGGAAAGCCAATAGTCGAAACAATGGCATCTACTTTTACCGCATCATCTTTGAGAGAAAGTATTTCTTTATTTTCCTGTTGTCTCTGCTGTTGTTCGTAGTCAGTAGTCAGCCAATCACGCACGATAACGTGACCTTCAACACCGTTGATAAATACGGGGAGGGGAATTAGTCCCTGAGATTCAAAATGTTTAATTAACTGGGGTATATAGGGTTGTTTGGTAATGACGTGCTTGCGATACAATAATATTCCGATAATTGGTAGAGACGCGAAATTTCGCGTCTCTACGTGGTTTTTGTACCAATCTAGATAATCCTGGGGGGAAGTAAAATATCCCCGATATTCGGGATGCAATAAACCCATGTTGGGGGTTTCAATCGGCTGGGGAATCTCACCAACGGTTAAACCCAGATATTTTTCGGCTAATACCCAACACATCGAGGCGACGTTTTCTGTTCCCCCCGCATTCCAATAACTATAGATAATTAGCCAGTTGCGTAAATCCTGGACTTTTTTTGCAGGAATATACTTGAGTAATTTAGGACCAGTTTTCAAGAAACTAAGATAACCAGCCAGCTTGTCTTCTTCCCTACTGTTGCCAAACTTACTGAGAATAAATTTAACAGGTTTAGGCATTCCCTTTGGTTTGTCGCCAATGGCAAACTTACCCAACCGCGTCAGACTCATTAACTCCAAAGCTGACTCAAATACCAGCCTGATGGGAATATCTTTTACTCTTTCCCGCAGCCAAATTACCTGGTCGTAGTCAAAGATCAAGCTAGCAAAGAAGACATCGGCGGACTGAAGCGCAGTTTCTACTTGATCGGGATTTGCCGTAAGGTCGCGATCGCTAAAAAAGATCACCTCCAAACCATCACACCGTGCCATTGCCATCTCAGCAGCCTGACGATAGAGGTTGGCGTTAAAAGATTCAAATCCCGCGATCGCAACAATCCGTTTCATATCTCAAGTTTCTTTATGTATTCCTACTTATGATTGTAAAGAAATTTGAAAGTAAAGGTGATATAGTTTCTTACTCTTGTTCTTTATTTGAAATATTTGGCAGTATATAAGTTTAGTTTGCTCTTGTTTTAAACAAAAAAGCGATCGCCTTGTTGAAAGTGCGATCACTTAAGATAATAGCTGTTATAAATTAGTTATAGATTGGTTGCAAATAGTTTGATATATTTTACAAATAATACTTAAAGATAAAATGGTTGCAAATGAAGTTTTTAAAGATAAAAACAGAATAAACCCATCCAAGGCATCTCAAAACACCATTGACCTGGAGACATTGCAGAGTCGTTTTTATTGCTCATTGCTTGAGCGGGTAAAACATTAAAGCTAAAAATATTGATCGCTAGTAGAAGAAAAGATAGTTGCTTTTTCATGAGATTAAGTAGTTAAAAAGTATAAGTTTTATTGAAGTTTGTTTTGTTTATATAAAGCAAGTATAAAGTTGCTGTTTTGGATTACCAGTGACTATCATCACCCTCAAAATATAGACTTCATCACTCGATAAATAAACGTATTCTAGTTAATTGATGACTATCTCCTGCTAGGGCATTGCGGTTTGTAGCATCCGACAAAAATATTTCAGGGAAATTAATATCCAAAAATCGGCACTTGGATCACTAAATCCCAGATCCTACAGAGATAGCCAGACACCAAACAAATAAACTTATATAGCTATAGCTTTGATGAAGCATGGAGCAAAGTTATATGCTGAACAAGAGATATTTTTTTTCTGGATCACAATTATTTATGCAGCCAAACATCGAAGCCATTTCCGCAATGCCCAACGAGGGCAACCCCAAATATTTACTCGTCGTGCTACACGGTTGGGGGGCTAACTATCAAGATTTTGTTCCCTTTGCCAAGGTGCTGAACTTTCCTGGTTTTGGCTATTTATTCCCTAATGCACCTTTCGATCACTTTCAAGTGCCAGGAGGGAAGGCTTGGTATGCTTTGGAGACTCAAGATTTTACGGGTTTAGCTCAAAGTCGCCAGCTATTATTTAACTGGTTGACTTCTCTCGAAGCTTCTACTGGTGTACCACTTAATAGAACAGTTTTGGCAGGATTTTCTCAGGGAGGAGCAATGACTTTAGATGTGGGGTTAAGTTTACCCTTTGCTGCCTTATGCTGCTTTAGCGGATATTTACATTATCAGCCTCAAGCAGAGGAAAACCAGACTTTCCCCCCAACCATAATCATTCATGGCAAACAAGATCCTGTAGTGCCTTTGGCTGCTGCTACTAAAGCGAGAGATGAATTAACAAAAATCGGTGTTGGCGTACAATACCGAGAATTTGAAATGGCTCATGAGGTTCGAGATCCAGCGATCGCCTACTTTAAACAGTTTATTATAGACCGAGTTATCAGGTGAAAAGTAGCAAGAGTAGAAGGATAATTAGTTAGTAGGGCATTGCACAGCTTAAGAAATAGTTAATTAAAGTCGAACCACCGCAAATTATGACTGTTTACCTCTGGTTATTGTTAGTATCCTGTTCGATCTTTGTTGACTTCAAACCTTCAAACTAATAACCAAAAATAGCTTCTAGCCAACGGACTATTGTTCGTATAAAATTTGCTCAAAACAGAATTGTCCTACCTCTATTAAAGCTGTCTCCGCTTCCTTATCTGTTGCAGATGCTGCGGTTAGCTGTTTGAATTCCTCTAGACTATGCTGTCGCTGAAACTCACTAATGGTACAGTCGCACAGTCTACGAGCTTCTATTTCATCCAACCCTTCGCCTACAGAAGTTTGAATACACTCTTGGTTATAGTCTTGAATAAATTCTGCTGGATACTGATGTGCTGTTTCAGCCCTCATCGAACCTTCTGCAACGACTACGGGATTAATAGCTAATACAGATAAGCTTAACAAAGAGGAATAAAGATATTTCATAGAGTTTGATTTTATTTCAGTTCAATAAAGTTGTGATTGGTTAGATTCAACAGCAATTGTATAGTCTTTAGATGTTTCCTAGTTCAAGTATGTTCCTCCTTCAAAACCATGATCGATAGTTCCCAGATTAAAGCCAAAGCCATAGAGATGGGGTTTCATTTGGTAGGTATTGCCAACATAGACAATCATCAAGACAATGCTGTGGAACATCTCAAAAGCTGGCTGGCTGCGGGTTACCAGGCTGATATGGCATGGATGGCAACCCCTACAAGAGAAGATATTCGTGCCTATATGCCAGAGGTGCGATCGCTTATTTGCGTGGCACTCAATTACTACACCCCCCATCAACATTCTGACGATCCTCAAATCGGGAAAATTTCTCGTTATGGCTGGGGCAGAGACTATCACAAAGTTGTCGGGAAAAAGCTTAAGGCTTTGAGCAACTGGTTGCGATCGCTCGATGAATCGGTTATGGTTCGCTATTCTGTGGACACAGCTCCAATTCAGGATAAGGTTTGGGCGCAACGAGCTGGGCTGGGTTGGATTGCCAAAAACGGCAACCTGATTACTAGAAAATATGGCAGTTGGATCTTTTTGGGGGAAGTATTAACCAATTTGGAATTAACTTTCGATGCACCTCATACCAGTCACTGTGGTACTTGTAACCGTTGCCTAGATGCTTGCCCTACCAGCGCAATTATCAAACCTCATGTAGTTGATGCCAACCGCTGCATTGCCTATCATACAATTGAAAATCGCGAGCCAAAACTTCCTCAGGCAGTTGCCAAAAATTTATCTGGTTGGGTAGCTGGGTGTGATATCTGCCAGGATGTTTGCCCCTGGAATCAACGTTTTGCCCAAGAAACAGATATTGATGATTTTCAGCCTTATGCTGCTAATATTCAGCCTCAATTAACAGAATTGGCTAGCATTTCTGAAGCAGAATGGGATCGTCGCTTTCGTGCCTCTGCCCTAAGAAGAATTAAGCCAAATATGTGGCAGCGCAATGCTCGTGCTAATCTAAATAAGGACGAGTAAACGTTTTTATTAGATAAATATTAGACTTATTACTAACTATAATTACGGTATCAATTACCTATATACATATATATTGAGGATTAAATGACTGCTAAGGTAATTTTATTTGACTTTGATGGTACTATTGCGGATACATATCAAGCGGTTGCCAATATTACTAACCAATTATCTACTGAATTTGGCTACAAAGCATTGGATCGCGAACAATTATTATTAATTAAAAATTTAAGCTCTCGTGAAATTGTCAAGCAGTCAGAAATATCTGTTTTCAAACTACCTTTTTTGGTTAGACGAATTAGAATAGAGTTGAGCAAAGAAATTGCTGGACTAGACTCGATTCAAAATATTGAACAGGTTCTGTTTGAGTTGCAGCGTAGAGGTTACGTTTTGGGGATTATCACCTCTAATATCCAAGAGAATGTTGACATATTTCTAGCAAAAAATCAGCTAAGTTCTTTGTTTAGCTTTATCCACTCTAGTACGTCTATCTTTGGCAAACATCGAGTTATTAATCGAGTTGTTAGAGAATACAAATTGAATAGATCTGATGTAGTTTATGTCGGTGATGAAACCAGAGACATTAGATCCGCTAGAAAAAGTCGGGTACGGGCGATCGCCGTAAGCTGGGGCTTTAATTCAGCAGCAATCCTTCAAAAATATCAACCCGATTATCTTGTAGATTGCCCCCAAGAATTATTAGAGGCGATCGCTACTTGGCAGGTTCATAAAGCTCAAACTCATAAAGCTCAAACTATTGCTAACTAGTGGCGCACCAAGAATCTGCGTTCATCTGTGTTTATCTGTGGACTTTTCTAATGCCTCAAATTAACCTTGACGCGCCACTAGGAGAAGGCAAATCTACCCAGCAAAACATTAACTAAACTCCAGTATCGATTGTCATGAAAGTAGACAATAACAATCCTGACTTTTTGCTGTTTGCTCAACACGGTTGGGCTGATACGGGCAATAGTATCGGTTCATTGGCAAAAGCAGTAGCCAACGCTCAAACTTTGATTACCGTACCTAGTTTGGGATTGATTAAAACCTTTATTAGAATTGAACCTCTAGTCGAGCAATTAGAGCAAATCGCTGCGAACGTAATCAACAATCACCCAGATACTCCGATCAAAATTGTGGGACACTCTATGGGAGGTTTGCTTTGGCTGGAGGTACTAAATCGTAATCCTCAGTGGTGGAACAAGGTACACTCATTAATTTTACTTGGTTCTCCTGTTGGGGGGTCAAACATAGCCCGTATTATCGATCCTTTAAACCTTGGTATCGGCACAGCAGCAGACTTAGGTAAAAGTCGCCGAGACATGGCAGAAAAAATTGCTCAACAGATTCCGACTCTCTCGGTTGCTAGCGACATGGGCATGGGTACAGACGGTTTGGTAACCGTAGAAAATACTAAGTTCGACTATGCTAACTGGCTGCTAGTATCAGATATCCCCCATAGTGCCATGAGATATCATTCCGAGATGATTCCTGTCATTCAAGACTTTTGGATCGATCCTCAATTGGGCTTTCTTGCTACAGAAAACCTTGCTAATCGGTTGATTCGGCTGCTGCGTTCAGTACCAGGAATGACTGATGCCGATTATCGGGATTTTGAGCGATCGCAAGTAGTTGTCAGTTTTGCCGATGGTGTTACTCTTCATACCTGGAATCATCCTTTAGGTGTAGCTCACGTTTATCTGAGTAAAAATAGCCAACAGTGTCTTTATGCTGGCTATGTTGGATTACTTCATGCCAAGGATTTACGTCGGGCGATCGCAGAAATTCGTCAGCATATTTTATAAAGCGAGGGAGAATTTTCCCAAATTACTTGACAAACTTAGGTGATAAATTGCTATGATGTCTATGTTGAAAAACGGTGGGGTGTCGCCAAGCGGTAAGGCAGCGGTTTTTGGTATCGCCATTCCTAGGTTCGAATCCTAGCACCCCAGTTTTATGAAGTTATTGTCTAACTGGGCTTTAATCTATTTGAGCTGTTCTCAGCTAACTCAACTTCTTTATTGCGACATCTCTCTGTCGATCTCTTTTCCGAGTCTCTGGTTACCCGTAAGTTTTTTTGGTTTTAGCGATCGCTCATCTATCAACTAATTTGTTATAAAGGGGAAAACAGTATTTAAAAAGATCGCACAGATGAAATATCGCAGATGTAGACCTGAAAAGCGCGTGTATCGTAATTTAGCTTTGGGAATTATTACCTTTGTAGTTTTTGCGATGGTTTTACCAATAGTAGATTGGGGAATGATGCCATGAATATTCACACGTATAAAATTAGAATTAAAAATTAAAACTGGTTATTCACCTTGAATACGAACTAATTAGAACTAATAAAATTGCCAGAATATAATTCACATTAAGCGTTGTTTATCATCTACCAAGCTGTCAATAAAGGCAATAATAAAGTAAAGAAATAATAGACCAATGGAGCAGTAAAAACGTAGCTATCTGTTCGATCTAAAATTCCCCCATGCCCAGGGATTAGCTGTCCAGAATCTTTGACCCCCGCATCTCGTTTCATCATTGATTCAGTCAAATCTCCCAGCAAGCTGGTAACCCCGACCAAAGTTCCCAGCATAACGCCACTAATTCGCCAGGCAGGAAAATCGAAATACCAAGCTCCTAATTCAGCCACAATCAAGCTACCAACTACACCAAAAATAGCCCCTTCTACAGTTTTTTTAGGACTAATATTAGACAGCCTCGTTCTACCAAAGCTTTTGCCCATAGTGTATGCGCCAATATCTGCTGCCCAAATACAAGCCATAACCAAAAACGTCAGAGTTAAGGCGGTAGGAAACTGATTTGGATTGAGCCAAGAGTCTGGCCAATAGCCGTTTAAAGGTAAATTGCTGTAATTATTAGTATGGGGAAGGTTAACTCGTAAACGAACCCAAAAAGTAGGCAAATAGCCTGTATAAAACAATCCCAAGATGGAACTAGAAATATCAGCAATAGTAGCCATCTTAGGTTGAAATAGTAAATAAAAGCAGATGACCGTTCCCCCCAGACAAAACATCGCATCAGTTACGTTGGGAGCAATGGAGGCACTGAGCAATAGAAGCAGGGAGACAATCAAAGTGGTTTTGCCAGCAGGTTCGATTCCTTTGGCACGAACCAATCGAAAATATTCTAACTGTGCCAAAACCATTAAAATACCAATACCAATGGTAAAGTACCATCCTCCGAGAATAATCATTCCCAATGCTAAAGCGATCGCCACTATCGAGCTAAATATACGAGACAAAGGCATAATGCGTTGCTACTACAAACGCTGAAGTATGAATGTAAGATTCAGTTTAAGACCGAAAAGTGAAAGCAAACCTCACCAGGTAATGGCTGGGTGCAATTCACCTTATGAAAGGTTAACAAATTAATGGATGAACTCCTAGTATTTTTTTTTACCAACAGCGATCGCTCTCGAACGAGGAACAGAGGGAAGTAAAAGCAAGAAGTAAGAAGTAAAAAGTAAGAAGTAAAAAGTTAAGAAGTAAAAAGTTAAGAAGTAAGAGGTAAAACAACGTCACGGTATTCTTTAGGATGACCAATGACTAATGACCAATGACTAATGACCAATGACTAATGAACCAAGATCTAGTCTATAATTTTTCTCCACTAAGGATAAACATTGGATTAACCGCAGCGAAAGTCTGGTGAATTCCCCTAGTTTCCAAACGGTTGACCGCTGACTGAACTACTTCAATATTACGAGCCTGTAGTTCTGCCAAACCTTCAGAGATGATGTATAAGTTTTCTAAGTTATTAACCGTAGCAACAATCCGCCCTTCTGGTTGAAGATATTTCCAAGTTTGTTTGAGTATGTCCTTAATCGGCTTGCCTCCTTCGATACATACTAGGTTTGGTTGGGGCTGGAGATCCTTCAGGCATTCGGGCGCACTACCCTGAATAACCTTGACGTTATTGACTTCAAAGCGATCGCAGTTACGTTTGATCAATCTGGCAACTTCATCATCTCTCTCGATCGCAATTATTTGTCCTTCGGGACAAAGCAACCCTATTTCCACAGGGATCGTTCCCGTTCCTGCACCAATGTCCCACAAAACTGAATTGGGCTTCATCCGCAACGAAGAGATAATTAAAATACGTACTTCTCTTTTACTCAAAGGGATTCCTGGTAGACGCTCAAATAATTTGTCGGGAATACCAGGAGTTTTATAGGGCCAGAGCATAATTAGGTATTAAATTTTAGATATTAATATAGACCGATATCTATCAACTTAGTTAGTTTATTCCGCTATCGAAGTATCTGTATGGTTTCTAGGGTTGGATCGTTACACCCTGTAATAGTTCCCCCCGCAGCCAAAATTTGTTTGAGGTATTCGATTGCTTCTGTGGTAATCATTTCACCAGGCATTAATAGGGGAATACCAGGGGGATAAGGACAAATCAACTCACCGCATAGGCGATTATCTGCTTCGCTCATCGGTATAGTTTCAGTTGCTGCAAAATAAGCCTCTCTAGGAGAAATGATCGACTGATAGCTGATAGCTAGTGGCTGTCCTTTGGGACTTCGCTTTGCATTATGGCTATTGACTTTTGTCCGTGACAGAATTTGACAGGCTTGAATAAGTTTTTGGATGTCTTCAGTGCTATTACCAGGAGAGATAATAAAGGTCAGGTGTTGCAATAGGGGTAGTTCGCAGGTAACTCCTAACCGTTCGTGCAATATTTCGTCGGCTTCAAAGCCAGTTATTCCTAATTTGGCTACGTCAACCGTTAATCTGGTAGGGTCGAAGTATTGACATCCAGGCTGTATTTCTGGCTCAAACACCGATAGATTTGGTATTTGCGCTATTTGCCTGGCTCGCTCGGCTAAGGCAATAGTTTTACTCATTAATTCTTCGCCTTGGGTCGCCATTTGTTGCCTGGCAGCATCTAAAGAGGCAAGAAGCAGATAGCTGGGGCTGGTAGACTGAACCAACTGTAAGGCTTTACTGATTTGATGCTCCCTAACTCGGTTTCCCTGAAGATGCAGCATGGATGCCTGTGTCATCGCACTCAACACCTTATGAGTAGACTGTACGGTCAAATCTGCCCCGACACTCATTGCCGATGGCGGTAAATCGGTATGAAAAGCAAAGTGCGCGCCGTGTGCCTCATCTACCAGCAAAGGTATATCGTACTGATGGACAATTTTGGCGATCGCCTTCAAATCGCTACATACTCCCTGATAGGTAGGGTGCAGCATCATCACCGCTTTGGTATCGGGATGTTTCTCTAAAGTTTGTCTTACTGTTTCTGGAGTGACGTTGTGAGTTAATCCTGCTTGCCGATCGTATTCTGGATTGATAAATATCGGTATTGCCCCAGACAGAACCAAACCTGCGATCGCCGATTGATGAATGTTTCTCGGTAAAATTATCTTCTCTCCTGAGCTACAGGTAGCTAAAATCGCTGCCACAATGCCACAGGTTGAACCATTAATCAAAAACCAGGTTTTTTCTGCCCCAAAAGTCATGGCTGCTAGCTTTTGTGCCTCGGCGATCGCGCCTTGGGGTGCAAATAAGTTATCTAGTTCTGGGAGTTCTGGCAAATCTGCCCTAAATACTGCTGCCCCAATCAAGTCTTCAATTTTGTCGTTGATGCCCTTGCCTTGCTTATGTCCTGGAGCATAAAAAGCAGCGTGAGGTTTACCAGCAGACTCAATCAAAGCATCTAACAAGGGGGTTTTCATCCAATAATTATTAGGCATTTGCGCTCAAGTACTTCCTATCTCACTGTGAATTATAATTAACCAAAAAATATCAAGTTAGTCATCAGCATTGCCAGGTGAGAACCAACGACTAATAACTAACACTCAAGCTCGCTAATTTCAACCCTACAGAGCAATACATTTTACCTAACAAACATTGTTTCAGACTTGAACAAATGTTGGCAGCTTAACCCAGCTTTATATAAACCATTTTTTTAATAAAGATTAAGTAAAAACGAACTATTACTATCGCTTTGTCAGTAATTTTTCTGATATTGTTTAAAAGCAATAGATTAATAAGAATAAAGGTATACAAAATTGTATTTATTCAATACTTGTCATAAATTCATGAATGATAAAAAAAAATTCTTATTGTAGATGACGACTTGTCTCTACAACACTTGATAGAAAGATTTTTAAGCTATAACAATTATCATACCGAAGTCGCTTCAAACTGCAAACTTGCCAGACAAAAGTTTAAAATATTTCAGCCAGATTTGGTAATTCTTGACGTTAATTTACCTGACGATTTGGGATTTAATCTTTGTGAAGAACTGCGAAAAACCAATGTAATGATTGTTATGTTAAGCTCTATGGCTGATAATAACTATATCTTGGAGGCATTTGCTAGGGGGGCAGACGACTACATTACCAAACCATTCGATCTGCAAATAATCAAAGCCAAGATCGATGCTTTGTTCAGAAGAAGCGATCGCCATAGTTCTCTTGCCAAAATCGAACAACTTTTAGTAGTCGATAAATTAAAAATTAATTTTTATCGTCGCGAAGTTATGCTTAATAATCATCTAGTTTCACTAACCGCTTTGGAATTTGACTTATTATATTTCTTAGCCAATAATCCTAATCGAGTTTGGGATCGAGCAGAATTAATTTCAGCAATTTGGCAAAAAGATGACTACAACGGAGACGATCGCAAGGTAGATATTCATATTGGTCGGATACGCAAAAAAATTGGCGATCTTGGCGGGAAGTTTATTAAAACCGTTTGGGGTAGAGGCTATATGTTTGAGTTATCCAGTTCTAATGCAGTAAAATTGGCAGACTGAACCTAAAAGCCAATACAAGTCGTCATGTTAAGAGCAGGAATCGTCGGATTACCAAATGTGGGTAAATCTACTATGTTTAATGCCTTAGTTGCCAATGCTAAGGCAGATGCAGCCAATTTCCCTTTCTGTACCATTGAACCAAATGTCGGCGTAGTATCCGTACCAGACGCTCGCCTAGAGGTACTGTCTAAACTATCTAATTCTCAAAAGCTAGTACCAACCAGAATTGAGTTTGTTGATATTGCAGGGTTAGTCAAAGGCGCGAGTAAGGGGGAAGGATTGGGTAATCAGTTTCTCGCCAATATCCGCGAGGTTGATGCGATCGTCCATATGGTACGTTGTTTTGACGATGACGATATTATTCATGTTGCGGGCTGCGTCGATCCCGTAAGAGATATTGAAACCATTAACTTAGAGTTAGTCTTGGCGGATCTGGCACAGGTAGAAAGGCGCATCACTAGACAGCGTAAGAGTGCCAAAAATGACAAAAATGCTCAAGCGGAAGTCGAACTACTCGACAGAATTAGTCAAGTTCTTAATGACGGTAAATCTGTACGCACTATGGATTTATCCGAAGAAGAATTACTAACAATTAAACCTTTGGGGTTACTAAGCAACAAACCAATTATCTATGCTACGAATGTTTCGGAAGACGATCTGGCTACTGGCAATGAATGGGTAGAATCCGTTCGTCAGTTTGCCAGTGATGAAGCTGCCAAGGTAGTGGTGGTTTCGGCACAGGTAGAGTCTGAGTTGGTCGAACTTTCAGCCGAAGAAACACAAGACTTTCTCGAAGCTTTGGGAGTAGAAGAAGGCGGTTTAAAATCTTTGATTCGAGCTACCTACGATCTTTTAGGCTTGCGTACCTATCTGACTACAGGAGAACAAGAAACCCGCGCCTGGACGATAACTGCGGGAACTAAAGCCCCTCAAGCAGCAGCCGTAATCCACACCGATTTTGAGAAGAAGTTTATTAAGGCGGAAACTATTAGCTACGAAGATTTGGTGGCAACAGGCTCGAAGAATGCAGCCAAAGAAAAAGGCTTGTTACGCTTGGAAGGTAAAGATTATGTTGTCCAAGAAGGGGATGTGATTGAATTTCGGATCGGGGGCTAGTACTGCTTCGCCTAAGTAGCAAGTTAGATATACTTGCTGGGGAGAATATACAGATCGAAATATACAAAAATGGCTTCTGGAGATTTTTATAATGATTGACTTCAACACCATGACTTTGAACAACAGATTTTTACAGGCGATCGCTTGGCAAAGATTTGTCGGGTTTAATCCTTGGCGATTGTTTAAAGCTAGAGTGTAAGTAATCGAGTTGAGGATTACTGCATGAATTTACCCGATCTCGTATCCTTCCTCCAGCAAAAAACCTGTCTGAGCATCTTATCAACCGTAGTTTTAGAAGCGATCGCAGCTAATTTTACCGAACAGACTATTGCTGCCAATCAAACTCTGATTATAGAAGATACTGAGCCTGAAGGCTTATACGTTGTTCAAGCAGGCAGGCTGGCAAGTAACAGCCAATCAGAATCTCGTTCTAGTAGTTTATTATCGGGGACGGTATTAAATCTATATGCTCTATTGTTAAAACAGCCGACCCAATATGAGGTTACAACTATTAGCGACAGCACAGTCTGGTTTATTAGTAGTGATAAATTTCGAGAATTAATCGAGCAATATTCTGAAATAACTCAAGCTTTTTCTCAACAATTAGCAACAGAAGTTAAAGAATTATCCCAACAGCTATTATTTGAACAAGAACGCCAGGTAATCTTAAGACCTTATCTAGTGAGTAAGGCAAAACGGGGAGTCATTGGCAAAAGCCGTTATGCCACCAGATTGCGATCGCAGATCAAACAGGCTGCCCAAACCAGACAATCAGTCTTGTTGTTTGGTGAACCAGGACTAGAAAAAGATAATCTAGCAGCCCTCATTCATTTTGGTTCCGCAGCCCGTCGGCAACCAATTATTCAAGTAGATTGTTCTAAATTACAAACTAGTGGCGCAGAATTATTCGGTCGTAGTGGTGGCAAACCAGGATTAATTGCTTCCCTCCAAGAAGGCACCTTGATTTTAAACAATATTCATTTATTGCCCAAGGAGTTATTGCCCGCGATCGTCAATTTGGTTAAAAATAATCAATATACTCCTGTGATGCGTCCTGGAGGAGATTTTCGCGAACCTCAAACTTCTCAAGCCAGAATTATTCTAATCACCGAGCAAACCGTTCCTGCAATCAATTCTGTGGTGGATAACATCATCAGAGTTCCTCCCCTCAGAGTACGTAAAGCAGATCTGGACGAGCAGATTAACTATTATCTCAACTTAATTGGACGCAACCAGTGTTTGCAGAAGACCAAAATTACTCCTGAAGCAATCAGAAATCTCCAGGCTTATGACTTTCCCAACAACTTACGGGAATTAGAAAGTATAGTTGAACGGGCATTAACTCAACTTGAGGGTTGTGATGACATTACCGAAGAAATAGTCTGGCAGTCTCAAAGTAAAAAGAAACAGTATCGACTCAATTTACTCAACAAATATCCCCAGCTACGTCATTTTCTGCGGAGTGACTGGTTTCCCGACAGGATCAACTATGGTTTCGTTCTAGGCTTTTATACTTTAGTAGTCATAGTTCTCTTTGTCGCGCCTCAAAACCGTCAGGAGAATTTTGCCCTTAACTTATTCTGGGCGTGGTGGTGGCCCCTAATTTTGATTGGATTTCCTGTTGTCGGCAGGCTGTGGTGCGCGGTGTGTCCTTTTATGATCTATGGTGAAATTACCCAAAAGCTATCCTTAATTTTGTTTCCTAGACAGTTAAAAAAATGGCCGAGAAACTCTGCCGAACAGTGGGGAGGCTGGTTTCTGTTTGGTCTGTTTGCCCTGATCTTGCTTTGGGAAGAACTCTGGAATCTAGAAAATACGGCATATCTTTCCGCTTGTTTGCTGCTGTTAATTACCGCAGGGGCAATGATCTTTTCGGCTATCTTTGAACGACGCTTTTGGTGTCGCTATCTCTGTCCCATTGGGGGGATGAATGGTCTGTTCGCCAAACTTTCGATGACTGAATTACGAGCGCAACAGGGAACTTGTTCGGCAGAATGCACTACTTATCAATGTTATAAGGGTGGTCCTGCTAAGGGGGAAGGACAGGAGACTAACGGCTGTCCCCTCTACTCTCACCCCGCACAGCTGACTGATAATCGAGACTGTGTTTTGTGCATGACCTGTCTTAAAGCCTGTCCCCATCGCTCGGTAGAATTTAACCTTCGTCCTCCTGGGATCGAACTTTGGACGACTCATAACCCTCGTAATTACGAAGTAGCCTTATTATTTTTGTTGCTGAACGTGGTCTTCTTACACCGTTTACCTGAAATATCAGCTTGGTTGGGTTTAGATCTCCATCTAGAAAGATTTAGCAACCACGCCTTAGTATCCATAGTGATTTTGAGTATGCCTGTGGTTGTTCCTCTAATCGCTCAGGGCATCAACCTACTGATAGGTAAATTAAATCGTAAATACAAACCCCGCAGATTTGTCGAGTTAGCCTATGGCTATTTGCCCTTAGTGTTGGCAGGTAACCTGGCTCATTATCTCGATCTCGGCTTATCCGAAGGGGGGAGAATCTTACCCGTAGCTATGGCAACCTTTGGTTTAAACGGTTCGAGCCTGCCGATACTGGTAGCTCATCCTGCGGTAATTGCTTTTTTACAGGGATCTTCTCTGGTTGTTGGTGTGCTGTTATCTATTCTGCTCACTCAAAAGATTGCCCGACAGCAGTTTAAATATTTACTTCCACAGCATCTAGCTGTTATCGGTTTGGCGATCGCTATGGGGCAGGTAATTGTCGGGTTTTAGTTCTAATATCAGGTTCGGATGAACAAGTTAAAACGAAAGTAGGGAGTAGGGAGTTTTATTAGTTTTTAGTTATTAGTTTTTCAGACAAGGTTTTGAGTACCTGATGAATGCATATTTTATTTAAGGACTTGATATAAGCTGAAAAATAGTCTCTTATAATTTCTCAGATTTGATTTAACGGCGATCGCGAGTAATCAGCTGCCATGGTAGATTAACTCCTAAAAGCTGATACTGCTCTAAATTTAACGAAGATATTAGTTCTGGAGTAATCAGAAAATAAACGCTGTTCTCCTGCTGCCAATGTTGCTGTAACTCAGCATTTGATCGCGGAACGATCACGCGATCGCTATAAAATTCTAGAGCGGGACGAAGATGGGGATAAGAAGTATAGATAATTTGTCGGGGAGGGGTCTGCTGTTTGATTATTTCAGCTACGGGTTTTACGGGAAAAGCCTCATTTAGCTCCCATAGCCAATAGTTAGAGTTAAACAACAACCAGAGGGAGAGATAAAAACCAGCAACAATTACAGGAATAAAATAGCGCGACTGTCGCCATAATAATACTGCTGCCAAACTCAAGCTGACCGCTACCAGCAATAAAATTGACCCCAAATCTAACTGGCGTTCTACTACTGCATAGTAAGCACCACCCATCCAGCAAACTAAGGCGACCAAACTCAAGCATATTTTCTGGTAATAACCAAACTGTTGCTTGCTCCAAGCTGTTGCCAAACCAGCCCCCACCAACAAAGACAATCCAGGATAGATGGGAATAATGTACCAGGGTAATTTAGTCACCATCAAAGACACAGCCAGCAGATAAACTCCACTCCAGACTAGAGCTAGTTTTCCCCAGCTGTGGTGACGCTGACGCAAGGCTAATTTAACTCCATGAGGCAGAAAAATGAGCCAGGGCAAGCTATACTTGGCAATTTCTAATAAATAATACCAAGGAGGGGCATAGATACTGCTGATGGGCTTCCAAATGCGCTGAAAGGTCTGTTGTCCAAAGCTAGTACCCAAAAATTGCCGACCATAGTGTAAATACTGTAGTCCATACCAGGCGATCGCAGGTAACAAACCTAAGACAACACCGCTCCATAAATAAGAACTAAGCAGCAACCTAGGACTATCCCAGCCGACGAAAATTATAATAATTCCCCCCAGCAAGACCCCCATCATCATGCCTTTGGTCAAACAAATCAAACCAATCCCCAAGCCAGTTCCCAGCAACCAGCGCGGATATTTACGTCCCCGCAACAAACACCACACCGCCAAACAAAACCAACAGGTAACTGCGCCATCTAGCATAGCTACTCGACCATGACGAGCCACGGGTAACAGGGTTAAATAAACTAAAGCCGAGAACAGAGCTGGTAAGCGAGTGGCAAAGACTTCCCTACCGATGAGATAGAGCAGGGGAACACAACAAGCGGAAAGGACAGCGGGAACGATCCTAGTACTCCATTCGCTGATGCCAAACAAGCTATAAGTCAGAGCGACTAGTCCGTGGATTAGAGGGGGTTTATTCCAATAGGGAGCGTCATAATTAATTGTGGGATAGAGCCAAGTTTGACTCTCTGGTGAACTACGCCAAATATTGCGCGCCACCCCCGCCACAATCCCTTCATCCCAATCTCTGAGGGGCAGCTCTCCCAGGTTAGATGTATAAAGCAACACGGCAGCAACTAACAAACCGAGCAAACAAAGGCGATCGCTACTAACAAATCTATTACTGTCTCCCCATCTCCCCATGACGCGCCAGCTAATCCTTTAGGACTCCCTCTCTCCCCATCACACACAATAAATAGACAAATGTAAAAAGTCTACCCTTGTAAGCTATCTCCCATTCACCAGTCTCTTATTCGGGATAACCGCTAACTGCACCAGGATAACCGCTAACTTCTGAAGCATCGTTATCTCTTTTTGAACCTAATAGTTCCAGGCGATCGACTTTGATTGTTGGACGAGAGCGTATTCCCCCCGTATTTTTGTCTGTCCAGGTTTCAATTTTTAAAGAGCCTTGAATACCGATTAGTTTACCTTTTTGGACGTAATTACCTGCTACTTCAGCAGTTTTGCCCCACATTTCCAAATTAAACCAGTCTGGCTGATCGCTATTACGACTGCGACGATTGACTGCCAAAGGTAGCTTACACAACATCGAACCCGACTGAAAATGAATTATTTCTGGTGCAGCACCAGCACGACCGACTAAATTAACAACATTAAGAGCCATGAGCTTTCTTTAGTACTAAAGAACTAAAATACAATTTCTTAGTCTAGCAAATTATAGCTAAGGGTCATTTAAAATAAATGTGGATTTAACTAGCGTTCCGTTACTAAGCGTAAGTAAGGTGGGCAAATTTCATCAGCTAACAACGTTCGAGTGACTCAGGTTATTTTTGCCCACCCTACCGACTAACAACTAACTTTTAGCAAAATTTATTAATTAGTTAGACAATAGTAAAAGATACAAAACTTAAAACTAATTTTAAAAACCTTATGAGCGCGATCGCAATTACCGACCCAAAAATTTGGCACTGGCGGGGTCACAAAATAACCTATCAACAAGCTGGAGATACTGGCGCGGGGGTAGTGCTAGTACACGGGTTTGGGGCATCTTGGGGACACTGGCGTAAAAATTTACCCGTACTAGGAAAATCTTGTCGTTGTTATGCGCTCGATCTAATTGGCTTTGGTGGTTCGGACAAACCTCAACCAGGAACGGTTGACTATACTTTTGAAACCTGGGGAGAACAAGTAGCAGATTTTTGTCGTGAGGTAGTAGGTAGTCCTGCTTTTTTGATTGGTAACTCGATCGGCTGCATTGTAGTCATGCAAACGGCGGTCGATTATCCAGATCTAACTTTAGGAGTGGCAGCGATCGACTGTTCTGTCAGGTTATTACACGAACGCAAAAGAGCTACCTTGCCCTGGTATCGTAACTACGGCTCGTTGGTGATGCAAAAGGTATTGGGTAATAGAGCGATCGGCAATTTCTTTTTTAAGCAAATCGCCAAACCCAAAGTAGTCCGCAAAATTTTGCTCCAGGCTTATCGTCGTCCTGAAGCAGTCAACGACGAACTAATTGATATTTTGATGAAACCATCCTCAGACCAGGGAGCAGTAGATGTTTTTCTCGCTTTTACTCGCTATTCTCAAGGTCCACTACCCGAAGACCTATTGCCCCGCCTTACCTGTCCGACAATTTTGTTGTGGGGGACAGAAGATCCTTGGGAACCGATCGCTATGGGTAAAGAATTAGCTGCAATACCGACCGTAGATGAATTTATTCCCCTAGAAGGTTTGGGTCACTGCCCCCAGGATGAAGCCCCAGAGGTAGTTAATCCAATCTTATTCAACTGGATCGAGCAACATCAATAATCCTAGACAATTTTTAAACCATATATCACTACCAAACCAAGGACTCCCGCACCAAAAACATAGTAACAAAGGGGAAGTAGTACTTGACGAATTAGCAAACCTTCACAACCAATTAAGCCAACTGTAGCCGAAGCAGCAACCACGTTAGAAACGCAAATCATGTTGCCAGCAGCAGCTCCCATTGCTTGCAGGGCAACAACTATCGCCCCAGAAATATCAATTTCTGTAGCCACCCCAAATTGGAATAGGGAAAACATCATGTTGCTAACGGTGGCACTACCAGCAATAAAAGAACCCATTGCGCCAATGCTGGGAGCAAACAAAGGCCAACTTTGACCAGCTAGGCTAGAAACTCCTTCGGCTAGAGTCAGGGGCATACTAGCAAGACCAGATTGGTTGAAGCCAGAATTGATAAATACTCTTGCCATTGGTACGGCTGCTGCTAAAACTAAGCTAGTTCCTCTCAGGGTGGTGACGGCATCGAGGGTTGCCTGGGTTAAAGCTTTAGACTTTACTCGATGAAGAAAATAAGTCAAAATTACCACCAAGATAAATACCGTTCCAGGTAGATAAAAAGGTTCGGAATTGATGCTGATTTCCGTTCCCAAAATATTAGAGAAACTAAATTTTGCTGTCTTGAGTAATCTTTGAAAAGGTAACAGTGGTAGTCGTGATAGCATCAGAAATAGCCCGACCAATACATAAGGGAGCCAGGCTCTGGACAAGGACATTTTCCTTTCAGTATGGTTGATAACTGCCGTTAAACTGCCCCTCCAGCCATCTCCCCATGCCTCTGGTGGGGGAAAGTTCCAGATTTGCTTTGGCATTAAAAAATTTTTCTGCGCTGCCGTAACCACGATCGCCAGTCCGACTAGTCCACCGATTAGGGAAGGGAATTCTGGTCCTAGAAATACCGCGGTCAGAGTCGAGGGAATAGTAAAAGCCAGCCCAGCAAACAGAGCAAACTGCCATACCTGTAAACCTTCCCACCAAGATTTGCGCTGACCGAAATAGCGAGTCAGGCAAGTTACCATCAACAAGGGAATCAAAGTGCCAACAATGCTATTGAAAATCCCGACCCTAACTACAATTCGCTCAAAATAATCTGCGTAGGTAATGCCCAGTTCAGAAGTATAATCGTTGACCACCACCGCCCCTTCCAGTCCAGTATTAATTCCCAACAGCACGGGAATACCAACCGCTCCAAAAACTACCGCAGTACTGTTAGCGATCAAAGCGATCGTTACGGCTGCCAGGGCAGGAAAGCCCAAGGCTACAAGCAACGGACTACAGACAGCAGCGGGAGTTCCAAAACCAGAAGCACCTTCGAGAAAGCTACCAAACAACCACACAATAATTATTGCCTGAATACGTCTGTCGGGAGATATTCCCAGCAGTCCCTGACGAATAGTGGCGATCGCTCCAGATGCTCTTAAAACATTGAGCAGTAAGATTGCCCCAAAGATGATGTAAAGAATCTCTGCTGCCATAACCAGTCCCTGAAGGGTCGAAGCGATCCAGACCGAGATGGGGACTCGCCAGATTGACCAGGCAATTATTGCAGTTACTAAATAAGCTACTGGCATTGCTTGTTTTGCTGGACGTTTGGCAATTACGAGCAACAAAAAAACCGTTAAGATCGGGGCTAGAGATAGTAGATAAAGACCTAACTGCATCATTCTTGGTATTTACTGGTGTCTGGCTTATTACCAAGTGTTCTGGGTTTAAAGCCTTGTTTTTTTAGGACAACGTTTTCAGCTATTAGCTATTAGCTTCAATTGAGTACCTGGATAGAGAGTTAAAGTTGTTAAATGTTCGTCTTATACAAAGTGGTTGTCATCAAACGACATTTAAAAGTCGTGATGCTTTAAGATTTAACTCTAGTAGATGAAGGCTTAAGTAAAGACACCATGATTGTTAACCTGAAACCCTTACTATCTCTTACTTACTACTTACTACTTACTACCTACTACTTAAGCGAAGCGGTACTAGCTACTTCAGTTTCGGCTGTTGACAACGGAGTTGCATCAGCCCGTATGGCACGAAACATACCAAAGCGACAAAGACCAGCACCAAAAGCCAACCGCATCAATAGTAAGGTAGGAACTTCTCGCAGAGATTTGATCAAGCCAGAAAAACCAAATAAAATCAATCCCTTGGGTTTAACTATTCCCTGCCAAATAGAATCGATCCAAGAAGGAAGAGTTTCCTGTGTCCAGTCGGCAGTTACTACTTCTCCCTCAACCAACCCAGTCTCGGTCAAAAGTTCTGCAAAACCTTCAATACTAGAAAATGCAGGATGCGACCATTGATCTAATAACTGCTTCATTACAGGCTTTTCCCAGAAGTTCAAGGGGACGGTGCGATCGTCTCGCTGATTCCAGTCTGCTACGACCAAAATTCCTCCAGGCTTCAGCACTCGCAACAATTCCCGTGCAAACACTGCTTTGTCGGGCATATGAGGACCAGCCTCCACCGACCAAACCACATCAAAACTGGCATCGGGAAAAGACAAAGCCATGGCATCGTCTACTTTAAATTTGGCACTGACTCCCTCAGGAGTTAATTCTTGAGCGCGTTTCACCTGTTGGGGACTGATAGTAACACCCACAACGTCAAAGCCATAATCTTTTGCCAAGATACGGCTGCTGCCTCCAATGCCACAGCCCACGTCTATTAATGTAGTACCCGCAGGTAACTGATCCAGACCACCCCAGCGCACCATTTCGTGTACGAAGTCATATTTAGCAGCAATAAAGCCCTTCGATTCTGGGGGTGAGCCATAGTGTCCTAAATGAATATGTTCGCCCCAGTAGAATTCTAAAATACCGTCTTCTGTCCACTCGTCATAGGAGTTAGCCACAGAATCCGCTGATTCATAACTTCTAGCTGTGAGTAAATAAACTACAATGCCACCCGTCAGCAAAATCAACAAAAATCCCAGTATATAGAATAAATTCATGAAAATGAATGTTTAATATATATTTACAATTTTTTCAATATAGCAGTGTTTGGCAATCTTGAGGTCAGACATCATTAGGAATTACAGTAAAATACTTCGTAGGTAAATTGCCTCTTCCAAAACGACGGTCAGCGTAAAGAGAAATAAGAGTAATTTGTTCGATGGTCAAGCAAAACGTATATCGTGATAAATTTATTCTGCAATTACAGGGTCGAGATTTTATTAACATCATAATAATTGCCATAACCTGGATTTTTGCCCTTATTTTGGTCAATCCAATCGGAGATTTTCCTCTAAACGATGACTGGGCTTATGCAGAATCTGTCAAACATCTTTTAGAAACAGGAGACTTTCAACTGCCAGGATGGGCGGTTGCTAATTTATTACCTCAAGTTTTGTTTGGAGCTTTGTTTTGTCTGCCATTTGGTTTCTCGTTTACAGCACTGAGATTTTCTACCTTGACTTTGGGTTTGATAGGAATTATTGCAACCTATGGATTGCTCAAAGAAGTTTCTCACCAGAGAATAGCACTTATAGGGGCTTTAATCGTAGCAGTCAATCCCCTATACTTTGCCCTTGCTAATACTTTTATGACTGATGTACCTCATTATGCGGTAACAGTTTTATCTTTATATTTTTTTGTTATCGGAATAAAGAAGAATTCTTTAACGACAATTGTTATCTCCGTTGTGATTGCTGTGATTTCGCTATTAATTCGTCAAACAACCATAGCTTTGTTTGCTGGATATGCTATTGCCTACGTTGTTAAAAATAAAGCCAAGATTAAGTCTTTAATTATGGCAGCATTATTATTCGTGTTGTTACCAGCAGGGGTACAGCTACTTTTTTCTGCTGTTTTTTGGCCCAAAAACTATGGTAATTATGGAGTTAAGGAACAGGAAATCGTATCACAATTAGTTGGCGCAGATACGAGTGCGATCGCCCAGTTTGCATATTTCGCTTTATGTGCCTTGTTGTATCTAGGATGCTTTCTTTTGCCCTGGTTACTCATTGTATTTGCTTTACAATCAGCTGGCATTAAGTCTCAAGGGAGAAAAATACAAGTAAGTTTATTGCTATTTCTGATAACTTCCGTAGGTGTCTGGCTCGTTGTGAAGCAAACCAGAATGCCCCTCAGAGGTAATGTTATTAATGATTGGGGGATTGGTCCTTTAACTTTAAGAGATACAATCTTATCTCCTCCAGGAACGATCCCAAATTATTTAGCAGCTTTTTGGATTGTCGTAACAATTTTCTCTGTTGTGGGAGCAGGGCTATTATTGCTATTTTTGGTTCTATCTACGATTCAATTATTAACCACTAAGGGGATTGCTAATAAGCGATCGCTAATCTTACTAAGTAACTCTACTATATTTATCTATTTTTTACCCTTAGGAATTAGTTTTTTCTTCGACCGTTATCTGATATTACTTTTGCCGTTATTGATGATGATGGTCTTAACCACCGTCGGAAAGATCCCGCAGGTTAAATTGGATTGGAAAACAAGTTTTGTAAGCTGGTTAATAATCTTATTCATCGGCGCATTTACAGTTGGCACAACCCATGACTATCTATCTTGGAATCGGATTCGATGGCAGGCGATCGAGAATTTAATCCAAGAACAGCAAATTTCTCCCAGGCGTATAGATGGGGGCTTTGAATTTAACGGCTGGTATCTTTATAGTTCTGATTATCCTGTCTATAAAAATAGAAAAGCCGAAATACCCTGGTGGTGGGTCGAACAGGATGATTATCTAGTTGCCTTTAGTCCTGTTGCAGGGTATGACGTAGTAAAACAATATTCCTTGGAAAACTGGCTTCCTTTTAAATTCGATCGCATTTTGGTTTTGCAAAAGACTGACGTTGCCCGATTAATAGCAAACCCCAATCTGGATTTAGAGGAGAGGGAATGAGTCGGCGATCGCTCTTTTGATCGCCAATCAGCTTGAAGATCAGGCATAAACTTTTGTGGTTTCCAGTTCCTTCCCTGAAGACGCTCTTTCTATAGCGGGAGTCTGGACTAATAATACCGAACAGGGGGCATGATGAACTACATAGTTGCTTACGCTACCTAACAATAGTTCTTGGAGACTCGAATGTCCTCGTCTACCAACGATCGCGATATCTGCATCACAAGATTCGGCAAAATCGCAAATGGTCGTACTTGGCTCTCCAGTAATTTGACTAAATTCAGCCTGTACTCCTGCTGCGATCGCTCGACTGGTATAAAAACGTAATAGTTCTAATCCTTTTTGTTTGAAAAGCTCCCACTCTTTCTCGTATACCATATTTGCTTGACGCATTATCTGAGGATCGAGATGAATACAGCGATCGAGGGAGTAGGTAAAATAAGAAGACATGATCGGCGCGCCTTCTTCTTCTTCAGACAACACGTGGAGCAAGATTAAGTTGACTCCAGTAGCCTTGGCCAAAGTTAGGGCTTGGTCAAACACTTGCCTACTTGCTGCTGAAAGATCGATTGCTACTAAAATTTTGTTAAACATGGTGTTTGATTTCCGTTGATGGTTGGTGATTTGTGATTAGTAAAAAGGCTAATTCCCTTGGCTAGGGTCTTTTACTGATGCTTTGAGCAACATTGATTTTGATTGGTTGGAAATTTCGTAGATCTTGTATTTATGCTACGTCGGAGCGGTGTTTTTTAGCGATCGCTTGGCGGTCGTCGGTGAGTCTTTGGGGGCGATCGATTGCTTCTACTTCTGGCAATGCTGCTGCCTCTCCCATTTCAGGGCGAACGATCAGAACCGAACAGGGTGCGTGATGGGTGACATAGTTGCTCACGCTACCAAGAAACTTTTCTTTCCAGCCTTTGAGCTGGCGACTGCCAACTATAATCAAATCTGCCGACCAGTTACTAGCCAACTTGCAGATCATTTGTTGAGGATTTCCTCTCAATTGACTGTATTCAACGTCTATGCCAACGTCCATTGCTTCCTGGGTCAGACTCTGGAGAAACTCAATTCCTTGCTGCTCGTATTCGGCAAATCTCATGTGATATCTGTTGTCATTACGATTGTTTAAGCTTGGATATTCGTCATCGGCAGGCAACACGGGATCATCCGCGTTCTCTCCAGATACAATATGCAGCAGCATGATACTCGCTCCAGTAGTTTGCGCCAAAGATACTGCGGAATTAAACACAGATTTGTTTCTTTCAGAACTGTCTATTGCTACTAAGATTTTGTCTAGCATTGGTAAGTTTTCTGTTTTATTACTAAACAACAGGTATTGATTCAAGGTGAGTTCTGCGTGAGCTTCAGTTTCTTTGATAGTTGAGCGATCGCCTGGAGACTCTAAACCCGTGCGGACGATTAGAACCGAACAGGGTGCATGATGAGTTACATAGTTGCTTACGCTACCGAGAAACATTTCTTTCCAGCCTCTTAACCCCCGACTGCCAACCATAATCAAATCTGCCGACCAGCTACTAGCTAGTTCACAGATTGCTTGTCGAGGATTTCCCGTTAGTTGAACAAATTCAGTATTTACTCCAGTGCCGATTGCTTCTTGGGCTTTTTTTTGCAAGAACTTGAGTCCTGATTGTTGATATTCTTCAAGTTCTGCCTGGTACAAACTGTATTCGTAATCGTCCACCACTGGATAACTAAGATAGCTAGGTAAGACAGGATAATCTGGTTCGTTTTCGGTCAAAACATGAAGCAGCATTAAGCTAGCTCCAGTAGATTGGGCTAAAACTACTGCCGAATAAAAAACTAACTTATTATTTTCTGGATAGTCTAAAGCTACTAAGATTTTATCGATCATAATTGAATGTTTCTTTGATTACAGTCAGCAGGATGGTCAAATATCTGGTTACTTAGGCTACTTGCAGTTTGGTTTTAAGAAATAAACTTCTCAACCTCGCTACATCTTTACCGTCGCTGGGTAAAGTAGATCGGCTAAAGGCTGGTTCGGGATACCTCACCATTAAAGTTCCTCGTCCTACTTTTACCTGATGACTGCTACTGCATTAACAATGCTTTTAGATTGATAGTTTTGTTTTAAATAAATAATTTGAGGAACTTGTGAAGATGGGAGTAATTAACAGCTGGTTGCCAATGAATTTAGAGCTTCACGTCACCAAAAGCGATGGGGAAGCCAGCTTCTTATAGAGGTTGGAGGATATTCGCCCCGACGCTTTGTTATTTGTCCTTTGTCCTTTGTCCTTTGTCCTTTATCCGAATGACCAACGACTAACAACTAACGACTAACGGCTAACGACTAACGACCAACGACCAACGACCAACAACTAATATGCGAAGCGGTATCCTTTAGGACGACTAACGACCAACGACTAGAAATATTCAGAATAATTGCCAGGACAGCTTGGTTAAAATACCCAATAGAGAGATAATAAGAATCGATTAATTGAGTATATTTTCCTGCTGTATGGTACAAGCCAACAAGAAATCCAAAGAGCCACAACAACCTACTGTATTCGACTTACAAAACTATCTGAAGCAACAAAAAGGTGTGGTGGAACAGGCGTTGGATCGATCGATTGCGATCGCTAAACCAGAAAAAATTTACGAAGCAATGCGATATTCTTTGCTGGCTGGTGGCAAAAGATTGCGTCCCATTCTTTGTTTGGCAACCTGTCAGCTAACTGGCGGTACTGTAGAAATGGCAATGCCCACGGCTTGCGCCTTAGAAATGATTCATACCATGTCCCTGATTCATGATGATCTGCCCGCAATGGACAATGACGATTTTCGTCGAGGCAAGCCCACCAACCATAAGGTATATGGTGATGATATTGCTATTTTGGCAGGAGACGGTTTGCTAGCTTATGCCTTTGAATACGTTGCTACTCAAACCAAAAATGTCGCGCCAGAAAATATCCTCCGAGTAGTTGCCTGTTTGGGGCGTACCGTTGGTGCTGCTGGTTTGGTCGGCGGACAAGTACTAGATTTAGAGTCTGAGGGCAAGTCTGACATTACCGCCGAGACTCTCAGCTTTATTCATACCCATAAGACAGGGGCGTTACTGGAAGCCTCGGTGGTGTCTGGAGCTATTTTGGCTAATGCTTCAGCAGAAGATATAGATAAGCTATCGCAATATGCACAAAATATTGGTCTAGCTTTTCAGATAATTGATGATATTTTAGATATTACTGCTACAGACGAACAGTTAGGTAAAACTGCTGGAAAAGATTTATCTGCACAAAAAGCTACCTATCCTAGTTTGTGGGGATTAGAAAAATCTCGTCTCAAAGCCAGGGAGTTGGTTGATAATGCGATCGCTCAAGTGGCTGACTATGGTGCAGCAGCCGAACCTTTGAGAGCAGTGGCAAAATATATTGTGACCCGCGATCGCTAGAATAGCAAATTTATAAATGATGTTTTTCGAGGCAAAGAAGACAATCCATGCAGGAAGTTGCTGACATCTTACACAATCAGATATTAATGGTCGCACTCTTAGCCTGTGTCACAGCTCAGGGATTAAAGTTAGTTATTGACCTGATCAGAAGTCGAAAATTAAACGTTACTTATTTACTCTCTCCTGGGGGAATGCCTAGCGCACACTCTGCCTTGGTAGGTGCCTTGGCAACCAGCGTTGGTTATACTAAAGGCTGGTCTTCTACAGAGTTTGCGATCTCCTGTCTATTCGCCATTATTGTCATGTACGATGCTGCTGGAGTGCGTCAAGCAGCAGGGAAACAAGCAAAGATACTCAATCAGATAGTCGATGAATTGTTTCAAGAAAAACATCATTTTAATGAAGAAAGGCTAAAAGAGCTACTGGGTCATACTCCTTTTCAAGTTTTAGTTGGTCTTAGCTTGGGAATTATTATTGCCATGGTCTTTTCTAAATATGTTTGGGTGACTACTTGAGGAGTCCGCAGTTTGAAGTTATAGTAATTCCAATTAATTTCCTCACGATTGACTGATTTTTCGTTAGTAGTTAGTGGGGTTAAAGGGGATTCTAACTTGGTTACTCATATAGCAATCGAGCTAAAGATTAGGACATCTTGTAAAATTGCTACTCGCTATATGCGAAACGGTATCCCTTTAGGGACTCGCTACTCACGAACAGATAAATTGTGTAACCTCTTAATCTAAGCTTCAACGGCTATACCTATGGTTGCTATTTGGAATGACCGTGGCTTACTTACGGAGTCAGTTCAAACTCATCAAATTTGACTACGGCTGAATTTGGCTGGCGAGTATCATAATGATAGCTGCTGACCGTTCCCGTTTCGGTATTAAAAATACTAAAGACGGTGAGATCGTTATTGGCAATATAGGGCAAGGGTTGTCCAGAATCGTCAGTCAAAGGAGCAATATTTGGCACGATCGGCTCTAAACCATTAGGGTTGCCTGTTTCTGTGTAGTTTTGCTGGTTATAGGTCGGAATTTTCCGTTTGTTATCCCCCAGATGCGCCCCATAACTATTACCTACATTAGAAGATTCTAAAAAGTGCATTCCCGAAGAGTTTTGAAAGCGATTCCAGAGATGGGAATGTCCATAATAGACTAGCTGTACTCCTGCTGATTCTAAAAGAGGAATCAAATCGCGGATAATATAGTCATTTTCGATGGGATAATCGTAGTGGCGTGATTTTACTGCCCCATTCTCCCCGTAAGACACCTTCGGCTGAGGATCGGTATAGGGTGGCACGATATTTCCTCCTAGAGTGTGGGCAGGATGGTGAAACATGACTATTTTATATTTAGCCTGTTGATAAGCCTCGCTCTGTAATTCCTGCTTTAACCACTCGTATTGAGGACTGCCTTTAGCTATAGGTTCAAAAATATGTTGTCCATAACCCCAATTATTTATAGGTAATGACATATACTCTTCAGTCGTTGGCTTGACTGGGATCCGAAAGTTTAAAATACCTACAATAGCTAAAACAACTATTACGGTAATTATGTACTTATTCATGGGCAAAACCAAAGCTACTCGACTATTTTAAAGCAGCTTCGGTTATTGATGTTTCTTTGAATTGTTTTTTATAGTTTCCAATCGTAGGATTGATTAACTTGGCTTAATCTTCGTAATGTCTAATTAGGCTTACTAACCCTCAGCTTACTCAGCTAACCGATGGAAACATTTGAATCTACCCAACAAATTAAGTTACAAGAGTTGGCATCGGTTTTTTTCAAGTTAGGTATGGTGGCTTTTGGTGGTCCTGTTGCCCATATTGCCATGATGGAAGAAGAGATCGTCAAACGCCGTCGCTGGCTTACCACGGAGAAGCTGTTAGATTTGCTGGGGGTAACTAGCTTGATTCCTGGTCCTAATTCTACTGAGTTGGCAATTCACATTGGTTACGAACAAGCTAGCTGGCAGGGTTTATTTATAGCTGGTTTTTGCTTTATTCTGCCCGCCATGACTTTGGTATGGATTTTTGCTGCGGTCTACGCTAAATATCAAGCATTACCTCAAATTGAAGCCTTACTTTACGGCATTAAACCTTTAATCGCCATAATTATCATCAAAGCATTATGGAAACTAGGAAGCAAGGCGGTCAAAGATATTCCTACAGCGATCGCCAGCATCGCCGTAATTATGGCTTTTTTTGCTGGGGTCAACGAAATTTTATTGTTACTCCTAGCAGGATTGGGAGTCATGCTGATTAAATCTCGAATCGACGGCATGACGGGAATTGCCCTAATTGCTATTGCTCAAGGAAATATACAGGTAAACGGCTTAGTCAAACCCTTTCCTAGCAGTTGGTGGAGTGTATTTCTATTTTTTCTAAAAGTTGGTTCGGTTCTGTATGGCAGTGGCTATGTTCTATTAGCTTTTTTGCAGCGAGACTTAGTAGAGCGATCGCAATGGCTGACTTCTCAACAATTATTAGACGCTATTGCCATCGGACAATTAACTCCTGGACCAGTATTTACCACCGCTACCTTTATTGGTTATCTACTTGCAGGAAACTTAGGTGCGATCGCTGCCACTGTTGGCATCTTTTTACCAGCCTTTATTTTAGTCGGTCTAATTAATCCCTGGGTAGATAAATTACGTCAGTCTGTTTGGTTGAGTGGTTTTTTGGATGGAGTAAATGCTGCATCTTTAGGATTAATGGCAGCCGTCACCTATACTCTGGCACGGACTGCTGTGGTAGATTGGTTTACGGTTTTATTGCTGGGGTTGGGCGCGATCGCTTTATTTCGATGGCAAATTAGTTCAATGTGGCTGGTGGTGTTTGGCGGAACAGCGGGTTTGCTCTGGCAATGGTTGGGTTGACGTTGATGGCATTAGGGAGTAGTTTTTTCCGTGTTCGAGCTATCTGGCTTAAAATAGGCTTCCATTACCTGTCTAGCTATTGGTGCAGCGATCGAGCCACCGCCACTGCCAGAATGTTGGGTAAAAGCTACTACTACAATTTCTGGTTGCTCAAAAGGAGCATAAGCTCCAAACCAAGCGTGAGCTTTACCTGGAGGTGCTTCTGCCGTACCGCTTTTTCCTGCTCCTGGAGGAGTATCTGGGGAGTTGAGCCTCGTTCCCGTACCGCGCTCGACCACGGCTCTGAGTCCTTGCTGAATTGTGGAAAGTGTTGTCGGTTTAAGATTCAAACTAACTTGAGAAAATTGTGCAGTTTGATTATCTTTTTTCAATAGATGGGGTTTTACCAGATAACCGTCATTAGCGATCGCACTAAACATGACCGCTACCTGCAAAGGAGTTGCGCTAGTGAATCCCTGACCGATAGACATATTTACCGTATCTCCCACCGTCCAGCCCCAATTTCTAAAATTACGGCGTTTCCAGGCATCATCGGCGATCAAACCTGCTGTTTCTCCTTCTAACTCTATGCCTGTTGGTTTGCCAAACCCAAATTTTCGCGCCCACTTAATTAATTCCCTTCCCCCCGCTCCACGACCAACCTGTCCAAAAAAGGTATTGCTACTCCAAGCCATCGCAGATACGTATCCCATTCGCCCAAAACCCTTGCGGTTCCATTCCCGAAATTTAGTTCCACTCACATTTATATAGGGATATGTGCCTAAAACTGTATTAGGGGGATACTTTCCCGACTCTATACCCGCTGTAGCTGTAATAATTTTAAAGGTAGAGGCGGGAGGAAAGGCTCGCAAACCCAGATTTAAAAATGGATTTCCCTGAGACTGTAATTCTTGCCAGATTTTAGGAGTAATGGGAGCAGAAAAAATATTAGGATCAAAGCTCGGATAGCTAGCCATAGCCAATACTTCACCGTTGTTAGGATCGAGAGCAACAACTGCTCCTTTTCTTGTTCCCAATGCAGTTTCGGCAGCCTGTTGCAGTTTGGCATCAATTGTCAAAGTTAGATCTTTGCCTGCTTTGGCTGGCTTTTGTCCCAAAAAGCTAACAATGCGTCCTGCACCATCAACCTTTAATCTTAATCCTCCCCATTCTCCTCGTAGTTGAGACTCGTAGGCAGATTCTACTCCCATTTTGCCCATAACATCACCGAGACGATAGCCCTCAGACTTTTTCTGCTCAAGTTCTTGAGGATCGAGTTCTCCTGTATAACCCAAAATATGGGCAGCTAGTTTTCCTTGGGGATAGTGCCGTATTTTGCCATCATCTATTTCAACCCACTTCAACTGAGAATGATATTCTTCCAGTATGGTAATTTGCTCTGGAGTAAGATTACGGGCGATCGGAATCAAGCTAGGGTAGTTATATCCTGCTGTTTCGACTCTCTTTTGGAGATCTTCTGGGTCAATGTCGAGTATTTGTGCGATCGCATTGCGGTTTTTTGCCCAGTTTTTCTCCTTTTGTGCCTTGGGCCATAAATATGCCGAGAAGGATAGGCGATTGGTAGCCAGAACTTCGCCATTGCGATCGAAAATACTTCCCCTGACTGGTGGCTTGGGAACAATACGGGTATGATTTTGCTCAGCTTTTTGTAGGTTAAGCTCTCCCTGTTGCAGCTGTAAATAGCTCAAACGCCAACCAATCCCACCAAAGAAAATTAAACTAATTATCGTGACGATGGGGATTGCCTGAAGTTGATTTCCTACCGTGCGATTAGTTGAATCTTGAGGTTTATTTAGTATAGAACCCATAACAGCTGTAGCAAGGTAAAAGTCGCTTTCTAAAAAGTTAGTAGTTGATAGTAATTATGCCTAGCACTTTGACCATAAAGTACTGGGATTAGTTTGTATTAATCTTGTTCTTAGTTTTCCCAATTTAAATCATAGCCGTATCATCAAGAGGCTCAATAGTAGAAAATTTAGACCCTACCTTAATTTCAAGATACAAGGATACCGCGATGGACGCGAAGGACACGAAGCTATATGCGAAGCGGTCCCTACGGGATTCCTAAAGGATACACCTTCGGATAACCGTTAACGAAGTGTACCCTTTAGGGAAACATATATCCTTTAGGAATCCTTGACCGACCAAGGGTACCGTGACCCCCATTCGAGGACAAGCGTGAAGCTAATCCTTTAGGGCAAGACAAAGACGATTCGGTTCGCCGCATGTACGCTCAAATTAACTCTCCCCATCTCCCTATCTCCCCATCTCCCTATCCCCCCATCACTCAGGTATGTTGGAGAAATTCTTAAACCAACCCCGTCGCCAAAAGAAATACACTAGACTAGCTGCCGTTGCCAGCATCAATGCCCAACAAGCAGGATAGCCCCAATACCAGGCTAATTCTGGCATATTCCAAGGAGAAACATCAGTATTGAAGTTCATTCCGTAAATACCTGCGATGAAGGTAAGAGGAATAAAGATACTAGAAATTACCGTCAGCAGCTTCATAACTTCATTCATTTTGTTGCTGATGGCAGAAAGATAGATATCAGTCAGGCTCGAAGCTAGTTCGCGATAGGTTTCAATAATATCGATGATCTGTACTGTATGGTCGTAACAGTCTCTTAAAAACACCAAAATCTCTGGATCGAGTACATTACTACCATCTCTGATTAAAATGTTAAGAGCGTTTCGTTGAGGCCAAATTGCGCGTCGCAGAGCTAAAAGTTCTCGTTTGATTTGATATACCTTGGCTAAACTTTGGTTGCTAGGATTAAAAATCACCTCGTCTTCTAGATCTTCGATCTTTTCACCATAAATTTCTAGGACGGGAAAAAAACCATCAATAATGGCATCCCAAAGAGCATAGGCTAAATAACTAGTACTCATATCTCTGATTGCGCCTTTGTTGTATTTAATTCGCCTTCGTACAGGCTGCAAGCAATCTTTTTCAGGATATTCTTGTACGGTCAACACGTAGTTTTTGCCTACTATCAAGCTTACCTGTTCCAACCAAAAGCCCTCTCCTGAAGGTTTGGGTACAACCATTTGAGTAATAATTACTAGCTGTTGAGCCAGAGGATAATCTTCTATCTTTGGTCTTTGAGGAACATTGACCACATCTTCTAAAACCAGAGGATGTAAACCGAATACTTTACCCAATCGCTGCAAAATGTTTTCACTACCCAAACCTTTGACATCAACCCAAGATACGGATTCTGTATTTAGATATTTAGCACAAGCTTCAGGGGTTAAATTACTAACGTAATTTGCGCGATCGCTGCTGTAGTCAATCAGCACAATGTTAGGTAACTTTGCATCTTCCTCGATGGTAAGCGTCCCTGGAATACTACCTGGCTGCTCATAAGCATAGTCGAATAAATCTTCTTCCTCTGGTTGTAATGGTTTTTCATTAAGGTCTACCTGATTTTCATAGCTCATGAGCAGATTTCCGCGCTTTGGGTACTAAATAAATTATTACTCAAAAAAATACCAGCGAGTGCTTCGCTGGCTAGATAAAATGTTGTTGTTTAAGCCTGGAAGAATCTTTGGTTGCGCGTTCCTCAATTGGCAACTTTAAATCTTTGACTTAACTAAGAATTGTAACAGAAGATACGGTACTTTGTAAAAAAACAATAAAAGTATCATCTATTACCTCGATCTTACGCTAGAAGGTTATAATGGCAGCGATCGCGATCGTTAAATTCAAGCTGTGAAATTAATTTAAAAAATATCTTGATAATTCGTCGTGTTGCTCGATACCTTTTGCTAGAGATTACCCTGTATTGGTAGGCAATGAGCTGATGCTATTGTGTACCCGCCCTACGAAGACTTGTTGTGGGCAACGTTGCTGTTTACTACGTATTCTTTAGCCACCTGAGGTCTACCCCAAATTACGGTTTCATGTTTATAGATTGCCATTCCTGGTTTTGCCCCTTTGGGCTTATAGACGTGTTTGGGTTTGGTGTAAACTACTGGCACTTGTTCACTATCACGAGCCTGACTATAGTAGGCTGTAATATCCGCCGTAAACTGAAGGTCTGGTTCACTAGGTACTGCGCCAGGTTCGAGACGCAACAAAACATGACTACCAGGTATTTCTTGGGTATGGAACCACAGATCGTATTCTACGGCAGTCCGAAAACTTAAGATGTCGTTTTGCCGATTATTGCGACCTACCCATAGTTCACAACCCGATGGTGCAGTATAGCGATAGGGCTGAGATTCATCTTTTTGCTTATCTACCTGACGTTCGCTGGTGAGATAGCCTTGCTGGATCAGTTCTTCTCTAATTTCTGCTAGAGCCTGCAAATCTTCGGTTCCGTTTAGTTTTCCGCTCTGTAGCTGATTTAGGGATGTTTGCACCTGGGAAAGATAATTAATTTCGGCGTCTACTTCTGCTAATAAAGGCACCACCGCACCCTTAGCTCGTTTGAGTTTCTGGCTGTTTTTATAAAGCACCTGAGCATTCTGTACCGCGTTTTTTTCGGGAGTAAGCTTGATCTTAATGGGTTCATCTGTCTCAAAGTCATTTAAAATTATTGATTTCATTCCTGGCTGCCATTGGTGGGGATGTGCCATTAATAGATCGCCCTGTTGGCGATAGCTTTCCGCATCGGCAGACTGCTGTAAACGCTGGCGGAAAGTATTGGCTTTGAGGTTGAGCTTTTTAAGTAAATTGGTTAGCTTCTGGTTTAGCTGATGATATAGCTGTTTAAACTGCTGTAGATTAACTTCGTCTGTATAGTAGCGGTTGAGTAAGGTTTGTACTGAATCTACTGACTCAATTTTGTCCCATCCCAAGACGGTGTAACCATCTGTACGCCAGCCAGGATCGAACTGCTCTTGTTCTAAAACTATCAGCCACTTTTGCCAATAACTAAACAGTTCCTGCCAATCTTCTGGTTGCAAGGTAGCGGTGTTCTGTTGAGGAGACAAACCCGCAGCGATCGCAATTTCTTCGGCAACCTTGGGACTCAAACCGCGATAGGACTTGAGTAACTGGCGTTTAAGCTGACCAGGGATTAAACTTACTCTTTCCTGCCAGCGTTCAAAGGATTCTTCGAGCTTGGGAGTAGTGCCAGTCAGGGCGGGGGGAACTTCGTAACGTTGACCAGTTTGGATCGGGCGGACGCTAGATTGAGCGGAACTTATTTGACGGGCGGGGGTAATGATTTGTCTTTCGGCATCGGTGAGAATTACGTTGCTATATTTACCCATAATCTCTACGTATAGATGCCATAGGGCTGGTTCTCCTGGGCGTTGGGCGAACTGTAGGTCTAATACCCTCTCCCAAGGCGCGATCGCTTCAATCTCGATCAGTGCCAAACCATTTAGCTGGTGGCGTAGCTGATCGCTAAAGGTAAAAGTATCTTTGACGCGGGGTGGCGGATCGCCAAGATTGATTCGGGCTGCTTCTGGATGCCAACTGATAGTTAGCCAGGGTTTTGCTTTGAGGGTGCGTAGGGCTAAGGAAATAGTAAAGCGATCGCGCTGATATACTTGCTCCAAGCGAGAAGGAATCCAGTCTCGTTTTAGCTCCACGCAGCTTGCCATTAAGGTCGTGTAATCAACTGGTTGCATAACTGTAAAGAGGATATAGACTTAAGTAGTTATTAAATTTCTGTGATTTTAGCTACAAAGTGTTTATATTAGTGGTAAAAGCTAAAATTTCCTTAAATAATCCCGATTCATATCTTTTTTAGCTTGTAAATCAAAATTTTTAACTATAGTATTAAAACTATTAAAACTGCATCTCCTGTATCTATAAACTTGGCGATCGGCTATCTCAATCGCAATTAGCAAATAATTAATAATTATGGATATTCAACTAATCAATATTGGTTTTGGTAATATTGTTTCAGCTAATCGTATTATTGCTATTGTCAGCCCAGAGTCTGCACCCATCAAAAGAATTATTACTGAAGCCAGGGAAAAAAGCTTGCTAATCGATGCAACTTATGGTCGTCGCACTCGCGCCGTAATTATTACAGATTCTTCTCATGTGGTATTGTCAGCAATACAGCCAGAAACTGTAGCTCATCGCTTTGTAGTCAATAAAGATCACAAAGAATCTTAGCCTAACCAGATTATCATTAATGTCAGTCGAACAGCCAGGTAAACTTATTGTTGTTACAGGTCCTAGCGGTGTGGGCAAGGGGACTCTCATTAGTCTACTGGTGCAACGCCATCCTCAACTAAAAATATCGATTTCGGCTACCACCAGGCAGCCCCGACCAGGGGAGACAGCAGGAGTAGATTATTATTTTTTGAGCAAACAAGACTTTGAGGCAGCAATTGCCGATGGGAAACTGCTGGAATGGGCAGAATATGCAGGAAACTATTATGGTACGCCCCAAGCTGGAGTTACGGAGCAGATCGAGGCGGGTAACTATGTCATTCTAGAAATAGAATTGGCAGGAGCTAGGGCGATCGCCAAGATTTTTCCCGACGCACGACGTATTTTTGTGTTACCTCCTTCAATCGAGGAACTAGAACAGAGAATTAGAACTAGGGGCAAAAACTCTGAAGAATCGATCGCCAAACGGTTACAGATTGCTAAACAAGAAATTGCTGCCAGCAAAGAGTTTGATTTTGAGGTTATCAATAGCGATTTAGAAACGGCGATCGCCGAACTGGAGAAGGCAATTTTTGCTTAAATAAAAATTATTAGAGGAAAGAGAGTAACTAGCAACATCTATCTCAAGGTAGTGTTATCCCTCCAGTATCTAATGCTGGATCTACAATTTATCGTCCCTAAATTAGCTACAATTACAATCAATTAAAACTATTTTGTAAGGCATAGCTGCATGATTCCTACCGTTATTGAAAGTTCGGGGCGCGGCGATCGCGCCTTTGATATTTATTCTCGTTTACTTAGAGAAAGAATTGTCTTTTTAGGACAGCAGGTCACCGATGAGATCGCTAACTTAGTCGTGGCTCAACTACTATTTTTGGAAGCGGAAGACCCTGAAAAAGATATTTACTTATATATTAACTCCCCTGGTGGTTCGGTATCCGCAGGAATGGGGATGTTCGACACCATGAATCAAATCCGCCCTGATGTTTGTACAATCTGCATCGGTTTGGCTGCGAGTATGGGTGCTTTTCTACTTAGTGCAGGACAAAAAGGTAAGCGGATGAGCCTGCCCAACTCCCGTATTATGATTCACCAGCCTTTAGGTGGCGCACAGGGACAGGCAACAGATATTGAAATTCAGGCAAAAGAAATTTTATATCTCAAGCAAAAGCTCAACGGACATTTAGCAGACCATACAGGTCAACCCCTATCAAAAATTGAGGAAGATACCGAACGTGACTTCTTTATGTCCGCCGAAGAATCTCAAGAATATGGTTTAATCGATCGGGTGATTTCTCGCCGTCCTTCTGCTACCAATCCTCCCCAACCCGTAGAAGCTTAAGCAACAAGCAGTAAAACAACTCGGTTAAATACTAAGCGATCGCAATTACTATGTATGGCGCGATCGCTATTTTTATCTTTTCTTCCAAAAGAAGACCCTCGCGTACATGCGGCTAACTATGCGCCTTTGTGCGATGGGATGAATTTTGGGCTGGGTTTAGGTTAACTATTTAATATTAACTCTAGATTTTTTGATG
>JADEXJ010000264.1 GCA_015207195.1 Pleurocapsales cyanobacterium LEGE 10410
TGAGCTATTTTCCCAGGAGGCGACCCTCCAAGTATCTTCGCCGCGGTCGCGTTTCACTGTCGAGTTCGGGATGGAGTCGAAGTGGTTCCACGACGCTCATAGCACCAGGAAAAACTGCTGGGGCTCGATTGAAAGCTTCCCCCTCAAGACTGCATAAATCTAGTTGCTTCGGCCAAAAATTATTACCTCATCCGATAGTCTTCCTTCACCTCAGGTCAAGCCCTCGGTCTGTTAGCACGCCTCGGCTCCAAACATTGCTGCTCTTCCACCTAACGCCTATTAACGGGTGTTCTTCCCGTGACCTTACTGGATTACTCCAACAGAGTACTCATCTTGAGGTGGGCTTCCCACTTAGATGCTTTCAGCGGTTATCCTCTCCGCACTTGGCTACCCAGCGTCTACCGTTGGCACGATAACTGGTACACCAGCGGTGCGTTCTTCCCGGTCCTCTCGTACTAAGGAAGACTCCTCTCAATACTCTTGCGCCTACACCGGATATGGACCGAACTGTCTCACGACGTTCTGAACCCAGCTCACGTACCGCTTTAATGGGCGAACAGCCCAACCCTTGGGACCTACTTCAGCCCCAGGTTGCGATGAGCCGACATCGAGGTGCCAAACCTCCCCGTCGATGTGAACTCTTGGGGGAGATCAGCCTGTTATCCCTAGAGTAACTTTTATCCGTTGAGCGACGGCCTTTCCACGCAGCACCGTCGGATCACTAAGACCGTGTTTCCACCCTGCTTGAGTTGTCTCTCTCGCAGTCAAGCTCCCTTCTGCCTTTGCACTCTGTGGCTGATTTCCATCCAGCCTGAGGGAACCTTTGTGCGCCTCCGTTACCTTTTTGGAGGCGACCGCCCCAGTCAAACTACCCACCTGAAACTGTTCTGCTGCCAGATTATGGCAGCCAGTTAGAATTCTAGCCTCCCTAGAGTGGTATCTCACATTGCGACTCCATTACCCCCACAAGGATAATTTCTACGTCTCCCACCTATTCTGCGCAAGGGAAGCCCGAACCCAATTCCAGGCTATAGTAAAGCTTCATAGGGTCTTTCTGTCCAAGTGTAGGTAGTCCGTATCTTCACAGACAATCCTATTTCGCCGAGCCTCTCTCCGAGACAGCGCCCAGATCGTTACGCCTTTCGTGCGGGTCGGAACTTACCCGACAAGGAATTTCGCTACCTTAGGACCGTTATAGTTACGGCCGCCGTTCACCGGGGCTTCAGTCGCCAGCTTTAGAACGCGAACGCTCCTGACCGACTTCCTTAACCTTCCGGCACTGGGCAGGCGTCAGCCCCTATACTTCCTCTTTCGAGTTGGCAGAGACCTATGTTTTTGGTAAACAGTCGCCTGGGCCTCTTTATTGCAACCACCTCTCGGTGGCACCCCTTCTCCCGAAGTTACGGGGTCATTTTGCCGAGTTCCTTAGAGAGAGTTATCTCGCGCCCCTTAGTATTCTCTACCTGCCCACCTGTGTCGGTTTCGGGTACGGGTACTAAATCTTCAACGCCAACACCGCTTTTCTTGACACTACCTTTACCACTCGGAGTCCTTAGACTCCTCCCAATCCATTCAGGGCGTGGTTATTTCTCATGCGTCCCGTTGTTGGCTCCCATCTAGCAGTCAGGGAATATTCACCCTGTGTCCATCGACTACGCCTTTCGGCCTCGCCTTAGGTCCCGACTAACTCTTCGCGGACGAGCCTTCCGAAGAAACCCTTGGGCTTTCGGGGTATATGATTCTCACATATATTTTCGCTACTTAAGCCGACATTCTCACTTCTGTATCGTCCACATCTGCTTGCCGCTAATGCTTCTCCCGCTACAGAACGCTCCTCTACCACTTGTACATACATACAAGTCCACAGCTTCGGTGAGACACTTAGCCCCGTTCATTTTCGGCGCAGGGGCGCTAGACCAGTGAGCTATTACGCACTCTTTCAAGGATTGCTGCTTCTAAGCAAACCTCCTGGTTGTCTAGGCACTCCCACCTCCTTAATCACTTAGTGCCTACTTGGGGACCTTAGCTGGTGGTCTGGGCTGTTTCCCTTTCGACGATGAAGCTTATCCCCCACCGTCTCACTGGCAACCTTTGATTGAGTATTCTGAGTTTGTCTCACTTTGGTACCGCTCTCGCAGCCCGCAGCGAAACAGTGCTTTACCCCTCAATCAGTTTTTCTTGCCGCTGCGCCTAAACGCATTTCGAGGAGAACCAGCTAGCTCTGGGTTCGATTGGCATTTCACCCCTAACCACACCTCATCCGCTGGCTTTTCAACGCCAGTCGGTTCGGACCTCCACTTGGCTTTACCCAAGCTTCATCCTGGACATGGTTAGATCACCCAGGTTCGGGTCTACAACTAGTGACATTTATTTCGCCCTACTTCAGGCTCGCTTTCACTCTGGCTTCGAGTACTTCCTCTTAACCTGCCACTAGCTGTAAGTCGCCGGCTCATTCTTCAACAGGCACACGGTTAGACGTTTAATCGTCCTTCCATTGCTTGTAGGCTAACGGTTTCATATTCTATTTCACTCCCCTCGCCGGGGTTCTTTTCACCTTTCCCTCACGGTACTGTTTCGCTATCGGTGACACAGGAGTATTTAGCCTTACGAGGTGGTCCTCGCTGATTCACACGGAATTCCACGGGCTCCGTGCTACTCGGGATTGAGTCTGGTAAGTTCCATTTTCGACTACAGGACTTTCACCTCCTCTGGTGCAGCTTTCAACTGCTTCGTCTAATTTTCCTCTTCCGTTGTGACTGTCCCACTACCCCAACTACCTTGGTAATTGGTTTAGGCTGTTCCCGCTTCGCTCGCCGCTACTAGGGGAATCGCTGTTTGCTTTCTCTTCCTTCAGCTACTAAGATGTTTCAGTTGGCTGAGTTGGCTCGCTCCTGCCTATATATTCAGCAGGTCGTTCTGATTGGGTTGCCCCATTCGGACACCCTCGGCTCATTGCTTGTTTCCAGCTCCCCGAGGCATTTCGTCGGTCACCACGTCCTTCTTCGCCTCTGTGTCCCTAGGTATCCACCGTTAGCCCTTTGTAGCTTGACCTGTTTTTTTCAGTCTTGAACTTGGTTGATGAGTTGTTTTTCCCTCATCTGATTGGCTCTTGGTTGACCTATTGTTTGATTCTTTTGGCTTGTGCTCGACCATATAACTCTGGTGTGTCTACACCAAACTTCTATAATCTCGCTACTAGTTTTTATGCAGTTTTCAAGGTTCTGCCTTGGTGCGCCTTCCTTGGCTGCTAAAACAGCACCAGGGTCGCACCCCTTTCTGAACTTGTCAAAGTCCAGCAGACTCACCCTCATCTAGATTCATGAGTTTGCTGAATTTTGGCTTCTTTTTTTGGACTCGCTTCTGTGGTGGAGGTAAGCGGACTTGAACCGCTGACATCCTGCTTGCAAAGCAGGCGCTCTACCAGCTGAGCTATACCCCCGCAACTTCAGACCTCGAACTTAGTTTTCACCAGTATTTTTCTTACTTGCTACTTGCTACTTTCTACTTCCTACTTAGATTAATGGTGGGCCATCCTGGACTTGAACCAGGGACCTCACCCTTATCAGGGGTGCGCTCTAACCACCTGAGCTAATAGCCCTTGTTTTGTTTGGTTTGATTTCTCTAAACCCCGACAATTAGTTTGACGGTTACCAATTTGTTATTGAATCGACCTTTGGTTTGACCTGCATTCGTCAGAATTACTTGTTTCTTGACTTAATGCTCGGTAGGTCTCCCTCAAAGGAGGTGATCCAGCCACACCTTCCGGTACGGCTACCTTGTTACGACTTCACCCTAGTCACCAGCCCTGCCTTCGGCATCCCCCTCCTGCAAGCAGGTTAGGGTAACGACTTCGGGCGTGGCCAACTTCCATGGTGTGACGGGCGGTGTGTACAAGGCCCGGGAACGAATTCACCGCCGTATGCTGACCGGCGATTACTAGCGATTCCTCCTTCATGCAGGCGAGTTGCAGCCTGCAATCTGAACTGAGGCTGGGTTTGCTGAGATTCGCTCACTCTTGCGAGTTGGCTGCCCTTTGTCCCAACCATTGTAGTACGTGTGTAGCCCAGAACGTAAGGGGCATGCTGACTTGACGTCATCCCCACCTTCCTCCGGTTTGTCACCGGCAGTCTTCCTAAAGTGCCCAACTAAATGCTGGCAACTAAGAACGAGGGTTGCGCTCGTTGCGGGACTTAACCCAACATCTCACGACACGAGCTGACGACAGCCATGCACCACCTGTGTTCGAGTTCCCTAAGGCACCTGTCGCTCTCGCCACAGTTCTCGACATGTCAAGTTCTGGTAAGGTTCTTCGCGTTGCATCGAATTAAACCACATACTCCACCGCTTGTGCGGGCCCCCGTCAATTCCTTTGAGTTTCACACTTGCGTGCGTACTCCCCAGGCGGAACACTTAACGCGTTGGCTACGGCACTGCTCGGGTCGATACAAGCAACGCCTAGTGTTCATCGTTTACAGCTAAGACTACAGGGGTATCTAATCCCTTTCGCTACCCTAGCTTTCGTCCCTGAGTGTCAGTTACGGCCCAGTTGAGCGCCTTCGCCACTGGTGTTCTTCCCAATATCTACGCATTTCACCGCTACACTGGGAATTCCCTCAACCCCTACCGTACTCTAGTTGCCCAGTTTCCACTGCCGCTCAGAAGTTGAGCTTCTGTCTTTAACAGCAGACTTGAACCACCACCTGCGGACGCTTTACGCCCAATGATTCCGGATAACGCTTGCATCCTCCGTATTACCGCGGCTGCTGGCACGGAGTTAGCCGATGCTGATTCTTCAAGTACCGTCACTTTCTTCTTCCTTGATAAAAGAGGTTTACAACCCAAAAGCCTTCCTCCCTCACGCGGTATTGCTCCGTCAGGCTTTCGCCCATTGCGGAAAATTCCCCACTGCTGCCTCCCGTAGGAGTCTGGGCCGTGTCTCAGTCCCAGTGTGGCTGCTCATCCTCTCAGACCAGCTACCGATCGCTGCCTTGGTAGGCTTTTACCCCACCAACTAACTAATCGGACGCGAGCTCTTCTTCAGGCACATTGCTTTTTACCTCTCGGCTTATTGGGTATTAGCAGCGGTTTCCCTCTGTTGTCCCCATCCTGAAGGCCGATTCTCACGCGTTACTCACCCGTCCGCCACTGAGTACCTAAGTACTCCGTTCGACTTGCATGTGTTAGGCATACCGCCAGCGTTCATCCTGAGCCAGGATCAAACTCTCCATGATGAACTACTCCATCAATTTAAGTTGATTTTTTGCTCTTTATTTCTCTCGCTTCTTTAAAGACTTGTTACTTTCTCTCCAGAAGCTTCTTTTGTATGTTTTTTATCCAATAACTTCTTGGCTTTGATTCCGTCAAACTATTGCTTTGTCTAGGTTCTGGCTTGGTCGGAAACTCTCGTCCCTCTCAACCGCGCATTTACCAATATAAGCAATCTGTTTCTTAAAGTCAACCCCTACCGCTAGAAAAATTGCA
>JADEXJ010000042.1 GCA_015207195.1 Pleurocapsales cyanobacterium LEGE 10410
GCTCATATTCTCCTGGTTCGACCTGAGATAAATTCAGTCCTTCAACCGCCCAAATACCCGAACCTAACAAGGCGTGATGGACTTCTATAACGTTTCCTTCATAACCTCCCACAGAAAGATAGTCTACGCCGACGGTACGAACTTTTTTTTCGGCTAGATAGTTGGCTGCGTCCGTAGAGATATGTACGAAGTCTTCGACAAACTTATCCGATTTCAAAGCGCGATCGCTGTTTTGGGTTTTAAATAAAATTCTTTCTCCTGCCTGAATGTTGTGGGGTTCAATTTCAGCTACCGTAATCTGTTTCGGGTCTTTGATTTCTATTACTCTTGCTCTGCCAATTGTGGCATCCAAAGGCATTTGATCGACACCGATGCCACCTTTAATAAAATGATTAATTCCGTCTACGTGGGTACCCGTATGAGTTCCAATCGTCATTTTAGAAACATTGCAGACATCGCCGTGTGCCAAGCACTGACTCGGTTCGACATTAACGGCTGGATTATCGGGCCAATAAGGCATTCCTGGATGAATGGTTAGAGAAATATCGATCCAATTATTTGATTCCATTACTTTTTTCTAATGTAAAATTACGCTGTCTATCATTGTCTCATCATCCAAGCTAGTAGCTCTATTAGTAGTCAAGCTAGAGCCTACCGCATCCCAACTCCAACCATCGTTTCTGACCAACGCTAAAAGCAACTTGCGTCTTTTGTTAATGTGTTTTGTTCCCTGCTTAAAATCATGGTCGCTAACTGTAGGAATAGCCTTGGTTCTCAGCAATTGCAGAGGAATCAAGTTAGGTTCGTAGTTTTCGGGTTCAATATAGTCTGACTTGAGAGTTTTTAAAAACGCCGAACAGGCGCGACGGACGGGAATTAGGGATGCGTGATCGGGACGATGTTCTATTGGTACGGCATACTGCAATAGAGTTAGTGCCTCATCCAAAGCTGCTAGACTCAAAGGCAAACAGCGCGATCGCTCCCTAGTATGGAAATAGTGTAATACTGGATAAGCCAGATGTTGTTCGCTCAAGCCAACGATCAAAGGAGCAAGGTTGATCAAATGCTGGTCTAGATTGCCAAAATTCTTTCCATTCCAGGCATTAGTCAAAATTTCATCCCCCGTTCCTCCCAAAGTTGAGATATAAGTTGCCAGCGATCGCTTTTGAATTACTGCCGAGATTACGGGAAATAAATAGGCAATTGAAAGAGTAACTAAAAAGAAGCCGTTAGCTGCTGCCAGTCCCGTTAATAAATGCCAAAAGGTAGTTTGAGGTAAATAGTCTCCCCGTCCCAAAGTTGTAATCGTATATGCCGTAAAATAAATTCTGCCCCAGATACTTGCTGGTGTTTTATCTGAAGCATTGACAATTGCTTCACTAAAAGAATTAAAGATTAACGACCACGCTACCCAGGTCATCAAGTACCACAAAAAAGCCATGCCCAAGACTATGAACAATCCGATGGTAGTTAATAAACGATGATTGGTATTGTAGCGATGCCATTTAGTAGCACCATGCCACATCCAGGAAGAAAGGCGATTAGTCAAAAAACCACCACCCCGTAAGGTAAGGGTGGTGACTAACACATCGGAAGAAATTATCCCTAGCAAGACCAAGCCGATAATTAACACTAAAACAGACATGATACTTCTTTGTTGGTAATAGGCAATGAGAGACTAGTAATAAGTATCTGTGGTTGACACTTACTACTTACTACTTAAACCTTTGCGGGTTTGGGTTCGGGCTTGGGTGGTTCTGAGTTAGCCATTTCCTCTTTAACTTTGTCTGCCAATTCAGGATAGACATTGTGAAACAGCTGCATTTGGTCTTTGATTACCTCGTCGCTACATTTGCCCAAACTGCCTGCAATATTATGATACAAACGCTGTTTCTCGTCGTCGTTCAGCATATCGTAGTACATCCGCGCCTGGTCGTAGTGATCCTCAGCATCTAATTCAATACGTGCTGCCATTCCAGAAACATGATATGCGGGGTCTTCAGCGCGCTTGTCTGGTTGGGGATAGCCCTCGTGAGAAGGATTGTAATTTATCCGCGAACCATTATTATCATCATGACGCATTAAACCATCACGATAGGGGGTATTAGCTTTAGTAGCGTGGGGTTTGTTGACGGGGAGACTGTCGTAGTTAACGCTCAAACGATGACGATGGGCATCGGCGTAAGACATAATCCGCGCCTGTAACATCCGATCTGGTGACCAGGAAATACCAGGAACCACGTTACCAGGAGAAAACGCTGCCTGTTCAACTTCGGCAAAATAGTTTTCTGGATTACGATTTAGCTCAAATGTACCGACATCAATCAGAGGAAAATCTCCATGAGGCCAAACTTTGGTTAAGTCGAAAGGATTCCACTGGAAGTTTTGCGCCTGCTCGTCGGTCATCAGTTGAATTTTCATTTTCCAAGAAGGATAGTTCCCTTCTTTGATCGCATTGTACAGGTCTTTGGTTGCCCAACGGGGTTCTACTCCCTGCATTTTGCGCCACTGTTCGTCGGTAAAGAACTTATTTCCTTGGTCGGTAATAAAGTGGAATTTAACCCAAATTCGTTCGTTGGCTTCGTTGATGAAACTAAAGGTATGGCTACCATAACCGTTCATATGTCGCCAACCCATCGGCGCACCGCGATCGCCCATTAGCCATAATACCTGATGGATACTTTCAGGAGTCAGAGACCAGAAATCCCACCACATTTGGTCGTGTCTCCAGTGTTCTTCGGGGTGTTCTTTTTGCGAACGGATAAAGTCCATAAACTTCATCGGGTCACGCATAAAAAAGATTGGGGTATTGTTACCCACCATGTCCCAGTTGCCGTCTTCGGTATAAAATTTAACGGCAAAACCTCTGAGGTCGCGATAAATATCCGAACCGCCTTTAGATTTAGCTACGGTTGAAAAACGGGCAAATACTTCGGTTTGTTTGCCAACTTCCGAGAATAATTTGGCTTTGGTGTATTGGGTAATATCATCGGTGACGGTAAAAGTTCCATAAGCCCCAGCTCCGATCGCATGAACTACACGTTCGGGGATCCGCTCGCGGTTGAAGTGCGCCATTTTTTCTAGAAGGGTATAGTCTTCTAGTAGTAAAGGTCCTTGCTTCCCAACAGATTTCGATACGGTGTTGCTGGGTACGGGAATTCCTGCTGCGTTGGTTAATGTTTGCTTACTATTATCTACCACGGTAAGTTTTTTTCTCCTTTAAAAAGCGATCGCTTTATTTGCTACTCTTTTTAAATGCTAGTGAGATCAAAAGTCTAAAGCGTCTGACTATAGTCAGATAGAGACTGTGAGAATTAAAAATAGAGACTGTGAGAATTAAAAGTTTTTCCCAGAGTACGAAGATGTTTTGGATAGTTCAATTATTTAGACGGAATTGCCCCAGACCATAATAAGCGAATCTAGATCTGCTTTAAGAAAAATCTGGCTTGGGATAGATAATTTTTTAGTATACTTATCCGTATTCTAAATAGTCAACGATCAACAAGTCAGGGTATTTACGAGATGTATCGGTATCTAGAATCAAGCGTATCGTTCATAGTTAGTATATCTGTAGGAATTACCATTATTCTGCTGTGTAATTGGGAAAGCCCTACGACAAATAATCGCACCAGCAGTACCAGCTTATCTGAGAGGGGCGAACCTAGTTACTAAATTTAAAGATCGTGATTCAAGCTGTTTGACCAAAAATATAACTATGAATAGAGCTGGTTCGGCGAGACAATGGCTAGGTTGTATATAATAAGATTAGCTTGCTGTACTTATAGCCTTAATAAGTGTGTTACGTAAAAAACCCAGGATAGTCATAGTCGGTGCTGGTTTTGCTGGGCTAAGGGCAATTCGTCAATTAGCTAGAGTTCATGCCGAAATCATCTTAATTGATCGCAATAATTATCATACGTTTGTTCCCCTGCTATATCAGGTAGCCACTGGCTTTGTTCCTCCAGAAGTGGTTACATATCCTCTACGAAAATATTTGCGCTCCTCCAATGCTAGTTTTATTCAGGCGGAAGTACAGAAGATCGATTTTGCAGCAAGAACTGTAGAAACTCAGTTCAATAACTTAGCCTATGACTATCTGGTTTTGGCAACGGGTAGTCAAACTCAGTTTTTGGGGGTGGATGGTGCAGCAGAATACGCCTTGCCCATGAGAACTTTAGACGATGCGGTTCGCATACACGATCGCTTAATTAGCAATTTTGAGCGTGCTACAGTTTGTCAAGATTGGGAAAGAAAAGCCCAGCTCTTGACTATTACCATTATTGGTGGTGGGGCAACGGGGGTAGAACTAGCAGGGTCTATTAGAGAGCTGGTTGAAGTCACCCTAGCTAAAGATTATCCTGCCATAGACCCTCAACAAGTAAGAGTAATTTTGATTCATTCGGGAACAAGACCGCTTCAGGACTATCCAGAGCATTTGGGTAACTATACCGTCAAACAGTTGCGTCGTCGCGGAGTAAAAGTACATCTACAATCGCGGGTAAGTGAGGTCTTACCTGGGGCAATCAAACTTGATGACGGTACGCTGTTGGAAACAGCCACAATTATCTGGACAGCAGGAGTAGAAGCAAATTATCCCCAGCCTGAAGGGAAATTAGACACCGCTAGTAAGAGCAAAATCCGCGTCGAACCTACCTTGCAACTGTCTAATCATCCCGAAGTTTACGCAGTAGGAGATACTGCCCTGGTCGAACATAATGGTCAACCTCTTTTGGGTATTGCTCCAGAAGCTTTACAGCAGGGAACAACAGTAGCCCAAAACTTAAAAAGACAGCTACGGGGGTTGTCTCCCAAGCCTTTTAATTATTTCAATAAGGGAAAAGCAGCAATTATCGCTCGCAATAGTGGTGTGGCATATCTGTTCGGACGAATTCCCCTACAAGGTTTTTTCGCCTGGCTGCTATGGTTGGGAATTCATCTTTATTATCTACCTGGCATAGCAAATCGTTCAATTACTCTCCTCAGTTGGATTCGTGACTATATCACTAGAGAGCGTAGTCTTCGTCAGCTATTCAAACACAGGCAAGTTCATCCTCAAGAATCATTGACTGAATATGCAGCCAAGGAGCTTAGTTAAGCTAATCAAAAACTGTAGACAACCTCATTACAATCCATATCTATCGATAGATATAACTATCTTTCCAATTGAAGAAGCCAGCTTTAACTATTACTCACTAAAATACATTTAAAAATACATTTAACTAAATCTGCCAAACATCAAATTACCCCTATGCTAACTATTTTAAACAACATTGTTCCCTTGAGGGCGATCGCTTTTGGATTCACCCTAGCAACTATTTACAGTTTGCCTCTAGTTGCCCAAACCGACACTCCAGAAGACCTGTTTGAAGATATTCAGGCGGGAGAAAACGCCACCTGGAATTTTACTAGTGAGGAGGAAACCCTCTCGATTGAAAACAATCTTGAAGAACTTGGCGAATACAGTATTTCCAACTCAGAGTTGGACACCAATATTGAATTAAAGGAAGAGAATAGACGATGGGGTAACAACCTGGGCGGTCCAGAAGAATACTCTATTGAGACAGAAATTTATGATTATTAGTCTCTGTCCTGAGAAAGAAGATAATTTTTCTAAAAATGCAGTATCTTAAGATACTGTTTATTTTTTGTCAGTTTGCTTAACAAAAGTTATTAATATCAGATTATTTCTAGTTTAAGAACTAACAACTATGATTCCTTCCTGGTTGACAATTGGTATTGTCACTCTTGCTGTCCCATTTGCCCTAAATAGATTGATCTCTAGTCGGGATTTTCGCTGGTTTAAACGTTTACGTCGTCCAGATTGGCTTACCTTTGAGGGGGCAATTCCAATTATTTGGACAATAATATTTATTTGCGGTGCTTGGTCGGCATACAACATCTGGGAAGCTAATCCCGATACTACTTCTACTTGGCTTTTGATGGGATTTTACTTACTGGTAGAGGTAGCAATTTCTCTTTATACCCTGGTAATGTGCAAGACCCGTAGTCTCAAGGTGGGTACGATTATTGGTGCAACGGGCTTTTTTCTGGGAGCAATTTTAGCGGTAATAGTTTTACCCAGGTCTACTACGGCGTTTTGGTTACTAGTCCCCTATCTACTGTGGAGTCCTGTAGGCACTTTTGTAACTTGGCAGATGATGCAGTTAAATCCGATGGATGCCTGATTTTTGTGGTCATTCTCAACCAAAACCAGAAAATGTTGCAAAGTGATTAGCCTGAAAAGTCAATTCTGGTAATTGGTTAGATTACATAATACTGCATAATACAATTTAAACCACGTCGCTCTTCGATGGGATACTACTGACCCGTGTCGACTTTATTGCTTATCTGTAGCACAAGCACTAACAAATATGACAATATTACTTAGCCTCAACCCTCGATATGTTACCTACATCCGATATTTTCTGAGAAAAATTAATCGTAAGCTTCAATTAAAAAGGCTCTGGCACCAAGATAATGGGGACTGGCACTGGGTAAAAGAAAAAGCCACACCGATCGCTAGCCTGAATCGCAGCCTGTGGCGTTTGTCTGTGCCTTCGTTTAGCTTTCATTTTATGTTGGGCTTATCGGCGATTATCTCTACTTTGGGGCTACTAGCCAACAGCGTTGCCATTATTATCGGGGCAATGATTATTGCACCTTTGATGGGTCCTATTGTAGGAATGGCTTATTCTACAGCAATGGGTAATCGTAAACTGCTAAGAAGATCGAGTTTTACGGTGTTCAAAGGTATAGTTTTAACCGTGACAATTTCTTGGCTGACAGCTTCGCTCATCAGTTTGAAAACCTTGGATACTGAAATTTTGTCTCGTACCAATCCTACCTTAGTCGATTTTGGTATTGCCATGGCAGCAGGAATGGCAGGAGCATTTGCCAACACTCGTCGCAGTATTTCTAGTGCCTTACCTGGGGTGGCGATCGCCGTAGCCTTAGTTCCGCCTCTCAGCGTGGTGGGGATTGGGTTGGCATTAGGAGAACAGGATATTGCCTTTGGCTCAGGCTTACTGTTTCTGACCAACTTAATCTGCATTATTTTCTTTGGTGGGTTGGTCTTTTTGTTTCAATCCTATGGCAATATCGACCGAGCCAAAAAAGGACTGGCTTTTTCTACTGCGGTAATGTTTATTTTGGGGTTTCCCCTCACCTTGTCGATGCGAGAACTGATTGTCAAAAAGAATGCGCGCTATCAAATTGCAGATTTAATCACTAACCAAAGCGAATTCGCCAATAGTGATGTTAAATCAGTTACGGTCGTTCCGAGAAATGGCTATCTAGATATAGGGATAGAAGTAGCTGCACCCCTTAATTCGATTACTCAAGCAGACGGCGATCGCCTGGGCAAGATTTTAGCCAGAAAAATCAATCAGCCCATCGATTTACGAATCGAAGTTATTCCCATGAAGGTTGTTGAATCTTCTGCAAGAGATTTAAAAGCCAAAAATTAAGGGTTTGCCGTGTCAATCATTTGTAGCTAGGTTAAAGAGAACTAGGCTTGATTGTTGGCTGTTTTTTGATAGTAAAGGTGTAATAATTATTACGAATAATTCAAACAAAAACTGACGATTATATTTAAATAGTAGTCTCAATGAAATTCGTTTCCGATCCTGATATTGCAGTTAAAATTGACAAAATGAAGCGCAGAGTGCGCTGGCAAGAGACAGCGATCGAGCAACAAGGGATCTCACAAACCAAATTAGTCGTTGACGACCAAGACACCGACAATCCTGATTTTTCTTTTTTGGTAATTGGCGATAGTGGCTGTGGCTCACATCTCAAACACCATCCCCAACGTAAGATTGCCGAGATGATGCTAGAACATCAACCAGACTCCAGCTTTATTCTACATACAGGAGATGTAGTATACCAGGTAGGCTCTAGTGAATATTATCAGGAGAACTTCATTAGTCCTTATCAAGAATTTTTAGTGGGGGGAGAAAAACCCCAACAGCTAAAGTACGATCGCCTGACTTTTAAACTACCTTTCTTTCTCGTTCCTGGTAATCACGACTATTACGATTTACCCCTGGTAGTTGGTGTCTTGGCACAGGCTACCTGGTTGCCTCGGCGTTTGCTGCGGGGCAGAATAGATCTAGATGTGGGCTGGCATGGTTCAGATCAGGGAGATGCTTATGCCAGAGCCTTTTTAGATTATTTAGCCGATATCAAGGGTAGGATTAATTTAAAACGACACTTAGATACTCACTATACCGCTAAATACACGGGCGATCGCTGTCTTAACTACCAGCCTGGAAAATTTACCCGCCTACCCAATCGCTACTATAGTTTTCGCTACGGTGGCATTGATTTTTTTGCCCTAGATTCCAACACTTTTAATCAACCCTCCGCTATTCCCGATACTGAAGAAGGAGACAACAAACGAGCCAAATTGCTAGCCCGTCAAAGTGAGCTGGAAGATCGAGAACAAAAGATCCAGGATGCCATAGACCAACTTGACGCTAACAATCCTGAAGAAGCCGAACAAATAGACGACTATTACGCTAAATTGGAGCAGATTGCTGAAAATCAACGAGATATCGAAAAGCAGCTCAATAAACAACAACAAACAACTGATTGGGAACAGCTAGAGTGGTTCAAAGATAGCCTGGTTGCATCATGGCAGGATGAATCGGCCAGGGGCAGAGTGGTCTTCTTTCATCATCCCCCCTACGTTACAGAAAGCACTAAATGGAATCAGGGACAAACCCTAGCCATTCGCGATCGCCTGCGTCAGGTATTTGATGATGCAGCCAAAAATATCGGTACCTTACCCGAAGGTCGTTCGATAGTAGACTTAGTATTGTCGGGTCATGCTCACTGCCTAGAACACCTATACACCAAAGATACAGGTCATGCTGATTCATATATCAACTGGATTGTCTGTGGGGGTAGCGGTCATAGTTTACGTCGTCAAAGAAAAAAAGGCGGGGTATTGTTTGCCGATCTAGACGATGATTCTCAACCTATTGGTCAGTCACGTTTATACGTGGGGCGGAATGGTAAGGGAAAAAATCGCAAAAGACCCTATTCATTTTTACGGGTTGATGTTCGAGCGGGCGAGCGACCTAAGTTTACCGTCAAACCCTATGTAGCTGAGTGGCATCAACGTCAGTGGCATGAATATGCGATCGACTCTTTTGATATTTAACCCAAGGAAATATATTTTCTAGTTTGGCATAATAACCTAGGTGAAGATCGTACAGCTGAAGCGACCGCGATTTATGTTAACCTGCTTTTACTGATATATTTTGCCCCGCATGAATGAAGTGACCGTAGCTAATGGAAATGGAGTTTCTCCAGACGAAATCGTTGCTGCTTTAGAAATTCCCGCAGATTTTAATTTTGAGTTGCCCGATCCTGAAGATGAGGCGATACAGGAGTCGGATTTTAGAGAGCAATTGGATACGATCTGGAAAATATGCGATCGCTTCGATCTGCAAACAGATATCTGGCGCGGGCGAGTATTACGTTCGGTAAGAGATCGGGAAAAGAAAGGCGGTGAAGGCAGAGGAGCGGGCTTTCTCAACTGGTTGAAAGATCGCGAGATCACTAAGTCTCAGGCTTATGCTTTAATTCAACTGGCAAATAGTGCCGATACTTTATTGGCAGATGGACAGTTAGACCCCGAAAGTATTAACAACTTTAGCAAGCGAGCATTTGTAGAAACCGCGAAATCTGCCCCAGAAATTCAACAGCTTGTTAGCGAAGCTGCTCAAAAAGGCGATCGCATTACCCGCAGGGAGGTCAAACAGCTTTCTGATGAATGGACGGCGATGAGTTCAGAATTACTCCCCGACGAGGTTAAAGAAAAAGCAGTAGAAGGGTCTTTGCCTGCCCGTCATCTCGCCCCATTGGTAAGGGAGATGGAAAAGTTACCAGATTCGCACTTAGTAGAAATCAAACAAGAAATTGCTGCAAGTCCCGATATCGATACGGTAAAAATGATGACTACCGAAGCAAAAAATTTGGCAAAATACCTCGATGCTGCTGCTCAGGTACAAACCCTGCGAGATAAGGCGGTAGATATGGAGATGGCACTAGAAGAAGCCCTGAGACTAGACTGTATTAATACTGCTGCGGATTTGGTCAAGCAAGCCACTACCTTAGAGCAAACCGTAGGCAAACTCTATACTACCTGGAAACGAATGAGCAACGTTGCCGATCGCCTCTATGTCGAAACAGGAGCATCCAACCCTCACTTGCGATCGCTTTTAACCTGTTTGGAATCTTTGACCAACGATATTATCGAAGTACCCCTAGACGAAGAGGGCGACCAAATTGTACGCTTAAAAGTTTTGACCGAGGAAACCAATCTCTAAATATTGCCAATTTGAGGGATAGCATATTTAGTCTACTTGCTACTCCCTACTTACTACTCCCTACTGATAAGCCAATAGCTTTAGATGTTCCAATCTAACTTCAGACAACTATAACAACAGGCTATATTAGCGAATGTAGTCATAAAATAAGATCGAACGTGTCTCTATCCAGAAGAAAGTTTGTTGCTCTGGCAGGAATTGGTGCTGGTAGTGCAGTATTAGCTGCTCCCATTAAAAACCTCTACGACAACTTAATCAAAGGTAAGCCCGCCTTTGCCGAGCGGATTGGTTCATTAATACCCGATCCCCAAGGCATTTTGGATTTACCCGCAGGATTTCAATACAAAGTTCTGTCCCGTGTTGGCGAACAGATGGACGACAATCATCTTGTCCCGAATCAGCACGATGGGATGGCTGCTTTTGCAGGAGAAAACGGGCAAACTATCTTGGTGAGAAATCATGAAGTCAGTCCCTTAAACGCGATCAGCAATTTGACTGTAAACGTTCCCCAGTATGACTATAGTTGTCCTGGGGGGACGACGACGATGATAGTCGATCGCGATCGCAACTTAAGCAAGCATTACCTTTCCCTAGCAGGAACAAACCGCAACTGTGCTGGTGGAACAACTCCTTGGGGTTCTTGGATTAGTTGTGAAGAAGAAATCGCTACTCCCTATCCCCCACCTGGATATACGATGGAGCAAGTTTATCCTTACTGGGGTAAAGTTCGCCAAAAACACGGCTATAACTTTGAAGTCCCTGCCAAAGGTGGATTGGCTACACCGACTCCCCTTAAGGCGATGGGCAGATTTCGCCATGAAGCGATCGCTACCGATCCTGAAACAGGCTATATATATCAAACAGAAGACCAGTTTAATAGCTGCATCTATCGTTTTCGTCCCCGTAAATCGGGCAATCTTCAAGCAGGTGGGACTTTAGAAGCTCTGGCAATCAAAGATGTACCGCGAGTAGATACTAGCAACAACTTCCCGATTGGCAAACCATTAAAAGTGACTTGGGTAGAATTAGAGGATGTCGATCCCAAACACGATACCCTCCGTTTTGAGGCGCAGCATAAGGGGGCAGCAGTATTCAGACGCGGTGAAGGAATGTGCTATGGCGATCGAGAACTATACTGGACGGCAACTAACGGGGGAGCAGCGCAGGTAGGGCAAATCTTTCGTTACAACCTCAGGCGAGAAACTATAGAATTATTCGTCGAATCTCCTGGCGCGGGGGTATTGGACTATCCCGATAATTTGACCTTGGCTCCCTTTGGCGATCTGATCGTTTGCGAGGATGGCAAAGACGAACAGTTTCTCATTGGGGTCACTCCCGCAGGAAAGTATTATAAGTTCGCTCGTAATGCTTTGAATAATAGCGAATTTGCTGGGGTTTGTTTCGCCCCCGACGGTCAAACGATGTTTGTCAATATCTATAATCCAGGGATGACTTTAGCTATTTGGGGTGAATGGTAATTGCGAAGAAGATAACTATACCTAATCACCTTATTTGTGTTCGCTCTAACTCTTAATTCCCGTCGAACTAATACCCTGAATAAACTGCTTCTGACCGATTAGAAACAAAATCAACACGGGAATAGTGGCAATGATTACGGCTGCCATTAGCAGTGACCAATCATTCGTAAACTGTTCTTGAAACTCGGACAGGGCTAACTGTACCGTTCTTAATTCGGGACGAGTAGTAAATACTAAGGGCTTGAATAGATCGTTCCACTCGCCAATGAAGGTGAATAAAAACAGGGTTACTATGGCAGGACGTGATAGGGGTAACATAATGCGAGTTAGAATCTGGAAACGATTTGCCCCGTCAAGGGCAGCAGCTTCTTCTAATTCAACGGGAATACTGCTGAAATATTGACGCATTAAGAAAATGCCAAAACCATTGGCTGCGGTGGGTAGAATTAACGCCCAATAGCTGTTGATCAGATGCGCCCATTTTAGAATGATAAAAACGGGGATGACTAATAGCTGAAACGGTATTACTAAAGTTGCTAAAATTAACAGCAGTATGACCTGTCTGCCCCTAAACTCAAGTCTGGCTAGAGCATATCCTGCTAAAGCAGAGGTGAAGATCTGAAAAGCTGTAACCCCCAACGCCACTAAGGTAGAATTAGCAAAAGCCAGTAAAAATCCTCCTCGATGCCAGGCAGTTTGATAGTTAGCCAAGGTAAAATGGTTATCAGCTGTGGTGAAAGAAGTTTTTAAAACAACTATGAGGGGAGATAGTACCACTATTGCCCCAACGATTAAAATAGCTAGAGTGGTAAATTTAGTCCAAGACAAGTTTAAATTAGATGGCGATCGCTTCATCAGTAGACTGGTATTTAAAGGTAAGTAACGAGCAATATAAAAACCCTCATGCCCTATGGTTTATCTTCTCAGTTAATTGCCCGATATCGTGTAATACTAATTTTTATAGGTAAATTACCCTTTTTTTGTGTATCGAAGAGGGAACAAACACGGCAATTGATATCTAACATGAGCAAGAAGCGGGTATTATCGGGGATTCAGACTACTGGAAACTTACATTTAGGCAACTATCTGGGGGCGATTCGTAACTGGGTAGAAATACAGCAGGACTATGATAATTTCTTCTTTTTCGCCGATCTTCACGCGATCACCGTACCTCACGATCCCAAGGTATTAGCAGAAAATACCCTCAAGATGGCAGCAGTATATCTAGCTAGTGGCATCGATCTTGAGTGTTCGACTATCTTTGTACAGTCTCATATATCTGCTCATAGTGAATTAACTTGGTTATTCAACTGCGTTACTCCCCTCAACTGGCTAGAAAGAATGATTCAGTTTAAGGAAAAAGCAGTAAAACAGGGGGAAAACGTTGGTGTCGGTTTGCTCGACTATCCCGTACTGATGGCAGCAGATATTTTACTCTACGATGCCGATGTTGTACCTGTAGGGGAAGATCAAAAGCAGCACTTAGAGCTAACCAGAGATATTGCTGCCAGAGTTAACGATAAATTTGGTAAGAAAAAGCAGCCAGTATTAAAAATACCCGATCCGATGATTCGTAAAGAGGGAGCGCGGGTAATGAGCCTCACGGACGGAACCAAAAAAATGTCTAAGTCCGATCCTTCAGAGTTAAGTCGCATCGAGTTACTCGATTCTCCTGAGGCGATTAAGAGAAAAATTAAAAAGTGCAAGACAGATCCGATTAAAGGTTTGACTTTTGACGATCCAGAGCGTCCCGAATGCCATAACTTACTCACCCTATATCAAATTTTGGGTAACAAAACCAAGGAAGAAGTAGCCCAAGAGTGCCAGGATATGGGATGGGGACAGTTTAAGCCTCTGCTTACAGAAACCACCATTGAAGCTCTTAAACCTATTCAAAACAGATATCATGAATTGATGGGCGATCGCAATTATCTCGATTCCGTCTTAAGAGAGGGTGCCAACCAGGCTAGATCTGTAGCCGATCGCACCCTAGCCAGGGTTAAAGATGCCTTGGGGTTTTTACCTCCCCGATAAATGCAAATTTGTTGTCAAACATATATCAAAACCAAATAATAATAATTAATAATGAGTGATAACCTTCGACAAGCAGCCTCCAAGGGAGAGTTTCTAATCACTGCCGAAGTTGCTCCACCCAAAGGGGGAAACCCCGCACGGATGATGCAGGTAGCATCAGAACTAAAAGGTCGGGTTCATGCTGTTAACGTCACCGATGGTAGTCGGGCAGTTCTGAGAATGTCTTCGGTGGCTGCTTCGACAATTCTTTTACAACATGGTATTGAACCAGTGTGTCAGGTTGCCTGTCGCGATCGCAACTGCATTGGTCTACAGGCAGATCTCATGGGTGCTTATGCTTTGGGTATTCGCAATGTTTTGGCACTTACAGGAGATCCTGTTAAGGCTGGCGATCATCAGAAGTCCCGTGGGGTGTTTGAACTAGAATCTGTTAGGCTACTCAAATTGATTGGCAAACTCAATAGCGGAGTCGATTTTAACGATAAGGCAATGCCCGATGAAGCCCTCAACCTGTTTCCAGGTGCTGCTGTCGATCCACAACTCAAAAGCTGGTCTAGTTTACAGAAAAGATTTGAGAAAAAGCTGGAGGCGGGGGCGCAATTTTTTCAGAGTCAAATGATTACTGATTTTGACAAGCTGGACAAATTCATGAACCAAATTGCCTGTATTAGCGACAAACCGATTTTGGCTGGGATATTTCTCCTCAAATCGGCTAAGAATGCTCAGTTTATTAATAGATATGTTCCAGGGGTAAATATTCCCGACACCACAATCGAACGTTTGGCTGATGCGGACAAACCGCTGGAAGAGGGAATGAAAATTGCTGCCGAACAGGTCAAATTAGCCCGAACTATGTGTCAGGGAGTACATCTAATGGCGGTAAAACGCGAAGACTTAATACCTAATATTTTAGATTTAGCAGAAATTAAACCACTGGCTTTTAACTCTTAAGTTTTGACTTTTGATATCAAGTACGGATGATTACTTTCAATACAAGATGCATCCATGTACTAGTTTGAACTGGGTTTAGAAAACTTCCTACTTCCTACTCCCTACTTCCTACTTCACCTACCTAATTTTAACTCTTTACCCGAACTTGATATGACTTATTTTTCCAGTACGTGTCATTTTCTTGATTCTTAAGGCAACATAGAATCAGAAGTATGTTTGTTTTAAGATCATGACAGAGCATTCTCATACTGGTATTCATCAGCCAGGGGACATCATTGATGGTAAATATCGCGTCACGGGGGTTTTGGGTAAAGGTGGAGTGGCGGTTACGTATCGAGCGATCGCACTTGCTACAGAAGACTCTGTGGCTGTTAAAGTTATCTCTCTCAAACAGCTTGGGGACTGGAAACAAATCGAGCTTTTTCAACGGGAGGCAGAAGTATTAGCCAAATTAGACCATCCTGCAATTCCCAAGTATATTGACTACTTCGATCTCGAAACTGCTACAGATAAGGCTTTTTATATCGTACAGCAACAAGCACCAAGAAAGTCTTTAGCTCAGTTAGTCGAGTCTGGCTGGCGCACTAGCGAAGCCGAAGTAAAAAATATTGCCCGACAAGTATTAGAAATCCTGGCGTATCTCCACTCTTTAGATCCCCCTGTGGTTCATCGGGATATCAAACCCCATAATTTAATACGTAGCGACGACGGGAAAATATATCTAGTCGATTTTGGTGCAGTACAACACACTTACTACAACACCTTGATGCAGGGTAGCACCGTAGTTGGAACTTATGGCTATATGTCTCCCGAACAGTTTCGCGGAAAAGCTTTACCCGCCACGGATTTATATAGCCTGGGCGCAACCTTACTTTATTTACTAACCCATAGATCCCCTGCGGAGTTACCCCAAGATACTCTCAAGCTTAATTTCCGTAACTCCGTCAATATTTCCGAAAGTTTTGCTGACTGGCTAGATAAGATTTTAGAACCAGATTTAGAAGATAGATTCGGTGATGCTAACGTTGCTTTAACCGAGCTATTTATTAGCAGAAGAAAGAAACAAAAAAAACTAATTACTGTTGTTGGTATTACGGTTTTAGCAGCAGGTTTAATTTTAGGTGTTAATTCCCATAAATGGTTCTTTCTTGGTCGCTTGGGTTTCTATCCTAATAATATGTCTTCTAATGAAGTTAGCCATCGTTTTTTTCAACAAGGTGGCAATATAAACGATCTTAATAAAGCGGGATTAACCTCTCTATTTTTTTGCATTATTTGGGATAAAAATGAAAATATAGAAATTGTCGAACACTTACTACTAAACAACAATTACCTCGTTCGGGTAGTTGATGTTTCTACTCCCGTGCGAATAGACAGAACAGCATTGCATATAGCTGTGATGGAAAATAAATATGAAACAGCTAAGTTATTAATCGAATACGGGGCTGATGTTAATGCACCAGACATATCGGAGAAAACACCCTTGTTTTATGCAATATCAAATATGTCCTCTAATAAATATGGTGCATATTTTGCTAGAAAAAAAAGGAAAAATGATTTAGAAATTATCAAGCTATTAATCGATCGCGGTGCTGATATTAATTACAAAAACCATAGTCTTTTAGATTATGCGCTTCGCTACGATCTTACAGATGCTGCACAGATTTTAATCGATCGTGGTGCAGATGTTAATGCTCGCCAAATAAACGGACGAACTCCTATATTTGGAAATCACAATTTGAACATTGTAGAGATCTTAATAGCTAATGGTGCTGAGGTTAATATTAAAGATGATTATGGTCAGACTCCTTTACATTTTGTTAGAGATAAAGATACTGCTCGGATTTTAATTGACAATGGTGCTGAGGTTAACTCTAAAGATAATCGAGGTAAAACACCTCTGTTTCACAAAAAAAATATAGAGTTAGTAAAACTATTAATTGCTCATGGTGCAGATATTAATATCAAGAATAATCAAGGTCAAAGTCCGCTTTCCATAGCGATAGTTAGCAATAATAGAGATGTTGCACAACTATTAATTAGCAGTGGTGCAGATATCCATGATTTAAATCCAGAAAAAATTAAGCAGCTACATCACCTAAGCGAGCAACAATATTTAAAAGTAAAACAGTTTCTTCAAGAAAACAATTTTAAATAAATGAAATTAATCAGCGATCGCTATTCCATCCTTAACAAATTAGGACAGGGTGGAAGTGGTATTACTTATGCAGCAGTAGACAAAAAAACTGGCGAACAAGTTGCGATTAAGGCTTTATCTCTGACTGGGTTAGATGATTGGAAAAAGATCGAATTATTTGAACGGGAAGCCAAAATCTTACAACAATTAAATCATCCTGCTATTCCTAAATATATTGATTACTTTCAAGTTGAAACAGCCAGTGAGGTTTATTTTTATATCGTACAAGAATTAGCTCCTGGTCAATCTTTAGCGCATCTAATTAGTCAAGGTTGGCAACCAGACGAGCAAACAGTCAAAGATCTTGCCCAACGAGTATTAGAAATATTAGTTTATTTACAGCAGCTAACCCCACCAGTAATTCATCGAGACATTAAACCAAACAATATTATTTATCAACCCGATACGGGTAAACTATTTTTAGTTGATTTCGGTGCAGTACAGGATACTTATCACCATACGGTTATGGGTAGTACTGTAGTTGGGACTTATGGTTATATGTCCCCCGAACAGTTTCGCGGAGGCGCAACACTATCTACCGATTTGTATGGCTTGGGAAGTACTTTATTATTTTTATTAACTGGTAAGTCTCCTGCGGAATTACCCCAAAAAAAGCTAAAAATTAAGTTTAGAAATACAGTGCAGATCGAACCCAGCTTTGCCAACTGGATAGATAAATTAATCGAACCAAATGTAAAGCAGCGTTTTCCTAAAGCTGAAGCAGCACTATTAGTATTACAGGAAAAGAAATCTCTTAAAGATTTTCATTATGAGCTTATAGTCAAGCCACGGTATAGTTCAATAAAGATCGGTCAAATAGACGAACAATTGATTATCGATATTCCTCCGCCATACCAAAGAAAGCGAGTTAATTCCGTGTTCTATTTTTGGGCGGGATGGGGAGTTCTATCAATGTTAAACAGGCTGGCAATTCTAGTATCTGTTTTTTGGCTAGGTAAGATTTATCTAATTATCTGGTTTGCCAATATATTTTTAACTACAAAAAAGGATTCTGGTTACAAGTTGTTTGAGTATTTGTTGTTATTGTTGTTTGTTTTGGCGATCGCTTCAGGAAATATTTTGTCTATTCCCTCTTTTTCACTAGCTTTGATAGCGATAGATTTTGTCTTAGAATTATTTTTTAAGCATAATTTTATTCAGCAGTTGCTATTTACAACTCAGATTCTCTTTGAGGGCGATCGCCTTACCGTTGCTAAAAAAGTTATCCAACACTGGCATCAAGAATCTTTCAGGTATAAAGCTGTAAAAATATCTTTACCAAAGGTTTTTTTGACTAGTCAAGAAACAGCCTGGCTACAAGCAGAAATAGAAGAGTTTCGCGCTTCACTGTCTAACCATTGTCTACAATCTGAAAAATTATAAATCTTTAGATAAGTAGGTAGGCACAATAATTTATAACACCCAAACATCTTGTTTCTTCCCTATCTCCCTAACTCCCCAACTCCCTATCTCCCCAAGCCAACTAATTATCTTCTATTTAATTACCCCCACCTACTTAGAAGCGATCGCAGCTAAGGTCAAATTGAGATCTATTTGATCGTCAATATATTCAATAATCAGCCCTTTGGGGGGATTTCCCGAACCAGATCGCTAATTTTCAAAGTCGGGCAATCAAACGGATTTAAGATCACAAGTTTACACAGATGCCATAGTTGTTGTGCAACTATCGCCAAGAGAACCTTAACAACAAACTGATAAATAGCTAATAAAATTAATATTGTAAAACAAAAGAATCTTACGACTGATGATAGAGGGTTTAAAAAATATATTTCGTTACATTGAAGTTAATTAATGCAAAGCTCACTATACCCAAGGGTCATAGTGCTGCTCGAAACAAACTTAGAGAAATTATACGAGGTTTATCAAAATGCAAACTCCAGTTCAAACTCCAGAACCAAAATTAGGATTCACTAGATTCGCTGAACTGTGGAACGGTCGTCTAGCCATGATTGGCTTTGTATCGGCTATACTTGTAGAAATGGCTACTGGTCAAGGTATTTTGGGGCAATTAGGTATCATGTAGTAGTCTAGCTAGATTATCGATCTAATTACTCCACAATTTGAATCGATGTTTTTTCAGCGACTGTAAAATATAAGAGAGAGTAGGTTGTTGGATAATTAATCCTGCCGAAATCTCTTATTTTTTATCAATAGCACTTCATCATCTTCCTAAATTATCCAGTCTTTAATTAATGAGAATGTGGTACTGCTTCCCTCACACCACGACTAACAATGAATTTTCAACCAAATTTTGTTTTACGGCGAACGGCAACTATCCTATCAGTAGCAACAATAACCTTGGCATTTATAGCAGCTATATCGGGTATCTTAATTGGATTTAATTACGAACCCACAGCGGGTAATGCCTATCGATCTTTAGCGAAAATTATCAACGAGATTCCTAATGGCGGTTTTATTTATAGCCTACACAATTTAGCGGGTAACGGAATTATTGTGGTGGCTTTGATTCAGCTCGTGGTTATGTTTTTGGGCAGACAGTTTAGAAGTAGCTGGTTAACTGCCTGGATTAGTGGGATCTTGCTAACGCTATCGACCATTGGTTTGGGTTGGACGGCAATGATTCTTGGCTGGAATCAGTTGGGCTATTGGCGTTTGAAAGTAGAATTGGGAACGATCGCCTCTATTCCATTAATCGGAGAAACCGTTGCTAATGTTCTCACGGGTGGAGGAGGAATCAATACCACAACTATTATACGTTTTTATACAATTCATAGTTATGTTCTTTCCCTGGCTGCGATCGCCTTTGCCATAATTCATTTGGTAGCTTTAATAATTCAAGAACAAGAATCAAAATTATCTGTTCGACAGTTGGAAAAACTAATTGCAACTATAAAACTCGAAAAACAAACAACAGCAGCAGAAAATGCCCCCAGTAATATTTAGTCAATCTATGTCCGATGAGACTGCGGTAAATTTAGCCAATCCAGATAGTTCCTTAGTTAGTTTGACTATAGCTATTACAATTCTATTTCTTTGGTTTGCCAGCCTGATATTTTTTTTGAGGCTAGATCTTTCCAATCTTTCCTTGATTCTAATAATTTTGGGAATGTGGCTAAGGTCTTTTCTACATACGGGAATATTTATTATCATTCATGAATCCATACATGGAGTTGTGGCACAAAACCAAAGAGTTAATGATTTTATGGGCTATCTAGCTTCATTTTTGTATGCCCTGTTGCCCTATAAAACCCTCACCAAAAATCATAGACAACATCATCGCTGTCCCGCCACTACCGAAGATCCCGACTTTTATCCAGCAGATCCCAACAACTTTTTTCTCTGGTATGGCAGCTTTATGAAAGACTACCAGAAGGGGATGCAGTTCTGGATTTTGTTTTGGGGGATGACGGTTTTTTTCTGGATTTTTATCTTCCTGCATATTGCGATCGCCAATATATTTTTGTTTTGGGTAATTCCCATTGTGATTAGTTCTTTGCAACTATTTACCTTTGGGATATTTCTGCCCCATCGTCACCGAAAAGAAGGTTATCGCGATCGCCATCGCGCCAAAAGCAATGACTATCCCGTGTTTTTATCTTTTATTACCTGTTATCACTTTGGCTACCATTGGGAACACCATCAATATCCTCACCTGCCATGGTACAGACTACCCCTAGCTCGCCAAAAAGCCTAAAATCAGCCAAAAAACCACATAACTATTTCTCTGGGAGGATTTTCTCGGCGATCGACCAGAAGGATGATGTTTCTGCTGTTGATTCACGTAACACTGACAGCATAGAACGACACTTATTTAACATAGGAGTAATAAACAATTATGGCAGCAACATTAGATGCCACCAAAAAAAATGCGATCGCTACCAAGTTAGCAGACATGAAAGCTCTGCAAAACTTAATGATCTCTAATCAAGAAAAACTCTTAGCAGCAAGCAAAGATAACCAGAAAGTTACGGAAACGCTAACAGATATGTTGGAAGACGATCGCAAAAGTTTGACTGCGATCAATGAAGCTATTACCGAACTAGAAATGTCTTCTGACCCTAACGATACAGTAACCAATATGATTCAGACTATTGAAGGCGTAATGTCTGAAGATAGCATGAGTCTATACGAAAAATTTATGCAGCATGAGGGTTTAAAACACCAGTTAACCATGACTGGTTTATTAGTCCACAAAGCAGCTCAAGCAACCGATGGCATTCTACAGAAATTAATCGATCCCATCAACAAAGTAAATTTCAAAAATCGCGCCCACCAAGAGCAATTAAAAGGTGCCATCTACTTTTACGGTGTCCGCCAGTTAGTCGGAGAAGAACCCGAAGCTGGGATTTGGGCAGCAGCAGAAGATGCAGTTGCAGCACTTAAAGGTGCGTTTGGTGGTTTGACTGAATAATCTGTCTGATTTTTTAGCTCTTTGACCCCTGGGGTAGACATCTGTTTGCTCTAAACCCTCATCAACCGTCATCGTGCAATGCCTATGCCACATTGGTAATCTCTAGGGGAAAGGTTACGGTAAAGATAGAACCCTCTGCTGGTTCGGAAACCAAGCTTATTTCACCCTGAAGTAATTTTACCAATCGCTCGACAATTGCCAAACCCAAGCCAGTGCTGTCGGGAGAATAATCGTCAACTGCGCCCGCTCGATAGTAAGGTTTAAAAATTTGAGCTTTAAGTTCTGGAGCGATGCCGATGCCCGTGTCGGAAAAAGCAATATACCACTGCCGATCGTCGGTCATCAAACAGGTTATTTTCACAAGTCCCGATTCAGTATAGCGAATAGCATTGCTCGTTAGGTTAGTAATAATTTGCCGTAATTTTAAGGGATCGCTTAGCACCTGTTCGGGAGCGCGATCGCAATCAACAATTAATTCTAGGTTTTTTTGCTCGGCAGAGGGTTCTAAAGCCTCTACTACCAAGGTAATAAGCGATCGCACGTCTGTAGGTTCTAAATTCAACGGCATTTTTCCCGCTTCGTAACGAGAGATTTCTAAAACGTCGTTGATCAGGCGTAGTAGTTGTTTGCTGTTGGTAATTACTTTTTCAGTACACTGTAGACTAAGGGATGTCTCCGAGTCCCTAGTAAGTTTTTGCTGTTGCTGCAATAGTAAGTTGGAAAAACCCATGATGGAATTGAGAGGAGATTTTAGTTCGTGTGCCAAATAAGAAACATCTTCTCTTTGTGATTCTACTAAGCGCGTCAGTTCTTGGTTAGTGAGCAATAGCTGTCCTCTTACCCGCTCTAGTTCTTCCAGGCGCGTTGCAAGATAGCTTTCTAAAGATAGAGAAATGACTCGATCTATTACTGAATCAATTAGTTCTATCGATTGCAGTATTTCATCTGGCGAGCTAGCTATCAAATCTGATTTTAAAACTGTAAAGATAACCTTACGCAACAAACCATATTCTCGAACCATTTCTGCAACGTCATAGTCCTGTTCGGCTCGCACAACCCCATGTTCAAAGCTATAATTTTCTAGCTTCTGCTGCTGATTGTTTATAGACTGGGAAAGCAGTGTAGCCAGAGCTTCAATCACCAACGGAATGCTATTGCGTACCGACTCATATTCAAGTTGTTTAGAACTTTCAATATCTACATCTTCACGAATTGCCTCAATCCAACTTTGAGCTATGGTTTTGGTTTTCGCCAATAGAATTCTACCAAGATCTTTACTCACAGATAATTGCCAATCGCTTACGCTTATTATATTAATTAGTACGTTAATATTTCTACCGATGGATGTCAACTACTGAAAGCCAAACTACTTCTTGGGTTCTGGTTCGAGACCGAGTAGGCGAGGATAAGCCAAATGATATTTAGCAAAAGCAAGTTTAGCTTTGTTGGTCAAGTCGGTTTGATAGATAAACTCGTCACGGGCATCTAGAGGATAGGATTTGAGCTTGAAATGAGTTCCATAGGGGGTTTCTGCCATAACTACTACAATTGGCAGTTCTAATTGAGTATACCTACTGGTGTGGGCTGCTCGATATAGGATCTTTGTCACCAATTCCGTATCTACTTCGTGAGCAAAATAAAATTCCGTTACCACCTGGGCTTCTAGCTCTCCTGTATTAGCGTTGGAGATTGCTTCAGTCCAAATTTTGTTATGGGGAACGGTAACTAAATTATCAGTGGGAGTTTTAATCTGAATTCCTCGTAGTCCATAGCTAACTACCTCACCATAATCATCGCCAATTTTTACGCGATCGCCCACCCGATAAGAACCTTCAAAAATCCCGATAAATCCCGCCACAATCGAACTAGCATAATCCTTAAAAGCAAAGCCCAAAGCCACCGCGATCGCCCCCGTAACGGCGAGTATGTTTTCTCGCGATAAATTGAGAAACAAATTCATCAAAGTTACCACGGTGGTGGTCAAAACTATCGTGCGGAGAAAAGGCAAGATTTGCTTGACCTGCAATCGCCATTCCCTAGCGATTCTCTCGGAAATCAGTTCGACCAACCAGTCAATCAACTTCAACGTTACATAACAAAGTAATAAAACTATCAATGCCTGAGTAACTTTTAAAGTAGTAATTCTCGTCAGAATTTCTCTCGTTCCCGCAGCAGTTTTCTCAACCGCATCACCAGCAGATTGAGCTAAGACGAAGAACTGAAAATGTATATTCATTATTCAAATTCGTTAATCACAAAATTATTATTAATTAATTCTTGTTTTAATTTGGGATAGTAAATTGGATTTATCTTGAGAACCTCACCATTTTCTTCAACTAAACCTTCGTTACGCAATATTTTGATGCGCTTTCTTACTCTAGATTCCCTGTCTCCAAGACTATGTGCCAAAGCAGACAATGTTATATCACCGTGAAGCAACAGAAAATATAGCAGATAGTGATCCGTTGAGGTTAACTCTGGTAGGTTGGGTAATTCTGGGTTTTGAGCTTCGAGAATACCTGGCTCATCCTCTTCAGAAGGTTCATAGGTAACGGAAGCTAAAAAAGTGTGCAAAGCAATAACGCTTACCCCCTGAGAAATTGAGGCTAAATCTTCAAAATAGATAGTTTCCGCATCTTTGTCTGCATCCAATATTTTTGATTCTAAACGCGGATCGGCAAAGGTAATATCTAATTCCGATATAATCGGCGCAAGCCACTGGCACAGGCTATCACTTTCTAGTTTGGGTAAAGATGAAACCCGACCACAATCTGCTTCTAGATCGGATATTGAATTGAGGTAGTCCCACGTAACTTGACCCGCTGCAATTATCCAAAATCTTGAAGAGTCATGCAGGAGCATCTTTTGTAGATAATCAATACCGTCCAAGCCATCCATTGCGCGGAGAAAACACCAGCTAAGATTGGGGATTACCATTACTTCGGTTTTTTTAGCAGCATCTGCTGGGTCTTGCTCGATATAATGCTGTAGCTTTGATTGAATTGAATCGGGGTCTGCTGGTCTACTATTCCAAGGAAGAATTTTGACTGTCACTTGTTTCTGGGTTGCCCAAGCTTCGATAATTTCAATGACAATACGCGATACCACCATTACAGGGTTAGTGACAATTACGACTGAATTTTCGGCATTTTTGGGGAGATTATCTTCTAGGTGGGTTTCACGATCGCGCCATTGTTCAAATGCCTCATCAATCAAAGAGCGAATTGTCTCAGTATTTACAGGATCATTGGGTAACTTTTGGGCTGCTATAGTTAGTTTTTTTCTTAAAACTGGTGGTAATTCCACCAAAGATTTTGTTGGTTCTTGAAGACGATCGCGATCTTTTGTATACCAGGAAAATAGGAAGCTACGACTTTCAAAAATCCAGTTTTTTAAACGCTGAAGTGCTGTAGCCATTTTTCAAGCCTAAAATATCAATAGATAGTCATCGTTTGTTAGTTGTTTAAGGAAATATTTTGGTAAATTAATTTTATTATTATTTCTATTCAAAATTTTTAGAGACTACAAGGATATTTTAGTTAATTACTTTCTTCTAAAGTGAAAGGGCGAGCTGTTTATTGCTATATTTAAAATTTAATTAATTTTAATATTCCTCTTATTATTTATTAAAAAAAATGAACGAAAATGAAACTATAGTAGTAATAATATACATTTAGTTGGCAACTTCGTTCAAACCTGTATTTTTCAGACTAACGATGTTGAGAGTCGCTACGACTAGCGGGCGCTTCGGGGAAAGGCTCGGTATTTCTTACTTCGTGATGACTGCTCTTGTTGCTTTTACCAGCCAGCCCCCCAAGTCCCAACAGACCTAGTAGCCCTAACCAACCCCAGTCAAAACCGTCATCTTCTGTTTCTATTACTGCAACATCTGGATCGGTATTTACCTGTGTTAGCCCTGACTTAGTAAAAGGAATAATTGCCAAACTCATAGCAAGTAAACCCGTTCCTGATAGCTTATATATATTTGATAGCTTCATCTATTAGTTTCCTTTGTTTTCTGAATGTATAAGTAGATTTTTCATTCTCTAATCACAGCTTATTATTCACAAATTGATAATAAATCAATCCTTAGGAATATAAATCCCCCTTTTTTTAAAGAAATTTGTCAAACTATACGTTCTGCTACTCAATAGTTTTAAAAGATTGTTTATTAGGTTTGTGAATAAATAGTTAATTTTTGTTTTTTTAAAAATATATCCTTTGATTGATGAAAAAGTCATTAGATAATGGGATTTGTAGGAATTAATAAGTTTTTCAAAAAATGTAATTTTCTTGTTATTAGTCTTATTTTATTAATAATTGGTTTTAACTATAGCGGAATGGGGGTATTTTGAGTTTTAGTAATCTTGTAGGTGCGATCGCGCTGTTAATTGCCATCTATATCATATGGCAAATTCGCTTTATTCTGTTGCTAGCTTTTGCAGCGGTAGCCTTGGCAACGGCAATCAACTACCTAGTTGAGTTTTTGATGAAGGAAGGCATAAAAAAAAGGGGAGTAGCAATTTTTCTTTCCCTGGCTTTTCTTGTGATGGTATTGATTATTTTTGTTTTTTCAATTATCCCTCCTTTTATCGATCAGGTGCAGGAGTCCCTATATTTATTGCCTCAAGCAGTAGATCGGGTAGAAGCCTGGCTAAATTGGCTACAAAGACAAGTACCCGAACAGCTAGTCGGAGAAATCCAAAGATTAGAAAATGTTACTCGTAATTTGCCTGGTGTGGTAAGTCAGCTTTTAAGTAACTTTTACGCTATTTTTACTGATTCACTGGGGATCATTTTAAACATCCTGCTGGTTACGGTAGTCACAATTATGTTGCTTGCTAGTCCACGTCCCTATGTACGATTGTTTTTGGCTTTTGTTCCTTCTTTCTATCGTCGTCGCGCTGCCAAAATTCTTAAAAAATGCGAAACCTCTTTGGTTGGCTGGACAAAGGGGATCTTGTTTAATATGCTGGTCATCACCGTTCTTAGCTGGCTTGGTTTGACCATTTTGGGAGTGCCACTGCCGTTAGCCAATGCGCTGCTGGCTGGCTTACTAACCTTTATTCCCAATTTAGGACCTACCCTAAGCTGTATCCCACCGATTATTTTGGCTTTAATCGATACGCCTTGGAAAGCTGTTGGAGTGTTAATACTTTATGTTTTGATTCAGCAGGTCGAAAGTAATATTTTGACACCTTTGGTGATGAAACAGCAGGTGTCGTTACTACCAGCAATCACTCTACTAGCTCAGGCTACCTTTGCAGTATTCTTTGGTTTTATTGGTCTATTTTTGGCTTTGCCCCTCGCCGTGGTTGCTCAGGTGTGGATTGAGGAAGTTTTAATTAAAGATGTATTTAGTAATTGGAATAATAAAAGTAATTTCAGACAAGATGGAAGTCGCGATCGCTTCCATGACGGTCATGCAAGGTCGCTTAGTCAAAAGCATCAACACCAATCAAAATTAACCAAATATGCGAATTCTCCAGATGCCACTCAATCTTCTTCTCAAGTAGTTACTACTGAAATTGGGTTTAACAATGATTCAGTTTAGGTGGGGGTAATTGGGAGATGGGGAGACTTGGAGAGTGGTTATACATTAGCTATAAAATTCACCTCGTCACCTCTTCACCACCTCATCTAATTCGTAGCATTCTTTTTTCTATTTCATATTAGGATGGCTAGATTTGTTGTTACTAGTTACTCATTCGTTAATGCCAATTTAGCTCTTGGCAACATCTTTTTTCCGCACAAAAAGCACAACACCACCCAAGGCTAATAAAAGAATTCCCCACCACAAAGAGTCTCCAGGAATAATTTTGAGAAAAAGGGTGGTAAGTCCTGAACTAATAAGCGACCAGCCTGCTGTTGTTTGATATGCCATTTGTTTAAGTTTTAAAGTCTGTTATGTTTCTTGCGATCGGGATAATTTACCCCTAGCTATTATTCATATTAGTAGTCAAAAAAAATCCCTACCTCTGTCTATAGATGCAATGAAACTTTGCTCATAAACAATTGAAAAATCTGGTAGTTTTTTAAAAAACTAGTACTTGATTATCATAATCAATCTAGCGATCGCATATATCCTGACAAGTTTCTTGTAATTCAGAATTGTCGGTAACTATTTCTAAGCGCATTTTTATATTTGCCGTAGTAGAAGTATTAACAATTTTTGTTAGCAATTCTTGGGCTACTTCTGGTGAAACAAAGTTGCTTTGAGCCAGATAAATATCATTAGCACCTGTTATCTCGCTAAACTTTACGCCATTAACTTCTCCTTCTCCTAAATCGATCTCTGCTAAATGTTCATCTGTTACACCTACTTTTTCCACAATTAGCTTTTCACGGCGAATCGGTAGATGAATCATTTTAGTCTCAATTTTTTTGCGAACAACTACCTCTCCTACTTTTTGCTTACGACGTTTCACCACTAGTTTTTCTTCTAATAAAGAAAATTGATGATCTTCTAATAGTTTTGCCACGTTTTCAGCGTCATCTACTCGGTTGGTAGTAATTTGCGAGTCGTTATCTAAAGAAAAATTTTCCATGGTTTTTTTAGTTGAGATCGTATTAGTTGAAAAGTAAGCCAAAGAATTTCAGATTAATTTGTCGTGGAATTTATTGGCGAGCTATGCTAGCTTAGTGCGGTCGAACTCTTTGACATCCTTCAGTGCCGAAGCGGAGCTATGATCGATGTCTTGAATTACGCTAAAGCTGCCGTCCGTTTCTAATATTACCGCATCTGCATCTTCAATTGCCGAGATACCGCTAGCCCGCAGAGCTGCTAAGATTTCTCCTTCAGCAATTCGTTCTCGTTGCATAACTTCATGCTGCATTTCGCCTCGAAAAAGTAATAGTGAGGGTTCTGCTTTTATTAGTTTCTGGATGAGCGAAGAACGGACAGAAATCCAGGTAATAACATATTGAAACAACACTAGCAGCGCAAACCCCAGAATTGCCTTGCCAAAAACATCTTGAACAGACAACAGGATACTGGCTAGAATTGAACCGAGGGCGATGGTGACGATAAAGTCAAAAGAATTCCATTTGGCTAGAGTTCGCTTACCCGATATCCTCAAGATGAGAACAATAGCTGCATAGCCAACAACTGAGGCTATTATGGTTTCTAAAAATGGATTCAACTGCCTAAGACCCCCATGATATTATTTTGAAATAAACTTGCGAAAAAAACTCGCTACACGACTAAAATTAAACTTTAAATTCGATGGGCGATCGCCATTATTCTAGAGTGCGATCGCCCATATTTCGATGTTGCCTTGGTTACAGTAGCAGGCTTAAACCGATTGCTACACTATCAGTATTAAGTGCCGTTTTAGGATTCAGCTTCTGGTACGATCTCTACTTGCTCGATGTTAACGCTGTTAACACCAGTGATTTCTTGAGCCAAAGGTTCGATGGTTGAATATTCTTTCTCTCCAGGAACAGTCCCTGCAATAAATACATCACCGTTTTCTGCTTCAATAGTCAATTTAGAGCGAGGAATATTGGCTTCTAGTTTGGCTCTGATTTCGCTTTCTAGGTCAGAATCGTCTCTTACTTCTTGTTCGCCTATGACATCATTGCGTTGCTCTCTGGCGCGAATATCAGAACTTAATTGTTCTTGACGAACTTCACTGGTAGCATCCTCTAGGGTTTCTTCAACTTGAGCAGGTTCTTCTACTTCGTCACCAATAGAATCTGGCGCATCTGCACTAGTTCTTGCTGTATCACAACCCACTGCACCAAAAAGTAAGGTAGTACCTAGTAAAAATATTGTTAGTTTATTCATTATCTTCTTGCTTCCTTAAGTAATAATTAGTTTGATTAATTGGAATAGGTCTATGCAATCTAAACCTACCCTACACACGAAGGCATAGTGGCAGGTATTGTACATATGTTTCGACTTGGTTTAGCGTTCGATTACGTCACCGTCTGCATCAACTTCTAATTCTTCACGTCGAATAGTTTCGCTAGCCTGAACGGTTTCTTGCTCTACTTCTTTGCGAACGCTTACTTCTTCACGTACAAAAGCCTGCTTTTTAATATCAGCGGTTTCTTCGTAAAGCTCAACTTCTGCTACTTTACCTTCGGCGAAATCAGCCGTACCAGGGCTAACTACCGTGCCTACTGTAGCGTCACTACGTTCGATAACGATTCGTTCTTTCTCAATGGGAACAGCAACACTAGCCGTTTCTGTCTCTACACGTTTACCAACGGATACTTCTCCAGCTTTAGCACGCTGCTTGTTGACCATTAGACGTTCTTCATATAGTCTGATTTTCTCATCATCAGCTATATCAGTTCTGGTTCTAAGATCTTCATCTACATCAGTAACCGCAGTTGCTTTTGCTCCTGGAACATCGTAGATGCCAAACTCTTCCACGCCATGTTGTTGCATAATAGTTTCCGCACGGGCAATCTCGGCTGCTGTTCCGTTAACTATGACGAGAAAGCTACCACCTTTGACACGGTCACTATATATTTTGGCTTTCTCTTCGGGAATTCCCAAACCAATCAAGGCACCAATCAATCCACCCGCAGCAGCACCAATTGCGCCACCAGCCAGGGTAGTTGCGATCGCCGTTGCCTCTGCACCAGCCAGCAAAATAGGTCCAATACCAGGAATTGCTAGCGCGCCCAGCCCTACTAGTAAGCCAGTAATACCGCCTAATGCTCCACCAGTTACCGCTCCAGTAGCAGCACCCTCATCCGCTTTGTTGCCTACTTCTTCTGTAGTTTCGTGTCCTCCGATATTATCGGCATCTCTGGCAATGACAGATACTCTGTCCATATCATAGCCTGCATCTTTGAGTGCGCGAACTGCTCTTTCTGCTTCGTCTCGACTATAAAATAGTCCAGCAGCACGTTTGTAGAAATTGTTGTTCATAGTTTCGTTCTTTAGTGTTCTGAGAAATTTTCAATCAACTTTGAGAAGCTTGTCTAGGCTGTCTTAAAAAAGCTGAGATTCAATAGGTTTTCTAAAATAATATTGGCATTGGCTACAACATAATTCATCTATCTAAGGGAGAATTATAAATGTAAATTTTTGGCTAATGTTTTGGTCGGACAACTATCTGACAACGAGTTTACGTCATTATCTAGCACTGGCGCGAGTTTATCTATAACTATCGATGGATTGTTGTTAATTAAATTATCAAACAGCTGTTTTTGGTTAAAGTTTTTTTTATTGGTGTTTAGTCTAGTTTGACCTCGTATTTTAATAAACTTTATGATAATCAAATACCAAGCCCAACAAACTTGATTAATTATTACTGTTTCTTAGTCCAGAAGCGTTAGCAAGCAAAATCCAATGTCTTAACGTAGATATATCAAGGTTAGGCTTAATTGCCTAGCTTTTGATATATTTATCATATGGCTTATTTAGCAGCTTCTTAGGGTAATAGTAGTTAGGGGATGTTTGATTGGTAGTACCTTGCAGAGCCGTTCGTTTTGATAAGATTGTTCTGGTCAAAAATACATAACAATTAGAGCTATATAATTTGCTTTTGTTGACAATTTCCTTCGTGATTTGTCTTGCTTTATTACATCCATCTCGATTAGATTAAATGTCCTGCTCATAATAAACTGTCGCTCAATTGATTTTCACAGCAGTTAAATTCGATCTAATTAAATTATTCTAAACTAAAATTTAAACAACAGAATCCATTAAAAAGATTTGCCTAACCCAACCTACAACAGCAGATAATTTTTATTTGATACATAGTCGATAAAACTGACAACGGTGATTATGAATTTGCAGCCAAGTAAGTCGGTGAGAATCAACTACAGTATGTTAATCAACATAAACATGGTGCCAACTTTTACTAATGACTGAGGACAAATGACAAATAACGCTTTTGGCTAATTAACTTTAATTGTGCCTACCTACTTGGCAAGAATGCTATGAATCAGGTGACGAGATGACGAGGCAAACACGAAGCGCGCTCTACACAGCCTCTTGTTGTCTCCAAGTCTCCAAACCTTCAGCGGACTTTAAACGCTCCGTCGCCTTCGGTAGTGAAATAATTAAGTATCTAGGTCATACTTATGCTAAGTTGAGCAACAAGAGAAGTACAAAAGTAATTGTTAGAATATAAATATTAATGAAGCTCGCCTAGTTTGGTTGACCACAGCGATCGCCTAATTGCAGTATCTGGCTTACTTTATCACTGGCTTACTTTATTATTTGATCTGCTAAAAAAAGATGAAAAAAAACATAGCCTATAGTAGAGCTTATCAATTTGCCATCAAAATTATCAACGCTCATCGGTATTTGATTGAAGAAAAAAAAGAGTTTGTTTTGTCCGAACAGCTATTGAAAAGTGGGACAAGTATTGGAGCGACTATCTTAGAAGCGATTGAGTCAATTTCCACTGCCGAAAAACGTGCCAATATTTCTTTTGCCTATCGAAATTGTATCTTGTCGAAATATTGGCTTTCTTTATTAAGAGATACTGGATATATAGACTTAAAATCTTATAACAATATTTATCAAGATCTTGATGAAATAACCCAAATACTGTTGGCGACTTTAAAAACTGTCAAGAATTCTTGATAATTTTATTTTAACTCCTAGACGAATTCGTGTTGACCAGCAATTAGCCATCAGCTTAGTTCTACATCAACCCGATCGTTACTATTTTTGTTGCCTTTGCTTGGTACATCGGTAACAACCTTTAAATGAGCCACGTTAATTACGCCTACAGTAACTTCCAAAGTAACTCGCTCACTATTAATATCTTTTTGCCGTACTTCGTCTCCAGCAATTTGTAAAATATTTAAAGCCTGAGACACTGCACCCTGAATTGCCTCCTCGGTCAACTCTTCTGCTTGACCATTGGTGACATTGGAAACTTGGTTAGCAACTTTTTTTCCCGTTTTCTCAACGGCATTGGTAACTTTGTTGATTAGCTTTCCGCTTTGCTGAGGTATATTGTTCAGATCCATTTTTTTGTGTCCATTAAACAACCGCTTCTCTAAGTTCACCACGAAGCAGAGTAAAATTCATCATCCGAAAGATAGCGATCGAAAGTATTTTCCTGCTTCTTCTGTATGACCACTGGTTTTTCCTTGCTAAACTGTAAATTTATACTAAAAAATCTGAGATTATTTTCACTGATTCCTAATTCATGACTACGTATTCAAAATCTCAAAAAATTCTGGCAGCGACTACCGATTTCGATTTACAAGATGTCAATCTCACCAACTGCGATCGCGAACCGATCCATATTCCCAATTTAATTCAGCCCCACGGAGTTTTGTTAGCAGTCTCGGCTACTGAATATAAGATTTTGCAAGTTAGCCTGAATACGCTGGACATATTGGGCAGAGAACCCCAAAGCCTATTAAATCAATCCTTAAGTGAACTGTTAGGAGAAAAACAGGTTTGGGCAATTAAAGGCTGCCTGGCAGAAGATTTTGAGCAGATCAACCCTTTGTCGGTCAACCTAACGGGTGAAGGGAAAGAACTGACTTTTAAAGCGATCGTCCATAGTTATGAAGATATTGTTTTAGTCGAACTCGAACCCAGTCAATCAAATAAGGAAGTAAATTTTTTCGATTTTTATAAATTAGTCAAAAGCCCGATCACTAGAATTCAAAATACCTTTACTTTAGAAGAACTTTGTAACACCATAGCTACAGAAGTCAGGCAAATAACGGGCTTTGATCGCGTCATGGTATATCGTTTCGACCGAGAGGGTGCGGGACAGGTGATTGCTGAAGCAGCACGACAAGATCTTGAACCCTTTTTAGGACTCCACTATCCTGCTACTGATATTCCCAAGCAGGCAAAACATCTTTATACCCTAAATTTCCTTCGTTTGATTCCCGACGCTACTTATGAACCAGTGGGATTAATCCCGCAGTTTAATCCTCTGACTCAAAAACCTTTAGATTTGAGTATGTCAGTTTTGCGTAGCGTGTCGCCTCTACATACAGAATATCTAGCCAATATGGGCGTGGCAGCTTCGATGTCTATATCGTTACTCAAAAACAAACGGCTTTGGGGCTTGATTGCCTGTCATCATAATACGCCCAAGCAAGTTTCCTATGAAACTCGTACCGTTTGTGAATTGCTCGGACAGGTAGTTTCCTTTGAGTTGGCTAATAAAGAAGACAATCAGGATTTAGACTACAGAATGAAGCTCAAGTCTATTCAATCTAAATTTGTCGAGACTATTTCTCAAGCGGAAGAATTAAAAGCTGGCTTGACTCAAAACCCCGCTCATCTACTAGATTTAGTGGGTGCAACGGGTGTAGCATTGTCTTTTGGAGCAGAAACTACTCTCATCGGCAAGACTCCCGATGAAAGAGCAATCCAAGCTATGCTCCCCTGGTTGGAAACTCAGTTTGATGAAGAAGTAGTATACGAGACTAATTCTTTAGCCCAAGTTTATCCTGCTGCGGAGGCAAACAACGAGGTTGCTAGTGGATTATTGGCTTTACTAATTTCTCGCGTCCAAAAAACCTTTATTATCTGGTTTCGTCCCGAAGTAATTCAAACTGTAGATTGGGGTGGTAATCCCCACAAACCATCAGACATCGATGAACAGGGAAATTTAAGATTGTTGCCCCGTAAGTCTTTTGCCAAGTGGCAGGAAACCGTGAGATGTAAATCTTTGCCGTGGAAAAGCTGTGAGGTAGAAGCAGCACTAGAGTTGCGTAGCTCGATAGTTAGTATCATACTGCGTAAAGCGGACGAACTAGCTCAGGTCAATAAAGAGTTAACTCGCAGCAACGTCGAATTGGATTCCTTTGCCTATATTGCTTCTCACGACTTAAAAGAACCACTACGAGGTATTTATAACTATTCCAGCTTTTTAATCGAAGATTACGGTCAAACTCTCGACTCTGAAGGGGTAGATAAACTAAACACCCTGATGCGGTTGACTCATCGCATGGAAGATTTAATCAATTCTTTACTGCACTATTCTCGTTTGGGTAGATCCGAGCTTCAGGTGCAGCCTGTGGATCTAAATCAGCTAGTTGCTGGAGTTCTTGACGTACTCAAGGTCAGCAAAAGAGACAAACAGGTACGGTTTGATATTCCTCGTCCTCTGCCCACAGTAAGTTGCGATCGCACTCAGGTAAGCGAGCTATTTACTAATTTGATCAGTAACGGCATTAAATATAATCAGAAATCTGAAAAAATTATTGAGATTGGCTATTTAGATCCTCAGCACAATCCTACAATAATGAAAACCCTAGAGAGTCTCAACAAGCTGGAACTGCCCACGGTTTTTTATGTCCGTGACAATGGTATTGGGATTCGTGAAAAACACCTAGAGTCTATTTTCCGTATTTTCAAACGTTTACATGGACAAAACAAATATGGTGGCGGTACGGGGGCAGGCTTGACTATTGCCAAAAAAATTGTCGAACGTCATGGAGGCGAGATCTGGGTAGAATCAGTTTATCGAGAAGGCAGTACTTTTTATTTTACCTTGCAGTAATTATTGTTAATGAAACAGAGCCAGAAACCACTATTAATTGTTGAAGACAGCGATGAAGATTTTGCAGCTTTGTCTAGAACCATCGCCAAGGCAAACATCCACAGCTCGATCTATCGCTGCGAAGATGGAGAAGATGCCCTAGAATTTCTCTATCACGAGGGGGCATATCAAGATCCTAGGATGTATCCCCGTCCTGCTTTGATCTTACTAGATCTAAACTTACCAGGTACGGATGGTAGAGATGTCTTAAATAATCTCAAACAAGATGCCGAACTCAGAAGTATTCCTGTAATAGTTTTAACTACTTCTTCTAATCCTAAAGATATTGAATCTTGTTATCGTCAAGGTGCCAGTGGTTATTTGGTCAAACCAATGAACCTAAGTAAGCTGAGACAGTTAGTAGAAACTTTCCTCGAATACTGGTTTAGGACAGTAGAGTTGCCCCCAATGGCTAATAATTAACCCAAGTTGGGGTTGATAGCTAGAGCTCAAAATCTTCTCTAATTAAGGAATGAAGCTTATTTGATTTATTCCAGGTGAAATAAAAGGTTGCTCCCTTACCTAGCTGTGACTCTACTCGAATCGAATTACCCCGCTCTTCGAGGATCTTTTTGACTATAGACAAGCCAATACCCGTGCTTTCAAAAGTGTCTCTTGCCTGCAAAGTCTGAAAAATCTTAAAGATTCGTTCGTGATGTTCGGGTTCAATCCCAGGACCATCATCGGCAATGGCAAACTCATACATCTTACCGAGATCTCGCACCGAGATCGCAATCGTACCCGTACTTTGATGATGATATTTAATCGCGTTGCTAATTAGATTAGAAAAAACCTGTTCTAGAGAAATAACGTCGGTTTTGAGAGTTGGCATTGGTGAGGCGATCGCAATTTTAAATTCAGGAGGAGGAGATAACGAATCGATTACCCTAGCTAACAAATCTTTAACTTGAATCACCTCAAGAGAATTGCTTTTGCGCCCCACGCGAGAATACCTTAACAAACCTTGAATCAAGCCATCCATCCGCTTGACGCGAGACTGCATCAGTGCCAAATGATGCTGATTTTCTTCTGATAGTTGACCTTCCAAATCTTCGCTCAACCAAGATGCCAAATTGGCGATCGCCCTTAGGGGAGCTTTGAGATCGTGAGAGGTAACGTAGGCAAAACGATCTAGTTCCTGGTTGCGTTTTTTGAGCAGTCTCGTGGCTTTGAGTAGCTCTTGGTTCGCCCAATTTAGTTCTTCTGCTCTTTCTCTTAGGGAGTTTTCCGTCTCGATTTGCTTGGTCAAATCTCGCATTACGGTAGAAATATACTCTACATCACCCTGAGGAGATTTGTGGGCAATAATTAGTTGGGAAACGGGTATTTCTCTACCATCTTTGGTTGACAGGGCAGTTTCTCCTAACCAAGTACCTTGTGTTAGGGCAGTGGAAATTCCTTCGTTTTGAACGAGATCGCACGCCCAGCTTGGATGATAGTCGGTGATCGTCAAATTATCGATATCAGCTTCATCTTTGACTCCGATAATTTGTTTCATTTGCGGATTATTCCAGATAACTCGCCCTTCTACATCCGCCAGCCCAATATAATCTTCCGAAGCTTCTAAGACACTAACCAATCGTTCCAACTCCTCCTCAAGCTTCTTTCTCGCCGTTAACTCAGTTTGCAAACTTTCAATTAATTCTGCCTGTTGAATGGCGATCGCCAACTGTACTGCGAGTTTGTCGAGCAATTCCACTTCATCTGTTTCCCAGTGACGACTATGGCTACACTGATGGGCAATTAACAGACCCCAAAGACGGGAGGAAACTGGTTCTGAAGCCGATGGCACGAGTAAAACAGGAACAATTGCGTTAGCTTTAACCTGAAATTCTTCTAGCAAATTGAGATGACATTCAGTAAGCCCTGCTTCGTAAACATTATCGATTGCCAGAGTTTCTCCCTGCCTGTATTTAGTTGTACCTCCTTCCTGAAAGCAGCTATCAATTACCTTCATCCCCAAAGATTGTTTCCAGACCGATTTGACCGACTCGGCAACGATGTCGCCACTCATATCTGGGGCAAAACGATAGATAATCACGCGATCGCAATCGAGTAATAACTGTACTTCTTTGACGGCAGTATTAATGATTTCTAATACATCTAGGGACTGACGAATTCTTAAGGCTGTTTCCGCAATCAATTGTTGTTGCTGCTGATTTTTAACCAACAGCTGTTTGAGGCGATACTGCTGGATCACATTGGCGATCGAGCTAATCAAACTATTAGGAGTCAAGTTGCCCTTGACTAAATAGTCTTTGACTCCGCTTTTCATGGCTTCGACTGCCACCGCTTCGTTTCCCTGACCCGTCAGCATGATAATTGGCGGAATTGGCATTCCTTGAGACTGAAGTTCGGCAACAAACTCCAAACCACTGAAGTCTGGCAGTAAGTAATCTAGCAAAATCAAGTCTGGCAGAGAATTTTTTAGTTCTTCTAAGCCCTCTTCCCCAGTTTCTGCCTCGGTGATTTTACAGCTAAACTGTGTCTGTTTACCTAAATAGCGACGATAAACTGCTCGATCTTCATCAGAGTCGTCTACTACAAGAAGATTAATTGGGTATTGAATGGCACTCATCGATGTCGATACCGAGGATTTATTTGACAAGGCAGTTAGATTAACGATTTTAATAGCTCTAGGCAGATAAGAGATGGGGCAGATAGCTAAAAGTCAACAGCTTAATATCTTATCGAAGATTGTTGGTTGATGTTAGATATATCAAAATACCAATCGCTCTGGTATAGCTTCAAGCTTAATACTTGTTAACCAAGAATACTTTTGTAACCTACAGCTACCATTATTCAATCTATCACAAGAAAGATGTTGACAACTAAATTAGTGATTGTAGTGCAGCGCGATCGCTATTTGCACGCCATTAAAGATTACTGTAAACAACTTATAAACTACATTAACAGCAGCTTAAGATTGACCTTCCTTGGCTTTTTCATACCAATTCATCAGAGGAAAAGCAGTAATTCCATGAGAGATTATAGACAAAACTATTACCGTGTAGGTAATCCAGGCAAGTTGTTCGGCGGGGTCTCCCGTAACTCCTTTACCAAGAGCATAAGCAAGATAATAAATCGAACCCAAACCGCGAATACCAAACCACCCCATCAAACTTCGAGTTTTTCCTTCCAAATCGCTACCCAGGGTAGCCAACCAAACACCAACAGGGCGTATAACTAAAAATAACAACCCTGAAACAAACAGAGACTCTCCTGCGTGTTTAACCATTGGCTCGAATAATAAAAGCGTTCCTAAAAGAACAATCGCCGTTACCTCCAAGAGCTTTTCAACCTGTTCGGTAAACTCCAACTGTGCCAATCGTTTTTCGTGACGACCAAAATAGCTACGCTGTGCCACTAAACCTGCAACAAACACGGCTAAAAATCCATAACCATTAACCAATTCGGTTAGGGAGTAAGTCAACAAAATCATACTCAAAGCCACAAAATCTTCCAATAGATCGTCCGCCTCACGGCGTTGTTGCAAAGTATGGTCGATCCAAACTACAGTTTTAGCCACCAAAATTCCCATCACAATCCCAACTGCGATCGCCCAAAACAAATCTATGCCGACCCAACTTTTAAACCAGTTATCCCAATTAGGATCTTTAAAGGCATAAATGCCAAAATAAACAAAAGGGAAAGCTAGAGAATCATTCAACCCTCCTTCTGAAGTTAAGGCAAAACGCAACTCATCCTTGTCCTTGACATGAGCTAGCTGTACCTCCGAGGCAAGTACGGGGTCGGTAGGGGCAAGAATTGCACCCAACAAGATTGCAGCCCCCCAGCCCATACCCAAAACATAATGAGCCGTTACTGCCAGAGCTAAAATAGATAATGGCATTAACAATCCGATCAGTCTAATGGTAGATTGCCATGCCCAAAGTTTGAGCGGGCGATTTATTTTTAGTCCGCAGCCGAATACAGAAACAATGACGACAAATTCAGCCATTCTTTCTACAAACTGCGTTCCTGGTCTAATTTGAATCAACCCCAAGCCATAGGAACCAAGTAAAACACCGACAACCAAGTAGATCAAGGCATAAGAAAGCGGAAGCCTCTCGATCCAACCCGAACCCAAAGTTACTGCCAACAACAGCAGTCCAATCACCAACAGGTTGAGAATATAAGTATCCATTGTTCTGTTTATCAAGGTCAATTTAATTTATCTTGATGTTTGTGACAATTAAATCCCTTAATAGTTAGATGTTCCAGCAGTATAGTCGTTCTGATTACTTCTGTCTGAAGAAACAAAAAGACAACGCCATCAACAACTAGACTCAAATTTTTAACAAGGCTTGAGCAATTTGCTGTCGTTCCTGGGGCAAACTTAAGTTTGATTCTGGCTTACCACTACGCCGATACCAATAGCGCGCATTACTCAAGTCTCCTTCCACTCGATGTAGATGAGCATGAACCCAAGCACTATCTCGATCGCTAGCAAAATCAATTAAAGAGTGAGATTTGTGCCAGTCATTGTGATAGACATACCATAATGCCTGAAGAGCCAGAGGATAACTTGTTATTTGCTGGGGGGTTTGTCGTACAAATTCTTCAATCGTCATATTTCCCTAAAATCTAATGATTTTCCTTAAAAGAATTGTATTGCTTCTGATTAATCCGTCCAGATTCGTAGAGTGTATCGGTGATTTCGGAGATACTTAATACTGAATAGGCATTGTAGCCATTAGCTGCCAAGCGATCTTTGACCCCTCCTTCGTGGTCGATAAAAACGACAATATCTTCAATTTTCAAGCCTGCCGACTTCAATTTATCCGCACCTTCCATGACGCTTTTGCCACTGATTAAAATATCGTCAATGACCACTACTTTTTCTCCTGGATTAAAATTACCCTCGATCAAACGGCGTGTACCGTGCGCCTTGACTTCTTTACGGGGGAAAATCATCGGACGCTGAAGATTTAGGGCTAATCCCGTGGCGGTAGGTAATGCACCATAGGGAATACCCGCAATGCGATCAAACTCAAGCTGTTGCACAATATCCCCATAGGCTTGGAGAACTCGATCAAAAACGTGGGGGTTAGAAATTATTTTACGCAGGTCAATATAGTAAGAAAAAGTTGCCCCCGATGCTTGGACGTATTCTCCAAATAGCAGACAGCCAATGTCGAACAGTTCGAGAATTAAGTCCTGATAGGGATGCTGGGTCAATAAACATACGTCGGGTGTCCAAATTTCACAGGTCGCACCCCGATCTATTTTCGATTTGCGGTAAGCATTAATCTGGTGATTGAGGTTGGCAACTTCCATAGCGAGATTTTTGTTGGCAAGAAAGTCTTGGGGAATAGGAATGAGTAATCCTTGTCCAGTACTATCTAATCCCGTATCGATCAGGGATTCTAAATTGCTATTATTACTCCACAGGCTGCGTAGTAAAATTGTTCTCTCTGGCGCGATCGCCCTAATTTTCCCCAACACTTTGGTATTAGTCGTACCTACCTCCAAAGCTAGCTGCTGGGGAGTCGCCCAAGTTTGAGCCTGTTTAACTAAGTGTAGATAGAATGGCTGTTCTTGGGGATACCATTGTAAAGCTTCTGCTTGCGGGTTGGAAGTATGAACGAGGATAAATACCGCCTTGTCGGAATAAACTAAAAAGGGTGCAGCATGATCTTGTCCTGCATAGGGAGTAAGAGTTACCGCATCAACCCCCCACTGTTCAAAAATAGTTTTGGCAAAAACCGTACTGGTGTTAAGATCGCCGTGTTTAGCATCGAGAATAATCGGTATAGATGGAGGAATCGCTGCCAAAATTCGCTCCAACAACTGCAACCCCACTATGCCCAAAGCTTGATAAAAACCCAATGTTGGCTTGTAGGCACAAACGCGATCGCCCGTCGAATCAATTACCCATAACAACCAGGCTTCTAGACGTTCGATTAAATCTCCATCTTTTTGAAGATAGTCGGGAGACATCATTTCGGGGTTAGGGTCGAGTCCGACAATTAATAAACTGTTGTTAGTAGCGATCGCCCGTTCTAGTTTGTCAGCATTCATCTTTTCTTCGCGAAGGAGACTCTCACTTTTAGTGATGAGACGGGGCGTTTAAACGCCAGGGAAACCACTGGCGACAGCCCCTCAGGAATTCGCGCCTCTAATTAAGTTTTTTACATTAAATGG
>JADEXJ010000265.1 GCA_015207195.1 Pleurocapsales cyanobacterium LEGE 10410
TGCTGATGGTATATGAATGCAGACATTGCTAATAGCAAAAGAACTATTGATTTTACCTTTGTTGACTGAAGATTTGGGTAGAGAAAAGGGAACATAAATGCAGAGGGGTTCGGATATGTTCGGGGAATTTGCCCCAACGTGAAATGCTTTTGGTGGAGCGAAATAGGTGGGTTGATAACTCCAACCGTCAAACGGCATTTCTGAAGTTTCTAAATTAACACCGTCTTTTTGCCGTAAAATAACGCTAAATGGTGACGCAGCAGGGTTTGTATCTCTTTCTGGCAACAGCAAATCTCGACCAGCACCATTTTTCGCTTCTGCTACATTGCGAATCCAGATAAACTCCAACATTCCATTACTGAAAAAAAAGCGACGGTTTGAAGTACCTTGACCTGGATGTATATTCTGAGTCCCTTCCTCAAACCCTTTGGCAATTAGTAAATCTGCTACTCTAGCTTCTGGCTTTACCAGAATGAAAACATGGTCTAGTTCTAAATTCATAGCTCATTCTTCTCGAATTTATCAATAGCGATCGCTGTATATTTCTTACCTTGAACTTTTAAATCCGATACAAACAAAGCTCGTGAGGCGAGTTAGTCCCATTGGAAAGGGAAAAAACTGTAAATTAGTTAATCCTGCTTCAGACATCAATTCTGAAAGTTCTGTTTGAGAAAAACAACGATTGCCCCAATGCCACTGAATCAACCTGCCTATTAAATTAGACTGAGTAACAGCAAGGATTAATGGTGCTTCTGGACGTAAAACTCTTACCATTTCCTTTAACCCCTGTTCTGGATTAGGCAAGTGTTCGAGTACGTGGGCACTGATGACCCCATCGAAGCATTCGTCTGCAAATGGCAACCTCCTTACGTCACTTTGACAGATTTGATGACTAACGTTTGTTTGTCTGAGTTTTTGGTGGGCAATTTTTAGCATCTGAGGTGAAATATCAACTCCAGTAATGTGCGCTTTGGGAGCGATCGCTTGAGCAAATGCCAGGCTAAATGCTGCTGTGCCAATTCCACAATCACAAATCGCTAAATTATCTTGCCAGTGAGGCAGAAGATCGGCATCTTTTAGTGATTTCCACAGCTGACGATAGGCATGGCAATATCCTAGAAGACGAAGACGCTCGTGCCACTGGAGTGCTGCCTCATCATAGGTTTGAGACAGTTGGGTGACTGTAGGATAAACTCGTTGAAGAGAAACTCGCCACCATCCAATTGTCCATTCGAGATCGGAGTCAATAATAGCCACGTCAAACTTCGGGCGAGATTTCATATTGCTTGCTCCTAAATAAATTATTAATGGTGAATTTACTAACGACTAATGACCAATGATTTGCGGTTGCGAAGCAAGTCGAAGACTCAGCTTATCCTTTAGGACTAAAAACTATTTAGTATTGAGGATTTTAATTAATTAGCCTTCTTCGCCACAATAAAAACCCCTTTTAATGTAAACACTCCTTTGCGTGTGCTTTGGTTCGGTTGCCAATGGTAGTCAATTGTAAAACCAGCATCGCTCAAAATATTTTCTAATTCTTTGCTAGTAAAAACTTTAACTAGGGGTATCAATCGCAAAAATCTTCCAATTGGCGCGATAACCTTAAACCACTTCATCGTATCTCCCAAACACGCCGTACTGGTGATGAAAACCCCCCCTGGTTTGAGCATCTTGTAAACTTTAGCAATTACTTCTTTCTTGTTCTCCAGTAAGTGCAAAATACCCAGTCCTAACACTACATCAAAGCTTTCATCGGCTACAGTTAATTCTTCAATAGTCAACCGTTCAAAGGTCACATTGTTGATGTTTTTTGCCTCTGCTTTAGCTTTAGCGATTTTAATCATTTCCGATGAGAAATCTATTGCCCTCAGATGTTTAACATAAGGTGCGTGAATAATAGCAGTCCCTCCCGTACCGTATGCGAAGCGGTATCCTTTAGGGCAACCAAACTCTAGCACTTCCATCTCTGGCTTAAAGTATTCCTGTGTGACTTGCAGTTTTTTCTGGTAAGCTGCTTCATCCGCGATGGGTTGTCTTGAATAACCTTCGGCGATTTTGTTCCAAAATTTAGCTGAATAGTTCATCACATCCTCGTTGATTTAATTAAACGGTTTCTTCATTTCTCGCATCTGAGGCATGTCTATAAAAATCATGCTTCCTGACTGGTTGAGTGGTACTTGGAAGCTGGATTCCGCCACCGCCATGCTGACCAAATGATGGAGAACAGCGCGGTAATTTCGATGACCATGTGAAAGGTATCGTCCAGATCGGTTGTGCCATTTTTGATTTCAAACGAGAGGGTAATCACAGCGGCAATGATATTAGCCCAACGATTGGCACCATAGGGCAATAGTCGAGAGAGGAGAACCATGGAAATCGGCACTTCAGCGACAAAACCACCCAACAGCAACAGATGCTCTGTTATTAGAGTCCCATTGAATGTCCCGGTCATCACTTGTTCAATGAATCCAGGCTCAATAAATTCATGGATATCCCGAAATATCGTATTGAGTAGGAAAAACATCCACAGAGTGGATAGCTTAGCTTTCATCTCCATTACCATTATTTGTTTCTGCAAATTCATGTTTGTTCTCCTTGATCCAAATTTTCTGTTCGTTTCAAGAATACAAACGGATGTGGGGAGCTGTTGTCCCCAGATGTGGGGATCAGATGTGAGGATTTAGAAATGAGTTTTGTGGGGATTCATGTGAGGAGCCGCTAAATCAGATAAAAACGCGATCCCGTTCAAGATTTAGGGGTAATAACGACCTTTCCTTGATGCTGGCCTGCACCAAAATACTGAATTAGCCTGGGAACATCACTCAGATGATAAGGACCATCGATCTCCGGTTTTAACTGACCCGCTGCCAACAGTTCGTTTACATAGGCCAGATCTTTATTCGGTTGTAGATTAACCAAATGCACGGTCTTCTGAGTCAACCAACGAATAATTAGTCCGAATAATAGCACCTGGAACAGTCGTGGCGTTAAACCGCCGACAGTCACGTAAGTGCCACCAGGATTAAGCACTGGTAAATATTTGAAAGGGGAATGATTCGTTTTGGTATCCAAAATCATGTCATACCGCTCTTCACTTTCCGTGAAATCGGTTTGGGTGTAATCGATGGTGCGAGTAAACCCGACTGAGCGCATCAGGGCAAATTTGCTGGCGCGATCGACGCCAGTTAGATCTTTAACCCCAATCGCCTTGGCGATTTGCACCCCTAAGGTACCCACACCACCACCAGCCCCATCGATCGGGAGTTTTTGCCCCGGCTGCAGTTGCCCGGCATCAATTAACCCCTGTACTGCTAGCATCGCGGCATGGGGAATCACCGCCGCCTCAGTAAAGGTCATACTCTCAGGCTTGAGAGCCAGGGCGGTTTCAGGCATACAAACATACTCCGCAAAGCCGCCAAACCCGCACTCAGAAATGTCGCCATAGACCGCATCTCCCGATTGAAACCGGGTGACGTTTGCCCCCACTGCTTCGACTTGTCCAGCCACTTCCGCACCAGGAATCTGGATGTTGGGTTTGCGCCAGCCACAGAGCAATCGAATGTAAAAGGGCGTACCCCTGACAAGACACCAATCCCAGTCGTTAACTGAGGTGGCATGGACTTTGACCAAGACCTCGTCATCGTTAGGAGTAGGCTTTTCAATATCTTTCAGCTCCAGATCCTCCGGAGATCCGTATTGGGTCAAAACGATTGCTTTCATAGGGGAATCCGCTTCTATTAGAAAATAAGATTTTTCAGGGGAATACTACCGCCAAAAGTTAATAATTCTACCAGGGCTGATTATACTTGCTTTCTGGCTGAGGCCATTGCCACACGTACCCAAACATGAACACTATTGTCACCACTTCTACCGAGGCAAAAAATACGTAAGAGAGTGGGGTTGTCTCTCCCAGGGACGGCATGAGGGCAGGCACGACAACCCACAGGATCGTGAGCGGAATAGCGATAAAGTGCGCCCAGCGGTTGGCTTTGTAAGCTAAGACACGAGATAGGAGAATCATCGCGATCGCGACCTCCATGAACACGGCAAATAACAACACCGTACTGCCTGTCAGTTGCTGACTCATCCGATCTAAAAAGTCTAAGTATCCAGGTCGTAACATTCCCAAAATGTCGGCATAGACCATATTCAAAAGAACAAATACCCACAGCGTTGATAGTAAAGACTTGCGTTCTAAATCTGTGTTCTTGGGGCTTAATTTCATCATGTTGTTTAAATCGTAAACTCGTCTGTTTATCCTCAATTTAGGGAAAACATGGCTGCGCAGCTATCTAATTCCCGCTGACTTGGCACATTCTTGCTATCGGTTTTTCTCACGATGCTAGACTTGGGTGAGATGTCTCCAGTCTGGAGCACTGTCAGTTTGCTCAAAATGTCAGATTGGTGCTGTATCGCTGTAGATGCCCATGTCTCAAGCCCCGTTTTCATCATCGGAAAGGTCTACTCAAGTTGAATGGCATGTGTCCCAGCAGTGGGGACCATTGGCGATTCGGCATGTTCGGCATGTCTGTCGTAATGAAATGAACGCAGATGTGTGGAGTTATCCGAATGAACATACCCTGGGCTTGTTCCTATCGTCGCGCCCGTTCAAATTTTCCCATCGGCAAGATGACCGCACCCATTCAGGGCTGTACAGCAAGGGCGACTTGCTCGTCACACCAGCGGACACCATGTTGGCGACCCAGGCTGATGGCGATGTCCACATTGTGCAAATACGGCTTCAAGACTCGTTTTTGCGGCAGGTGATGGAGGAAACGCTGGAGCAGGATGGCGATCGCGTTGAACTCGTCCCCGCCTTCCAGACTCGCGATCCACAAGTTGAGGCGATCGCGACCATGCTACTAACCGAACTCCATAGGGAATCGTTCGGCAGCCAGTTGTATATTGAATCCCTCGCCAATGTGTTGGCGGTTCATTTGCTACGTCACCATGCCACTACAAGATCGCCGTTACCCATGTATACAGGCGGACTCCCTCAACGTCAGCTCCTGCAGGTGTTGGACTATATCGATGCCCATCTAGGGCAGGAAATTACGTTGGCAGAATTGGCAGAATTGGTAGACATCAGCCAATTTCACTTCGGTCGTCTGTTTAAGCGATCGCTGGGCCTATCGCCCTATCAATATCTGCTGCAACAACGGGTCGAGCGGGCCAAGACACTACTGAAGTGTACCGATAAACCGATTGTAGAAATAGCCCTGGAGTGTGGTTTCAAC
>JADEXJ010000266.1 GCA_015207195.1 Pleurocapsales cyanobacterium LEGE 10410
ATATAAATATATATAGTTAGAAAAATTAGTTAATATAAATGGTTAGGATAAATTTGGGTTAATAATTATTAATTATTACATCTATACAAAGTTTCAACAGTATACCTTAGCCATCTTTGCTAGCAAAATCAAATATTTGGCTAAACTGAGGTTAAACTAAATAGGCTTATTTTGGGTTGTGCGCTGATTCATCTTGATTAGAAACAACTTTGCCCGCAGCAAATGGTGTTCTGTGCTGCTTGGTTTCAGACTAGCTCAACATTTTTGCTAGCTTATTCTGCAAGACAGAGATTATAAGTTAGTAAAATGTCGTTGTGATGGACAAGACGTTTGATTTTGATACAGTGTCATAAACTAAAGTTGTTAGCGATCGCAAAAAACTAGAGAAATCAATGGCAAGGGTGGAGAATTACACGGAGAATTACTATTTAATTTTGGGAGTATCCCATGGCGCAAGTTTAAAAGAAATTAAGCTGGCTTTTCGTCGTTTAGCTCGCCAATATCATCCCGATCTAAACCCAGGGGATTCGGTTTCGGCTGAGAAGTTCAAACAAATTTCTCAGGCTTACGATGTATTGTCTGACAATAGTAAACGCCGTCGTTACGATCGCCATATGCGTCGCGAGCAGCCAATCAAAACCAAGCAAACCAAGAACAGCCACCAGCAGCAAACCACAACTCCACAAACAGCCCAAGATTTTTACCAGCGAGGCACTTGTCATGCCCAAACTAAAGAATATCAACCAGCAATCGATGACTATACCCAAGCAATCAAACTAAATCCTCAGTTTGTCGATGCTTATCTCAAAAGATGCGAAATGCGCTACAAATTGGGAGACAACAAGGGTGTTCTCGACGATTGCCACGCAATATTAAATATAGACTCCACCGTTGCCAAAGCTTATTATTATCAGGGAAGAGCGCGCTACAGTTTAGGTTATGCTCAACCAGCAATTGAATCGTATAATCTGGCGATCGCACAAGAAGAAAATTATCCTCAAGCATATTATTATCGAGGAATTGCTTACAAAGAATTACAAATTATTTCTTCTGCTATGGAAGATATAGCTAAGGCTAGTGAACTGTTTCGTCTGCAAAAAAACTTTGGAGCATATCATCGTAGTCGAAAAATAGTTAGTGAGCTAAGTAGGAGCAGAAAAAGAAATCGACGTGGTAATCTAGCTCTCAATTTCTTGACCACCTTAAACCTGTCTCTGTTTAATCCTGGAGGTGGCTTATTGCCTGCTTTCTCCCGTCTAGAAACACGGCAGTTACCCCAGGTAGGGATTGTCTATGGCTTATTGTCTGGCTTATGTTTTGTGTTTAGCTGTTTGATGCTGGGACTATCATCGATACCTCTGTGGCAGTTATCGTTACTGGGAATGATTCCGTTTGTGAGTTGGATCATTGGGGGAATCATTATGCGTTACTTATGGCATCATCAGGGAAGCTTGGCGATTGATATTTTTATAGCTGGTGCAGCGATCGCTCCTTTAGCCTTATCTACTGTTTTAATCGGATTTGCTCCTTTAGCGGTTTTTTTCTGGAGTATTCCCCTAATCTCCCTCGGATTTTCCTACTGTATCCTGACTTTACAAGCTAGCTATGTTCAGGTGCTAAATTTAACTGAAGCCAAGGCAGCTTCGACCGTAGCTTTTATGGTAGTTATCAATAGCTATGTCTTTTATACCCTGGTATCCTATATCATTCAATACGCTTAATGTGAATTAGCTTCGCTGAAAATCTACTAGTTCGTAGCCTTTAGCTTTTAGCTTTTAGCCCTTAGCTTCTAAAACGCTCAAAACTTAATTGCCATATCATTATTGTTGGATAATTACGTTGTTCCTGGCTTGATATAGTCTGTCATTCTAATTCACATCAGACGTATTCAATCCAGAAGCGATCGCCACATTGGTAGTTTGCAGTCAGATGCAATACTAAAAAACTCCCGACTTCCCACTCCCTACTCCCGACTCCCTATATGCGAAGCAGTATCCTTTAGGACTTCCTACTCCCGACTCCCTATATGCGAAGCAGTATCCTTTAGGACTTCCTACTTCTTCTTTCAGGCTTTAGTTTTATCTAGTTTCTGGGCAATATAGATAGATAAAACTAACAGCATCGACAAAATATATGGTGAGTCAGAGCAAGTTAACAACTGGTAGTGTAACTGGAAAAGAGATTTATCAAAAAATCTCTCACAATATTCAGCAAGTAATCAAAGGGCAGTCAACCGCTATCAGAAACTTGCTGGCTGGTTTCGCCAGTAATGGTCATGTTCTGTTAGAAGACTACCCTGGTACGGGGAAAACGACCTTAGCCAAAGCCTTAGCCTATTCTATTGATGCTGATTTCAAGCGCATTCAATTTACCCCCGACTTATTGCCTTCAGACATTGTGGGCATTTCTATTTTTGACCAACAACATCACTCTTTTCAATTCCATCAAGGTCCAATTTTTGCCAATATTGTCTTGGTCGATGAAATAAATCGTGCTTCTCCTCGTACCCAGTCAGCACTGCTAGAGGCTATGGCAGAGTTTCAGGTGAGTGTAGATGGTCAGATCAGAAAATTGCAGGATCTGTTTTTTGTAATTGCTACCCAAAATCCTGTGGGTTCTCATGGTACATATCCTCTACCCGAAGCTCAGATGGATCGGTTTGCGCTCCAGTTTAGTTTGGGTTATGTATCTCCCGAAGACGAAATGAAAATTCTCTCCGAACCAACGCAAAATTATGCCTTAAATAACATTAAACCCTGTATTTCTCTTCAAGAAGCGATCGCCCTAAAACAACAGGTAGAACAGGTAAGGGTTAGCGAGATCATGAAACGTTATATAGTCGATTTAGTTAATGCTACCCGTACTGCCGAGGGAGTACAGTTGGGAAGTAGTCCGAGGGGTTCTTTAGCCTTAATGAAGGTGGCTCAAGCTTTGGCTTTGTTTGATGGTTGTGAATTTGTCACTCCAGAACATATCCAAGAATTGGCAGCACTAGTTATTGGTCATCGGTTGGTCATGCAACCCCAGGCGCGGTTTTCGGGTCAAACTGCTGTGGAAGTAGTCCAAGATATTGTAAAAACCATTCCTGTTCCTGTTTGAATCTAATTAATACCTCTGTTTGCTCAAACTAAATGTGTTTGGCTCATTTTTTTCTTTTCCCAAGCAAGAGCCGAACTGATAATTTCATCTAAGGAGTTGTGTTGGGGTTTCCAGCCTAAAATTTGGCGAATTTTGTTTGCTGAAGCTACCACACAAGTAGGATCGCCCTGTCTGCGAGGAGATTCTTCAATAGCAAAGTCTACTCCAGATATCTCTTTGATTTTGGATAGTACTTCTTTGACGCTATAACCCGTACCATAACCACAGTTTAAAATTTGACTGGTGGCTTCTTGCTCTAGATAAGACAAAGCATCTACATGAGCAGCAGCTAAATCTTCAACATGAATATAATCCCGAATTCCCGTTCCATCAGGAGTAGGATAGTCTGTACCAAAAATGCTAACCTTGGGACGAATACCTAAAGCAGCATCACAACCCACCTTGATTAAATGGGCTGCTTTTTTACCCATCTGACCAATTTTTCCAGAACTATCCGCCCCCGCAACATTGAAGTAACGCAAAATAACATACTTTAGTTCAGAGGCTTGAGCGTAGTCTTGGATGATTTTTTCGCTCATTAACTTGGATTGTCCATAGGGATTAATTGGTAGGGTAGGAGAAGATTCTTGTACGGGATAGTCCTTGATTTCACCATATACCGCAGCGGTGCTGGAAAACACCAACTGTTTAACATCATATTTTTGACAACACTGCAACAGATTAACTACGTTACAAGTATTGTTGTGGTAGTACTGCAAAGGCTTGACTAAAGATTCGGGGACAGAAATATTAGCTGCAAAATGTAGTACCGCATCAAACTGATGTCGAGCAAAAACTCCAGCTAAATACTCTGTGTCGTTAAGCTCACCTTTGACTAACTCGCCATAGGATACAGCTTCTGCCGAACCTGTAGATAAATTGTCGTACACTACTACTTCATAACCAGATTCTCCTAGCTTTTTTACCGTATGAGAACCGATATATCCTGCGCCACCTGTTACTAGAACCTTCATAGTAGTTGATACTTAATTTGCTTTAGCTTACGGTTAATTATAGAAAAAGATTCGCTCTCGATTGAAAAAATCTGGTTACGCCAATATAAATAGCAATTATTGATACCTCCTAAATCTTAATAACGGTTAAAACCGCAGCTATAGCTTTATTATTTATTAAAAGTAGCTATCTATTTGTTTATTTCAATTTTGTGATTTATGCCTCGTGCGCCCAAACTAAAATTCGATCGCGGAACTTTGATTTTGCATCCACCACCAAAAGGCAAAGCTTGGTTGGACTATGCTACCTGGGACGATCGCGTAGAAAAGTTTCGGATTCAGGCAATTCACTATCGTCCTTTAGTAGAAGCTTTAAAAGCAGATAACAAAGAAATTGTTGATGAGGCAAGAGAATTTTATAACCTAGAACTAAACACTGTATCGCAGTTTGAACCCTATCCCCATCAAGCAGAAGCATTGCAAGCCTGGAAGCAGGCAGGAAGACAGGGGGTTGTGGTGCTGCCTACCGCAGCAGGAAAGACTTATCTCGCCCAGTTAGCCATGCAGACTACTCCTCGCACTACCCTAATTGTCGTGCCGACTTTGGACTTGATGCACCAGTGGTATGCCCAGATTGAATCCGCCTTTCCTAATGCGGAAGTCGGTTTGTTAGGAGGTGGCTCGCGCGATCGCACTCCTATTTTGATTGCTACCTACAACAGCGCAGCAATCCACGCGGAAACCCTGGGTAATCGTTACGCTCTCCAAATCTTCGATGAGTGCCATCATCTACCCACAGATTTTTTTAAGGTGATTGCTGAATATGCGATCGCTCCCTATCGTTTGGGGCTGACTGCTACACCCGAACGTAGTGACGGAACACACCGCCATTTAGATACTTTAATCGGCAAGATTATCTATCGCAAAACTCCCGAAGAGCTTTCTGGGGCAGCCCTAGCCGAGCATAAGCTAGTCCAGATTCGAGTCAAGTTAACTGAGCAAGAACAAATAAAATATCAACAAGCGATCGCCACCAGGAGTAAATTTCTCCGCCAGTCTAATATCTCCTTGGGAAGTCTTCAGGGATGGCAGCTTTTTGTTCAAGCCAGCGCGCGCTCGCCCCAGGGT
>JADEXJ010000043.1 GCA_015207195.1 Pleurocapsales cyanobacterium LEGE 10410
CGAGCCCCAGCAGTTTTTCCTGGTGCTATGAGCGTCGTGGAACCACTTCGACTCCATCCCGAACTCGACAGTGAAACGCGACCGCGGCGAAGATACTTGGAGGGTCGCCTCCTGGGAAAATAGCTCAGTGCCAGGTTTAGCTTTACCGCCCCTGTATCATTCGATACAGGGGCTTTGACTTTTTTTCTTGACTAGCTGTTTAGGTTAAGTCGGGTCATTTAAGATTTCCAATACTGGTTTGAAACTTAGTTTGTTTTTGAACCAGATTATTTTATTGGGTAAATCGGTAAACTTTACTCCAGCTTTCTCTAAATTCAATCTTTCGGAGACAGCCAAGATTAAATTATTTGTATCGCTGTTACTAACTTGATAAAACTTTTTTTGTAGGTATTCTGGTCGCCAGTAGCCAACAATCTCTAGCAAAAACTCTCTACCATCTGGATGTACGAGACGAAAGTCAGGGATCATTACGCTACCAGGAAGAGGAATCAAGTCTACTTCTCTTTCTAGCTGCCATTTTGTTTCCGCTTTAGCCCAACTATTAACAAAAGAAGCTTCCAACATGCTGTCATAGGGTTTTCCAGGAGGATAGTGTGAAACAAGGCTGCAACGATCGCTTGCTAAACCAAACTGACCTGTCTTAATATTTCCCGTATATTGGTCGCGATTTTGTAATTTGGCTCTTAAACTCCATTTTGTTACATGAAGCAGGGCAGGAATCATTTTTGCCAAAGCCAAACCATAGCGGGTACTGGCTTTGAATAGGCTTGCTGGTCCATCCATTGTTAGAGTAAATCCAGTGTCGGCATCCCCTTCGATATATGCCATTAATTGGAATAACTTGATATAGCGAAACAGTAATTTGTATTCTCCAGGATCGTTGCGATGAGCATTAATTATCACGCTACTCGCGCGGTAAAAAATTCCCTGTACTTGAGACAAATTGTAACGATGTAATAGAGATTCGGGAAGAGGTGGATCGAACTGAGTCAAGATGCGATTCTCTTGTAAATCTGCGTATAAGCCAGTCTCGACTTCAGAAATAGATACAGAGCGATTTAACTCATTACTCAGAGTAGAGGCGATCGCTTCTAAGGTATCGTTACGTTTGCGGGGCAATGCTACTGTTCTGGCTGCTTCGGTAAATACTTTTTGTCGTAGTGCTAGTGGTTCGAGAGGGCTAATAATATCAAATGTAGAAAAAGTATTACGCAATAGGTGAGCCAAACCCCTTTTGACACGGTAATCGGGGCTATCTCCTTCCCAATCTAATAGTTGTTTGTCTAATTCACCTTGAGTCTTACCCAAACAATCCTGAAAGCAATTAATGATTTCTGTAGCGATCGCCAGATTTCGGTTATCGATTTCTAACTTTTTTGGTACTATTGTCTCGCCATTACGTTTATATATAAGTAAGTCGCTTTTTAGCATTAGAATTCTAATTCAATATCTAATAAAATGTATCAGCCTTTAGAATGTCGCCCAGATAGCTATCGTGAATGGTATCAAAGAGGAAACAAGCTGCGTGCAGAAGGTTACTATCAAGAAGCCCTAACTAGTTACGAACGTGCTTTGAATTATCGGCCTAGTGACTATTGGACATGGTATCGCAAGGGCGTTGTCTTAGAAGCTTTGGGTTACTATCACGAAGCGATAACTAGTTACGATCGCGCGATCGCCATCGAACCAAATAACTATTGGGCATGGTACGAACAAGGCTGTATTTATTTTATAGAATTCACTCAATATCATCGGGCGATCTCCTGCTTTACTAAAGCTTTAGCTGCTCATCCTCAAGACTATTGGGCAACCTATCGTATTGGAGAAGCATGGCGTAATTTAGGAGAATGCGAACGGGCAATAGACTATTACAACAAGGCTTTAGAATTACGTTCCGATGATTTTTGGTCTTACTACCGTCGGGGAGAAGCGCAGCAACATTGGGGAAAACTACAGTTAGCTTTAAAGAGCTACGATTTGGCGTTAAGTCTTGAACCCGATGATTATTGGGCTTGGTATCAAAAAGGAATGGTTTTACAGCAGTTAAATCGGTTGACTGAGGCTATTAAATGCTATCAACAAGCATTAAATTTGAATTCTCAAATAGATTGGATTTGGTATCAACAAGCCTGTTGCTATGCTTTGTTAAAAAATACCAACTGGGCAATCATGAGTTTAGAAAAAGCGATCGATCTCTACCCCGAAAAATATTTAGAATTGGCAGCTAATGAAGCTATTTGGCAAAAATTTCGCAGCTCAACGGGCTTTCAACTATTGCTGACCAACAAAAGTCGTAGATATATTGAGTAGTGAGTTCGTTATTATCTCTAACTATCTACAAATAAAGAAAGGTGGGCAGATCCCACCAAATATCAGCATTTGAAAGCTAAAAATAATACCATTTCTCAAAAATAGCGAGATAGATACTTGTGGTTGGGCAAAGGGGAAAGGATTGATCTACAAAGCTTTTAGCTTATTGCTTAGACTTTGAACAAGACTATCAAGTCTATTGTTACTTTATAAGAATTGGTATTAGTTTGTAACGCGGAATTCTGTTTATTATCATCAATATAGGTATTTTCTGTAGTAGAGATAGTGTAGCCTTCCAAAGCAAACAGTTTGATTACTTATGATTTGTCGAAACCGTATTCGCGATCGCCAATAACATCCAAGAAGAACAGAAGAACACAATTATCGAGCATTCTAAAGATCTAATAGAGAGTCATCTTGAGACTCGGTTGTATTGACAAATAATTTGGGTAACAGCAAGCCAGAGCGTTCTTGATAAGCAGCAAACTCTGGGTAGCGGGAAAGAGACTTATCTTTCTTGAGCATATTTGGCACAAAAATCACGGCAGTAAAGATGCCTAAAATAACGAACGGAAGCCAGTGCTGCGCCAGCATAGCAAAGCCCAGATAGATTAAAATTTCTCCCAAATAATTTGGGTTACGGCTACGGCTGAAGAAACCTTCGGTAATCAATCCTGTATTGTATTTGAGGGTAAAGTATTTTTGAGCATCACTACCGTAATGAAGAAATACACCAAAAATATTTGTAGCGATCGCTATACAAATTAAGGGCGCGCTAGGTTCGACTCCACTACTGATTAGAATAAAGGGTGCAACCCAATATGACCCAAGAAGCACAAATGTAAATATACCCGTCGCTAGCGATACTTCTTGTTCCCACTGGCGATCGGGATAGAGGCTATCTTTAATCAGCCACATAATGCCATAAGTTCCATGCAAAGCTAGATATACCCAAGGAGCAAGAGTAAAGTTGTGATAGATAGCCATCAAGCCTAAGACAACGGCAAAGGTCGAAAATTTGTGTAGATTAATTGGGTATTTGATCTTCATTTTTTAAATAAAAGTTCTAGTTTCTAGGAAACTAGGGAATAAATTCTTGGTAGAAATATTGTTTTATAAGTTTTGTGTCTTATATATCAGTTTGACCGAGTAGGCTAAAAAAAGCAACGCGTTAGATACGCAAGAAAAGCGATGATGAAATTTTTTCTTGTACAGCATTACGTATTAAGGTTAGGACACCACTCACTACTTACGAGCCAATAACTTTGATATGTCCTAACTTAGCTTTGTACGGCTATACCTGGCGACAAAAAGCTAACACCTCTGGAAATTCAGAAGTTTGTTGCGGATAAATAATTTGGGGGCGAGTAATAACAATTAAAGGAACATTCAAATTAGCTGCAACTTGACGTTTAATATCTTCTCCCCCTGCTGTTCCCGATGCCTTGGTTACCACCAAAGATATATTCCACTGTTGCCATAAAGCCGTTTCCAGAGCAAAACTAAGAGGAGGACGAATGGCAATCAGGCGATCACTCTTAAATCCCGCAGCTAAAGCGGTTTCTATAGATGCTATGTTAGGTAACACCCTGGCATACAAAGTAGCTCGCTCTTGCCAAGATTTAAATAGGGGTAGGGCTTTACAGCCGACAGTTAATAGTACTTGTTGTTCTCGTAAATAGTCCCCAGCGATCAGAGTATCAAAACTATCTAATTCCAGGATTGGGGTGTTAGCAGCAGAAGGTGAACACCCAACCCGTTCATAACGCAAATAAGGAATATTTAACGCGGTGGTTACGGCGATCGCCTGACGCGAAACTTCCACCGCATAAGGATGAGAAGCATCAACTACCGCTACAATATTTCGCTGCTGGCAAAATGCAGTCATTTGGTCTGCGTCCATACAGCCTACTGCTACTTGATTAACACTCGAATAAAGTGAGGTTGCGTTAGCAGTAGCAACGGTAATAACCAATGGCAAGCTTGAAGCCATCAGTATTTTGGCTATAGTTGCACTATCGCTGGTTCCACCAATTAGCCAAACTTTGCCGTTCAAGGCGCGATCGCCCCTAGTTGCATGAGATTTGATAATTTCTATCTACCTTTGAGAGCTTTTTGAAAATTGCGACGATAAGATTTATTACCGATTAATAATACTGGCCACAATAAGGCTAGGGTGATTCGTCCAGGCAAACCAGAGTTAAAGTTAGTGCGACGATAGCCAGATAAGAACTTCCAAATTCCACCAACATAAACTACTAATAAAATAAAACCAATAAACTGTGGCATAGCAAGACTTGTTAATTAAATAAACCAACAACAGCTATATTTTAGCAACTACTACCAAATTTGCTTTGTGAGTTAGCATGATAATCTCACTCAACATGTATGATTTGTCAGTGTTTAATAGTACTAGCTAAACACTTCTATTGCCTAATTTTGTCAGATCGCTCACATCTAAGCATTTTTGCATCTTTTGCCAAATCGATAGACTTAATAGTAATAAGATACAAGTATATAAAACGAAACTAAAATTTAGGAGATTATAATGCGAGCAGTGCTGATGGCTGGTGGTTCGGGGACTAGATTACGTCCTTTAACCTGCGATCTACCTAAACCAATGGTGCCAGTGCTAAATCGTCCCATAGCCGAACACATTATTAATCTGTTAAAACGCAATAATATTACCGAGATCATTGCCACACTTTACTACTTGCCCGACGTGATGCGAGATTATTTTCAGGACGGTAGCGATTTTGGCGTGCAAATGACCTATGCGGTGGAGGAAGAACAGCCATTAGGGACGGCAGGATGTGTGAAAAACATTCAACAGTGGTTAGATGACACTTTTGTTACCATTAGCGGAGATGCAATTACAGATTTTGATTTAGAGGCAGCGATCGCCTTTCATCGCGAAAAAAAATCCAAAGCTACTTTAGTTTTGACTCGCGTACCCAATCCCGTTGAGTTTGGCGTAGTGATTACCGATACAGACGGCAGGATTAAACGCTTCCTTGAAAAGCCATCCCTGAGCGAAATCTTTTCGGATACGGTGAACGCGGGTACTTACATTCTCGAACCAGAAGTTTTGGATTATCTGCCAGAAAATGAAGAGTCGGATTTTTCCAAAGATTTATTTCCCTTGTTATTGGAAAAAGGTGAACCGATGTATGGCTATATAGCAGAGGGTTACTGGTGCGATGTAGGTCATCTCGAAGCCTATCGCGAAGCGCAGTACGATGGGCTAGAGAAAAAAGTCAAATTAGATTTTCCCTATCAGGAAAAGTCCCCAGGAATCTGGATTGGCAGCAATACCTACATAGACTCTAGTGTTGTCATTGAAACGCCAGCTTTAATCGGTGATAATTGTCGCATTGGAGCGCGGGTAACAATCGAAGCGGGAACGGTGATCGGCGATAATGTTACTATTGGGGCGGATGCCGATCTCAAACGCCCGATTATTTGGAATGGAGCAACCATCGGCGATGAGGCACATTTACGCGCCTGTATAATTTCTCGCGGGACGAGAATGGATCGTCGGGCGCAAGCTTTAGAAGGCTCGGTAGTAGGAAGTCTATCTATTGTGGGGGAAGAAGCACAAATAGCACCTGGAGTTAGAGTGTGGCCGAGCAAAAGAATTGAATCTGGCGCAATTCTTAATATTAATCTGATCTGGGGCAATACTGCCCAGCGCAATCTCTTTGGGCAAAGAGGAGTATCGGGACTGGCAAATATCGATTTGACCCCTGAGTTTGTAGTTAAATTAGGAGCTTCTTATGGTTCGACTCTCAAGCTAGGCTCGACGGTTATTGTCTCTCGCGATCAGCGCAGCGTTTCTAGGATGGTTGGTAGAGCGATAATTGCTGGATTGATGTCTGCGGGAATCAACGTGCAGAATTTAGAGGCGACTGCTATTCCTATTTCTCGTACCATGATGACCAATGTGTTTGATGTATCGGGAGGAATCCATATTCGTTTGGAACCCGATAAACCAGATTACTTATTAATTGAGTTTTTTGACAAACAGGGGATTAGTATTTCTAAGTCTCAAGAAAAAAAGATTGAAGGAGCTTACTTCAAAGAAGATCTACGCCGAGTTGCGATTGAAGAGATTGGCAGCGTCAGTTATCCTAGCGGTATTTTGGATACCTATAGCCGTACCTTTGAGAAATACGTCAATATTGAGGCAGTCCGTAATAGCAGTTCCAAAATTGTGATCGATTATGTATATGCAGTGTCTGGAGCAATTTTACCGCAGCTTTTAGCTAAGTTTGGCTGTGATGCGGTGGTACTAAACGCCAGCTTGAAAGAAAGAGCGATTTCTACAACTCAGAAAGAAGTGCTGTTAGGGCAACTTGGTCAAGTTGTCGAAGCACTTAAGGCTAATTTTGGCGCACAGGTATCTGCTAATGGAGAACAGCTAATCTTAGTAGATGAGGCTGGGTTACCAATTCGGGGGGAGGCTCTAACAGCTTTGATGGTCAATACGATTTTTACGGCAAATCCTCGCAGTACGGTGGTAGTCCCCGTTCATGCTTCTAGTTCAGTGGAAGAAATTGCCCGTCGTCATGACGGTAAAGTGATTCGCACCAAGGTCAATCCTACCGCATTGATGGAGGCATCTCAAGATAATCCTAATGTAGTGCTGGGTGGGAATAGCGATATGGGCTTTATATTTCCCCAACTCCATCCTGGTTTTGATGCCATGTTTAGCATTGCCAAACTGATAGAAATGCTAACAATTCAAGAGCGATCGCTTGCCGATATTCGCCACGATTTACCTAATGTTTATCATAAAAACTGCTCGATCCGCTGTCCCTGGAAAGTTAAGGGAGCTTTAATGCGTTACTTGGTAGAAACTCATCCCACAGAAAATTTAGAATTGATTGATGGGGTAAAAATCATTAATCCGCAGAATGATAACTGGGTACTAATTTTACCCGATGCAGGAGAGCCAATCGTTCACATTTATGCCAACAGTAGCGATCGCTTTTGGGTGGATACTCAGTTGATGGAATATCGCCACCGAGTCCAAGGTTTTATCGATAGCCAACAGGGTTGACTCATAACTAGGATTGCAATACTTTGGGGAATAAAACCCTTTATAATAAATAGTACACTTGTTCAGAGCATTCAAATAGGTAAATATCAAGGAGTAGCAGACCGATGAATAGCTGTATTTTGATGGCACAAATAATTAGCGATCCTGAATTACGTTCTACACAAGATCAAACTAGCGTCTCTACCATGATGGTTGAGTTTGAGTCCTTAAGAGAAGGTGAAGCACCAAGCAAAGTACAGGTTGAAGGGTGGGGTAATTTAGCAGAAGAGATCAAAAATACTTATAGTGCGGGCGATCGCGTTATAGTTGAAGGTCGTCTGTCGATGAATCTGTTTGAGATGCCTGAAGGATATAAAGAAAAGCGTGCTAAGTTAGTTGCTTCTCGAATTTATCCTATGGGTGCAAGTGCAAATTCGGATGGTACAAACATTTACAGCACCCAGACATCTGACAATACTTCTAGTAATGTAGTAGATTTTGCCTCAACTCAGTCCCAAACCACACCTGATTATGCCGATCCTGTAAAGGCTCCTGAGCCTACCGCCCCTGCTGCGCCTACTGGTGGTAACGAAGATTGGGATGAAATTCCTTTCTAGGTATTAGCTACCTGAAATACTACAGGGAGACAATACAGCTTTAGCAAAAGCAGTAGATGTAAATTATGCTGGATTGTTGTTAAGTCAGATATTTTATGAAGCGCAAGCCAGTTAGCGATCGCATTAGCCTTGATCTTCGTGATCGCCGTATTTTAATTCTGCTTTCTTTATTAATCATTACCCCCTAGGATTACTATCCAAAGCCTATACAGGAATAGGGCAAGAGTGGGTGCAAGATTATTCGGGAGATGTACTGTATGAAGTGTTTTGGTGTTTAGTTGTTTTCTGGTTTGTTCGTCCTGCTAAAGATATAGCAAAGCTACGAAATATTACTAGTAAAATTGCCCTTGGAGTATTTGCAGTTACCTGTGCTATTGAAGTCAGCCAGCTGTGGTTTTATCTAGTGCCAGAAGCAGTGCGTTCTTCCTTGATCTGGCGAATGCTATTGGGGGCTGGCTTTGACTGGTGGGATTTTCCTCACTATGCCTTGGGTTCATTAATTGGCTGGTGGGGAATCTATCAAATTGGACGTGTTGGTAGTTTGACCGCATCACAAAAACCATAGCTCGTTTTAGCAGGCGTAATTACGTCATCTGGTAATATTACGATCGCCCTCTCGAATAATTATCTATTGGCAATTCCGTTAGATATCCGCTGGAAAATGTAAGATGAACAAAGCCAATTTATATTGAGCGTTTGATGATCTACGTTTATAGTGAACTACAGTCAGGATTTCGTTGGTTAAAAAAGTATCACGGTGCTAGTCCGAGTTTTGCCTGTATTTTGGGGTTTACGGCTACGGGATTAATTCCAGGTATTTCCGCAGCAGGAGCAACACCACAGGATCGAGAGTATACCGCGATCGCCGATGCGGAATTTTTGGCAAAAGGGGTGCAGGCTAACTACCACCATCCTCTGCCACTCCTCGAAGCAGGAGTTTCTCCTACCTTTATTACTCGCGCCGTAGTAGAGGCATTAAAGCTACCTACCTATATTTTTAATGCTGGTTTGCTTCATCAACCTACCGTGGAGACTATCGATTTAGGAGGAGTTGCTGCTGCCTGTGTGTCTTCTGGTAAAGCAATGGGGATTGACAAGGTAAGACATCTATTTCAACAAGGCTTGAAATGGGGAGAGAAACTGGCTGATACGGCTGATTATTTAATTATTGGAGAATGCGTTGTCGGTGGGACAACTACCGCTCTAGCTTTGTTAACCGCACTGGGAATCGAGGCAACAGGATTGGTTAATAGTAGTCATCCTACCTGTAATCATAGTCAAAAATGGTCGGTGGTTCAGACTGGCTTGTCAAATGCTGGCTTATTAGCTCAGTGCGATCCACTTATCGCAGTAGCAGCAATAGGCGATCCGATGCAGATTGTCGCAGCAGGAATGGCGATCGCTGCTAGTCGTCGTACTGGGGTAATGTTAGCGGGGGGAACTCAAATGTTGGCAGTATATGCTTTGATTGAGGCGATCGCTAATTACCATAGCGTCTCGGCTCAGCTGTCTCAAATTGTAGTGGGTACAACTCGTTGGGTAGCAGAGGATCCCACAGGTAATACAGTAGGTTTAGCCCAAGTTATTGGCAGAGTCTCTTTATTAGCTACTGGCTTAAGCTTTGCCACTTCTCGATATCCTAGCTTACGTGCTTATACCTCTGGATATGTCAAAGAGGGTGTTGCTGCTGGAGGTTGCGCGATCGCAACTCACCTCAAACTAAATTGGACTTCTACTCAATTACTTAATACTATTGAGGCTTTGTTTGCTCATTATCGCTACCTAAGACGGAATTCTATAGGTTAATATTTGCTCCTCCAAAGCTGCGATCCGATTATATGCTGCGGTAAGCTGAGCTGTTAAACGGCGAATTTGCGTATCAGGGGCAAGGCTGTCACTATTGGAATTAGCACTACTACTGCTGCTATTGTCGTCTACCAAAATATCTTTATGAAACAGTTGATATTCGGACTCTCGGTTGGTACCTCTAAGTTGGGTAGAATCTGTGGCAGAAGATTGTCCGATACGCTTTGGTTGCTGACTGTTCAATTCTTCAATCTGACTGCTAATTTGCTCGACAAGCATATATAACTGATCTGTTTTGTCTCGCAACTCGCTGATCTGTGCTTGCAATGTATTCATAGATTTTTTAGTATCATTAATTCTTTGACATATTTTCATGCTAAAAGAATTAACCTAAAAAATTACAACTATTCCTGATTCATTTAACAATTGCTCTAAGTATGTTAATAAACACTTGACATTGCTCGGTATATTCAATCTTTAAGCAAAATTATACCTAAATTGATTGACTAAATATATCTGGCGATATCTGATTAAATCATGGTTTTTATATAGGTAATTATACCTTTTGATCGAAATAGTTATATTTAAGAGAATTTAATTTTAGACAGTAATGAATTATCAGTTATCTCGTCGTTCTTTTATGTACGTCACCACTGCTATGGCTATGACCCAGATCTTGTCAGGCTGTAGCAACCCTGGAACAATTTTGCAGATCTTGTTCCTAGAAAATTCTATTCCCCCGCAGCTAATTGGAGATTTTCGCAAGTCAGTTGACACAGCCAAAAAAATTGACTTTCAACCTCAAACTCAACTGGCTCAAATATTTGCGCTGCTTTCTAATTTACAGTCAGATAATCAGACAAATCAAAATACCAAGGGGCTATTAGAAAAAGTTTTTGATAGATCTACAACTTATCCTGGTTTAACTACTTTAGGAGACTTTTGGTTAGCTTCGGCAATCAAGCAAAATCTGATTCAACCTTTGTCAGTCAAAGATTTAGCTAACTGGAAAAAAATACCTACGTCTTGGCAAAAATTGGTACGGCGCAATAGCCAAGGAAATCTCACTACTGATGGCAAAATATATGGCGCACCCTATCGCTGGGGAAGTACGGTAATTGCCTATCGAAGCGATCGATTGGATAAATTGGGTTTGACGATCAGAGATTGGCAAGATCTTTGGCAGCCAGAATTACGCGATCGCCTTTCTTTGTTAGATTCTCCTAGAGAAGTTATTGGCTTGACCTTAAAAAAACTCGGACATTCTTATAACGCTGATAATTTAGGAGCGATCCCCAACTTAGAGTCGGAATTATTAGCCCTACATAGACAGGCAAGATTATATAGTTCAGATCGTTACTTAGAACCCCTTGTCTTAGGCGATACCTGGGCTGCTGTAGCTTGGTCTACAGATGTGATCCCTTTACGCCAACGCTACCCTGAGATTAAATTTATCATTCCTCAATCGGGAGCGTCTTTGTGGGCAGATCTTTGGGTCAAACCTCAACCGACTGCATTGTTAGATGAAGAGCGAGATAATGCTACTGCAATTGAAAAATGGATCGATTATTGCTGGAAACCGCAAGCAGCTAAACAAATATCTTTGTTTACCACGGGAATTTCCCCAATTTTGTCAACATTAGAGTCAGAAGACCTTCCTCAAGATCTTCAAGATAATATTTTTCTTAATTCAAAAGTCCTAAATTCCCCTCGAAGTGAATTTTTATTCCCTCTTGCGCCAGAAATAGAGCAACAATATCAAGAATTATGGCTCAAGATTAGGCAGTCTGGGTAAGGAAGATCGTTAAAAACAGGACACCGATAGACTAAACCAGTTCCGTGTTTGCAGGATAATATTCAAAGAACTCAGCTAGTCTTCAAGGGCAGATTATCCCAACCAAGGTTATGTTGTAACCATTTGGCATGGAGATCGATGGTGATTAAGAATGTTGCTTGGCAGGAAGTCAAGGACAAATTTAAACAAGTTTGGGGCTATGAAGATTTTAGACCACCTCAAGGAGAAATAATTCAAGCTCTCCTATCGGGAAAAGATAGTCTGGTTATTTTACCTACAGGTAGAGGTAAATCGATTTGCTTCCAACTACCTGCACTCCTGCAAACAGGATTGACGATTGTAGTTTCTCCTTTGGTGGCGCTGATGGAAAATCAGGTAAATCAGTTAAAACAGTTGGGATTATCTGGAGCATTGTTACACAGTGAGCTACCTAGAAGCGAGAGAAAAAAAACTTTAGAAGCGATCGCCCAACAAAAATCAAGCTTACTGTATCTATCTCCCGAAACTCTACTCTCTCTTCCCGTATGGCAAATCCTGGCTCAACCAGAGATGGAGATTGCTGGCATAGTTTTAGATGAGGTTCACTGTCTGACACAGTGGGGAACTAGCTTTCGCCCCGCCTATCGTCGTTTGGGAGCAGTACGTCGTAGTTTGTTGCAGCATAAACCCCCTGGTACAAAAATTGCGATCGCTGCCTTTACCGCTACCGCCGATCCTCAAGGGCAACAAGAGATAGCTCGTGTTTTAGAGCTAAAGCAACCTGAAACCTTTTTGATTGCCCCCTATCGTGACAACCTGAGTTTAAATATTAAAACGGTTTGGACACCAAGAGGTAGAAAACAGGAAACCTTAAAGTTTATTCAAGCCAAGGCAAAGCAATCTGGTTTGGTATATGTTCGCTCTCGTCAAGACAGCCAAACCCTATCCGCATGGTTTCAATCTTTAGGTTATGCTGCTGCTGCCTATCATGCAGGCTTAGCCACCACTGAGAGAAGAAAGATCGAACGAGATTGGATCGCAGGAAAAACCCAGTTTGCGATCTGTACCTCCGCTTTTGGTATGGGGATAGACAAGCCCGATGTGCGTTGGATAATTCACTATCACGCCCCAGAATTGCTCGCCGAATATATCCAAGAAGTAGGCAGAGGTGGCAGAGATGGCAAGAAGGCGATCGCTTTGACCCTAATTAGCGAACCGACTGGCTGGTTAAACCCCGAAGACAAACAACGCAGTCAGTTTTTTAACCGCAAGCTAGAACAGCAGTATCGTCAAGCACGACAGTTAGTTAAGCAGTTGCCGAATAAGGGAGAAATTGCAACTATTAAGCAACAGTATCCCGACGGGGAAATAACTTTAGGCATTTTACACAGTTTGGGCTTGGTAACCTGGCAAAATCCGTTCCATTATCGTCTCCGTTCTGCTAAACCTGCTTTAGATCGTTTGGCTAAAAGTCAACAACGCCACCAACAGCAGATGCAGCAATATCTCAAAACCAAACAATGTCGTTGGCAATATTTGTTACAGGCTTTTGGTTTTAGTCGAGAAGCACGAGGGTTTAAATGCGGAACTTGCGATAATTGTCGCAACCAAAATATCTGAATTAATCTAAGTCATGGTCATTTCAACAACTCGATTGGGTATGCCGAGGAAACCTTATCCCACAGGGATTCCCTTTGGTCTGCGAAGCTAATCCTTTAGGGCGACACCCCTCTCGTTCAATTAATTTCCTCATGATTAACTAGCTTTCTGTTAGTGGTTAGTAGTATTAAAGCCAACTAAATCTCGATGACTATAACTTATGATTTCTTTTTGAAATGACTATAGCTATAGATCGTAAAATTTTTGAAGATGTAACTTCTACTGCTAAAGATTGATTATCAGAGAAATTCTTATACTAAATCCTGTTCGTACAGGTTACTTTTAATCGCCCCCTAAATCCCCCAAACTTGGGGGACTTGAAGAATTCGATAATAACTTTTACCAAGCGGATTTAGTATTAGATCTATCTAATCTCAATCCAAAACGCCGTCATGCGATTAATCTACCCACGAAAGACTAAAGAACAAATCTTTTGGAAATGAATCAATATTACCGAGTATGCTCGCCATCTCAGACAGATGAAGATATTGAAAAACAGCTTAAAAGCAAAGAAGTTTGGGGTAAGCCTCCTAGAAATTATAATCAGAGTGATATACCAAAAGTCAAAGCCTATAGCAAAAGACCTCAAGGAAGAAATATAAGAGGAATAAAATTTTGGACTGATATTCCTCCAGATCCAGGGGGTATACCAGGACAACCAACTTGGTCAGGAGGACGAGAAGGCGTTAGGATAGAAGATGGTTATGCCAAAATGAAAGTGATAAAAATTAGTTTGTTTACCATTAATGACTAATGATTCTGCTAAAAATCTGTCTCGATTTGAAGAGCTTGTTACTGAAATAAATCCAGTAGCAGTAATTAGACAGGAGTATACTGAAATCGGTCACTTCGACTCTCTCCACTTTCAGAAGAGTTATGACGATCTAGACTATTTAGTATTTGCTACTTTATCTTTATCTTCAGGAGATCGAGTCTCGCTAGTGCGCCACGAGCATTCTCCTAATCCTGGTACGGAGATTTGCATTTCTTCCGACCAGCAACATATTTTGGCTGTACTACTAGAAGTACTCGATCTCTTAGGGCTTACTGTTGCCGATTTAAGCTGGGTTCATCAAGATTATAGGGACAAATTATATGCATCTCAGAACTTATCAGTGCTTCCTAAACAAGTCAATTATCCGCTCTGAAAAGAATCGCGCTTGGAAAAAGAGATTATCATAATATTGCATTTACTGATGCTTAAACAATCTACGTCTGTTTAGTTAAGCACTCTGCCAGTTTACGTAAGGCAATCTACTTGCAGTAGCTTTCACTTTCTCCGCATTGTTAATCAACTGTCCGCAGTTGTCCCAAGTTCCTTTGAGAAACATCTGTCTCGAACCTTCATTCATTTGAACTGATATTGATAGGCTGTCACTTTTTACTTCCATAGCTTCCAAATCCACCACTAGATTGGCTTGGGGATTTTCTTGGATTAACTTTTGTAGCTGCTGAATTTCTTCTGAGGAAGCGACAACGCAAGGAACACCTATTGCCACACAGTTACCAAAAAATATCTCGGCATAGCTTTGACCGACAATCGCCTCGATTCCCCATTTGGCTAAGGCTTGGGGGGCGTGTTCGCGAGACGAACCACAGCCAAAGTTATTATTTACGACTAGAACTTTAGCACCCTGATATTGAGGCAGATCGAAAGGGTGTTGTCCGTTGGCTTGAGCGCGATCGTCTTCAAAAGCGTGTTCTCCCAAACCGTCAAAAGTAACGCAACGGAGAAAACGGGCGGGAATAATCCGATCTGTATCGATGTCGTTGCCTTCAATGGCGATCGCTTGACCCGATATTACTTTAACTTGACTCATATTTTAATTACTAATTGTTTGCGAAGCTTATCCTTTAGGACTGATTCTGGTTACGAGTCTGATTCTAATCTTTTTTGCCACTCGCTATCGAGGCGATCGACATTTTTAAGATTTTGATCTAACAGATCGTCTTCGGTAGTATAGGCAATATCGCGATCGCCGATAACTTTTTGTCGCCCAAACTGTTTGGCGTAGGCTATTTTCTGACTCAAGGATAGATCGGGTTGTCGAAGGGCGATCGCTCTTTGTTCGCGGGCTTGATTGCGTTGGACTATTTTGGGATTGCGTCCCTGAATCCAGAAATAACGCACTAAAGGAATGAGCAAATACAAGATGCCGTAGCCCAGTAGCAGCCAGAAAATTGAGGCAGCAAACGCTACTACCCCGCCCAATTGCGCTGCGATCGTCCCATCTCGCAACAGAGTACCCAGAACCAAAGCCAAAACTATATTAACCGCCCCCAAACCCGCAGCCAGAGTAATTTGACCGCTGCTAGCCTGGCTAAAACGCCATAAGTTTTCTTGTAAATAACCTTTGGGCGCGAGTGATTCTGACGATCTGCGGTTTGCCATCACCTGGAGTTCGGGGAAATAATAAACAATTTCTCCCTGAGGCGAAACTTCAGGATAGCCATTGAAGCGACTAAGAACGGGTAGCATATAGTCTTCATACTGATCTGTTGCATCTACATAAGGTGCGATCTGTTCCCCGACTACTGCCCCCTTATGACTGCGAATTACCGCCCCGATAGCCTGCCAGCGATCTTCTTCTAACTCCCCATTAGGATCGCCATCGCCAAACAAAAAAGAAAAGACAGATTCCAAAAAATTCATCTGATAGCTGCCCTTTGCCTGACTTCGACGCTGACGGCGACGACGGTTATAGCCAGGATCGAACCACCAAAAAATATCTCCTAGCCAAAAACGGGGTATAAAGTAAAATCCGCCTCCTCGATAGCCACGATTACCACCCCCTTCTCTGTCATCACTGCTCGAATTCATCGCAATGATAATAGCTGCGATCGCCACTACCATTAGTACAATTGAAGCAATCAAAACAATCCCAAAGGAGATCCGAATTAGATAAAACAAGACTCGCCAGACTTTTTCCCAGGTTTTTTGCCAGCGCAGTTGCCAATATTTGTTGCGTAGGATAGAACGAAAGTTTTGTGGAAATAGATAAACCACGTCTCCTGACTCTGCAACCTGAAGATGTCCTCCAGCTTCACTAGCTAAAGCTAACAATCCCTGTTGAGCGAAATTTAGTTCTAGCCCTGCTTGTGCTGCCACATCGCCAACAGTAACACGATAATCTAGCTTTTCAACCGAATTGACAATTTTTGGATTGGGGGTCATTATCGCTCGCCAAAATAGTAATACTCGCTTACTCCTTATTTTATCGTTTTGTCCGATCTGATGGATAGCTACGCTACGAAGCGTTACTGTCTTTGATTGATCGATCTAACTAAGCTTGTTCCACGACTTAGTACTAAAATTAACTTTGACTGGGTTTAAAAAATTAACAGAATTTTTATTATGGTCAAAACTGCTTCTACAATGTTGCCTTTGGGTACTGCTGCACCTGAGTTTCAGTTGCCCGATGTCGTATCTGGTCAAATGATCTCGTTGTCAAACTTTGCCGACAGTAAAGCTTTATTGGTAATGTTTATTTGTCAACATTGTCCTTTTGTCAAACACGTTCAGCAAGAATTAGCGCAGATCGGTCGAGACTATAGCCAACAACCTTTAGGCATTGTGGCAATTAGTGCCAATGATGTGGAAAATTATCCCGATGATTCTCCTACCAAGCTCAAGCAGATGGCACAAAAACTAAATTTGAACTTTCCTCTTTGCTATGACGAAAGCCAAGAAGTTAGTCAAGCCTACACTGCTGCCTGTACTCCCGATTTCTTTTTGTTCGACGCAGAAACTAAACTAGCTTATCGTGGTCAATTAGATGATAGTCGCCCTAGTAACGATGTTCCCGTTACGGGTAAAGATTTACGCGCTGCGATCGATGCTCTATTACAGGATCGGCAGATTGATATCGAACAAAAGCCTAGTATTGGCTGTAATATTAAATGGAAGCCAGGTAACGAACCAGATTATTTTGGCTAGAACTTACCCAAAGCGATGCCTATATGCAAAGCGGTATTGGTATTTCTTTGGGAGTCCCTGAAGGAACTATCAGAGTGGAAGGGAATGCTATCTAAAATCCCACTTTATTTATGAGTGGGATCAAGCTCAACGTCTGACAATTAAATCTATCGCTCTTGGTTATTTTTTAGTTTGCGTTTAATCTCAAACATACCAATCAAAATTAAAGCTATTCCCAGAGGAAGCAAAAAGCGAACTGCTCGATAAATTACAAGTGAACTTAAAACAGCTGGAACAGTAAGACTTTTGGGCAGCAAAAATACAATTATGGTTTCAAATACGCCAATTCCTCCAGGAATGCTGCTGAGGATCGAGAGTGCCATTGCTATCAAATATAAACCAAAGAAATTGAAATATGATTTATTAGGGTAATCGGGAAGCAAGCAATATAAAACTGCTGCCGACAATGCCCAATCAAAAGAAAAAATGACGATTTGGCTAAGAGAAGTAGCGATTTGGGGGAACAAAAAGACTTTTTTCCAAATTCTAATACTTTTTCTAGACCAAGAAAAATAAAGATAAATTGCGACTAATATTAAGGCAATAATTCCTAGATAGCGAAGATTCAAAATATTTAAATTCAGAGTTTTAGGTAACTGAAGCGGTTTGACAATAAAAGTAACCCCGCAGAGAGTAAATAAACCCAACCAAAAAGTTAAATTACCTAAAGCAGTTATTTTAGCTATTGTTTTGGGAGGCACGCCCCAAAGGGTATAAAAACGATAGCGGATTCCGCCCCCAATCAGTAAAGTAAACCCCGTGGTATTACTAATGGCATAGGTAAGAAAAGTAGTGAAGAGAATTCGCTTGATTTTTAGATAATAATTAAACTGTAAAAAAGCAATTAGATCGTAGGTACTAATCGTTAAATAATCAAAAATAGTAAATCCCGCAGCGAGAAACAATTGGCGATCGCCAATTAAAGATAAACTATCCAAAATATCTCTTAAATTGTAGCGACCTAACTCTCGGTTGAGAATGTATAGAGAAAAAACGAGCAACGAAAACCCCAGAGTAGGATATAGCCAACGAGTCAGGCGATCGCGGTTCATCAATCGATAATTTAATGTTTACTTTGGCTTGATTGATACAGCACGTTCGGGATAATTAGTAAATATACCATCTACCTGTAAGGCTCGCATCTGACTAATATCATTGGGGTTGTTTACAGTGTAGACCCATACTGACAGATTTTGTTGATGTACCGAGGCAACAAGTTTGGCGTTGACAAAATCCAAGCTAGAAATGACTATATCTGCCTGTAATTGCCGTGCTGTCTTTAAATAATTCCAAGGCAAACCATAGATTAACGCACCAATTTTGATTTTAGAATCGGCTATTTTTATTCGATTTAATTCATAATGATTAAAAGAAGAAACTACAAAATCTTGATAAGACCATCCTTGTTCGATATATTTTTGAATTAGGCTAACAACCAGTGAGGCGGTATTGCTACCCTTTAATTCGATATTAACTATTACCTGTCGATTTACAGTTTCCAAAACTTCTGGTAGGGTGGGAATTTTTTCTCCTTTGCCAGCATCGAGCGATCGCAAATAAGCAAAGCTGCACTTTTCTATGTAGCCCGTGCCGTTGGTAGTTCTTGATAGAGAGCGATCGTGAATTACTACCAAATTATTTTCAACGTTGTAAACGTCAATTTCTACTGCATCAACTCCCAAAGAGATGGCTTTTTTAATGGATAATAAAGTATTCTCTGGCTCATGTCCCATTGCTCCACGGTGTCCAATACATAGCATAATAATAGACTTGCGATCGATAAAATTAGATGGTCAAGACGGTCACTTGTGATTCGTCAGTTGTCACGCTTCTAGCTCAATCGGAGATTACTGCTGTAATTTGAAAAACAATTAAAATCTAGTTGTAATCTTGGGCTTTTTCTCGCCTTTCTACAATCGACTATTTTATTTTATTTAACTTAAAAACTAGATAAATGAGCATTTTAACTCTACAGAATATAAAAAAAGATTTTGGTATCAAAGAAATTCTGCGCGATGCTAGCTTTAGCATCGAACCCAATGACAAAGTAGGTTTGATTGGAGTAAATGGCTCTGGCAAATCTACCCTACTCAAAATGATTGCGGGAATTGAACCGACTGATGGTGGTCAACGTTTGGTCAAGAGTGGAGCGAGAATTATCTACCTACCTCAACAGCCAGAAATAGATGAGAACCTCACGGTAATCGATCAAGTATTTGCCGATAGTGGAGAGCAAATGAGGTTAGTGCGGGAATACGAAGACTTATCCCACAAGATAGCTCAGGCAACTGGCAACAGTTTAGATGCTTTAATGTCTCGTTTAGCAACAGTAACAGAGAAAATGGAGTCAGTAGGAGCATGGGATTTAGAAACTAAGGCAAAAATTGTTTTAAGTAAATTAGGTATTGAAGATTTTGATGCTAGGGTAGGCGAGCTTTCTGGGGGATACCGCAAGCGGATTGCTTTGGCTGCTGCCTTGCTTAACGAACCAGATCTCTTGATGATGGATGAGCCGACTAACCATCTAGATGCCGAATCGGTGGAGTGGTTGCAGGAATACCTAGCGCGCTTTAGCGGTGCAATTTTACTGATTACCCACGATCGCTATTTTTTAGATAATGTTACCAATCGCATTTTAGAAATCGATCGCGCCGATCTCTATACCTATGCTGGTAATTATTCCTACTATCTAGAGAAAAAAGCCCAGCAGGAAGAGTCTGTTGCTAGCAGCCAACGCAAACATCAAGGAGTACTGAGACGAGAGCTGGCATGGCTCAAACGAGGTCCAAAAGCCCGCAGCACTAAGCAAAAAGCCCGTATCGATCGCATCGGTGAAATGCAGGACAAAGAGTTCAAACAGGCACAGGACAAAGTAAATATTGACACCCCTGGCAGACGAATCGGCAAAAAAGTAATCGAACTAGAAAATATTGCCAAATCTTACGATGGACGGACGCTATTCCAAGATTTTAGCTATGAATTTACCCCTCGCGATCGCATTGGAATCATTGGTGGTAATGGCGCGGGTAAATCTACTCTGATGAACATTATTACAGGACGAGTTGAACCCGATCAGGGTAAAGTAGATATTGGCAAAACAATTCACATCGGTTATTTCGATCAGCATTCAGACAACCTGTTAGATGCCCTCGACGAAAACCAGCGGGTAATTGACTACATCAAAGAAGTAGCAGAAGTGGTTACTACTGCCGATGGCAATAAGATTACTGCTTCTCAGATGTTAGAAAAGTTCCTGTTTCCCCCAGATCAACAGTATGCACCGATCCATAAACTTTCGGGGGGTGAAAAACGTCGTCTATTTTTGCTCCAGGTATTGATGGATGCTCCAAACGTTTTAATTCTAGATGAACCTACCAACGATCTTGACGTACAGACTCTAGCTATACTCGAAGACTATTTAGAAAACTTTAACGGCTGCGTTATCGTCGTTTCTCACGATCGCTATTTCTTAGATCGCACCGTAGAATTTATTTTGGCGATCGAGCCTGAAGGTAAAATACGCTTATATCCTGGTAACTATTCTGTCTACATAGAACAAAAAAAGAAAGCAGAAAAAGAGACTAAGCAAGCTGCCCAAAAACCCAAACAGAGTAAGGCAAAAAACCCCAGCAGCAATAATTCTAACGATAAAAAGGACAAACCTCTCTCCAATTTTGAAAGGCGAGAATACGAAAAGCTAGAAGCAAAAATTGCTCAAATGGAAACCGACAAAGAAAAACTAGAAAACGATCTGACAATTAACTGTAGTGACTTTAATCTGGTACAAGAATTATCAGCAAAACTCGCAGCATTAACGGAAAAGATTGACACCAACACCGAACGCTGGCTGGAACTTGCAGAAAGGGAAACTTGAACGAAGACAGAGGGGATTATTTAGGTCAATCAGTATATTGGTACCAAATTTTTTCCTTTTACCCAAACAAGACCGAGATATACCTCACGCTTTACTTACTACTTACTACTTATAGCGAAGTGTATCCCTTTAGGGACGAACAGTTACTCCAGGTTTCAAATTAGATGCGGTTTGTAGCCCAGCAAAATTTTTGATTGGCAATACAATAGGACTTAGTATTCACAATATATCTAATCTCTATGACTATCAGCAGCGATCGCCTGATAACTAACTTCTATACTTCCCCTATTGGTAAGAAAATTATTACAGGGATTACAGGATTGGGTTTGTCTTTGTTTGTCCTGTTTCACCTGGTGGCGAACTTAACTTTGTTTTCAGGGAGCAAAGCCTATAATAGGCTAGCGCATTTTCTCGACAGTTTAGGCATCTTACTCTATGTAGTTGAGTTTACCCTACTGGGGTTGGCAATATTTCACATAGTAGTGGGTGTCACCATTAGGTTTAATACAATAAAAGCTAGACCAGTCGGCTATAGTCAGTTAAAAAGCATCGGTGAACCTAGTAAGCAATCAATTAGTTCTCGCAGTATGCTAATCACTGGTGTAATATTGTTAGGATTTCTAGCATTGCATCTATCAACCTTTAAATTTGGCACATACTACTCCACGGTGATTGACGGGGTAGAAATGCGAGATTTGTCGGGCTTGGTCATTGAGAAGTTTCATCATCCAATATATGCCTTTGGTTATGCGGGAGTAATGGTTATGCTGGGGCTACATCTACGTCATGGTATTTGGAGTGCTTGGCAATCTATTGGAGTACTTAATTCTAAAATTAGCCCCGTAGTTTATGCGATCGCCTTGGTGTTAGCTATTCTAATAGCGATCGGCTTCATCATTTTACCTTTAGCGATCTATTTTAATTTTATTGCGGGCTAAAAAAGAAAATCAACTACTTGCTACTTGCTACTCAATTAAATTATCCGATCTTAGAACCTCGGTAGCGCATCTTGCTTTTCATCTCATGAAATCTGGCAAACCGAGGAATGTCGCCCTCATGACCAATGACAATTACGGTATCTCCTGGGTTTAAAACTAGGTTGTGGTCAGGATCTTTAATTATGGTTTGGTCTTGGCGACGCAAGGCGACAATAATAAAAGTACCTTTGCCTTTGACCTTTAGTTGACCGATAGTTTTATTGACTAGAGTAGAACCTTGTTTAACTACTAATTCATTGATCTGGACATTGATTTGACCGAGCAATTCATCCAAATAATAGCAGTCGTTCTTATTTTCCAAAAAGTCTAGGGCGCTAGGACGAGTAATCAAATTTGCCATGCGCATTCCACCAATAATAGCAGGCAAAACTACTTTGTCTGCTCCTGCAAGCTTTAATTTCTTCTCTGTAGTAGGTAATTCTCCACGCGCTAAAATAATCAAGCCAGGATTTAGACCACGGGCGGTTAAGGTAATAAACACATTAGCAGCATCATCGGGTAGGACGGTAGCCAACACTCTGGCTTTTTTTATCCCCACCAAGATCAATAAATTCTCATCGGTAGCATTTCCGCCTTGAACCAAATAGCCCATTTGTTCTGCTTTGGCAATGCGATCGCTTTCTCGTTCGATTACAACAAAACTCTGACGATCTTGCTGTAGCTGTTGGGCTAATATTTGTCCCATTCGTCCAAAACCACAGATAATTGCATGGTTTTCCAACTGCTTGATGTCTTTATGTTTACGATGGCTGTCTAAAGCCCGATTGATTTCTCCTTCTGCAACCATCTGTACAAATCCTCCTACGATATATACCGCCGATGTCGTCCCTGCCAAAATTACCATCATGGTAAAAATCTTTTCTGATGCAGTTTCCAACGGTTTTACTTCCCCGTAACCCACGCCAAAAATGGTAATTACCACCATGTAGATTGAGTCTAATAGCGTCCAGCCAAATAAAACATAACCAATTACCGCGACAATCAGGGTGAGAATAAAAATGACTGTCCCAGTGAGAATGCGTTTCAGCGACTCTTGCATCTTCGTCTATTGCCTAAAGACTAACTAGGTTGGCTAAGAGGTGAACTTATAGTTAATCTAATCTCATTGTTAGGTCAATATGTTGTATTAAAAGGTACGGAATTGCTTGCAATTAGGGCTACTGGTACCGCTTCGAGACCGAAGGGAATGCTAAAGCATACCGCTCCGCATATCCTTTAGGGCTTAAGTAGGAAGTAGGAAGTAGGAAGTAGGAAGTAGGAAGTTAGATATTGTTGGGATTTCAAGCTGAACAAATAGTTACCCTACTTACGCCCAAGTCTACTGGCTAATCCTTTGGGGTTGGATAGGGCGAACTTCTAATAAGGCTTCAATATTGTAACCGCATAGCGTTCGGGAGATAGATACTTACGGGCGATCGCCTGTAGCTGTTCTGGCTGTAGTTGGCTAACAATCTGAGGATAGAGTGCCGAGTCAGCAGCTGTAGCCACAATATTGTAAAAACCATAAATACTCGCTAGCTGACTGGGTGTTTCCGTTGAAAATATATAGTCATTGATGAGCTGTCTTTTGGCGCGAATAATTTCTACTTCGGGAATCAGATGCTGTTGTAGCTGATTGAGGCGATCGCCGATGATCTTTTCTACTATGGCTAGATGTTCGGTTGCTAACAGCGCGCAGATGGTAAACATACTTGAATCCTTTTGCAGCGAGAGGTTACAGTCAATATCCGTTACTAGCTGGAGTTCTTCCCGCAGTTCCCTAACTAAGCCAGAACTGCGTCCTCCCGCCAAAATTAGGGCAATTAAATCTAGGGCGATCGCCTCCTCTAGAGACTCTGAACCTGGGCAGATCCAAGCCATCAATAGGCGTGCTTGTTCGATTCTGGGGAGGTGTAACTCTTGGCGATTGACCGCAATAGGTGGTGCTTCTGCTTCTACGATTGTCGGGGGACATTCTGAGCGTACGCTAAACTCGCTGAAGTTTTTATTAACCAGATCTAGAGCGAATTCTTGCTCCACACCGCCAACAACAATCACCGTCATATTCTCTGGCTGATAGTGGGTGCGATGGAAGCAGCGCATCTGGTTGGGAGTATGTTCGAGCAATAACTCTTCTTCTCCCAAAATCGAACGTCGATAGGGATGACGCTGATAGATATTTTGACATAAAGCCTGAAATCCTAAAAAGTCGGGATCGTCTTGGCTAGAGCTAATTTCTTCAATTACTACTTCCCGTTCGCGGATAAACTCTGCATCGGGAATACTCGCCTGCAACAAAATATCTGCTAAACAAGGCAAAGTTTGTTTGATATGAGGTACTGCGGTAGTCAAATAGAAGTGTGCATAGTCGTAGCTAGTCGCTGCATTAGCTACTCCCCCAGTATTTTCGACCAGCCAGTCAAATTCTCCTACCATCACGTTGGGAGAACCCTTAAAAATCATGTGTTCTAAAAAATGTGCCATTCCCGACCATTCTACGGGTTCGGCGATCGCTCCTGCCTTGACCCAAACATCTGTAACCACTACAGGGGTTGCTGGTAAATACTGGTGGATAATGGTCAACCCGTTACTCAACTGAAACGTGTTGGCGTTAAACTTAGTTTGGTAGAGCGATTGTGATAATTTTTGCACTGGTCGGCTATGTTCCCATTAATATATGAAATCATAACCCTTGAAGATTGTCTTTCTTGTTACATTTATCACAGAAATTATCGCCGAGCTATAAATTAAACTTTTCTCAATCTTTGCTGAAAACTACGAAGCGGGATGAAAAGCAGGAGTGCAGGAGAGGTGAGGAAGCTAGGAAAATAGAGGAGAATAAAAGATAGCCCACCGCCACGCCGTTTTACCTTAGTTTATGACCTGGAAGTCCAGGGTGGGAATTGGCTGCTCCCGTTTCCATTTCCGAGTACAAGCTCGGTATACTTCCACGAGAACTATTGCTATTCCCTCATAAATCAAGCATAGATCAATAAACTTGTGAGGTAGTCACCAACGCGGTAGTGGTACTCTATCCATGATAAACAGTTTTTGAAATATAGCAAGAGGGGTTTTTTGAGTCGAAAGTCAACGTTACACCGCCGTCCCCATTCGAGGATAAATAAAACGACGGTGTCTGCGTTGACCGCCTTCCGCGGTTAAAAGTTAGGTGGATTGATTTTTACTTCTCAACAATTTATTGGCTGTGGTAACAATAGTTCGGTCAGAGAGATGACGGGAACGATAGGATGAGAAAGAATTTAGTTATTGAATCTAAATAAATATAGTGGATTTAAAACACGTAATTATCGCCTACAAAGCAGGAGACAACAACAGCAAGCAGTGGGGCGAAAAATGTGCCAGAGAACTGGAGAAGCATCAGTGTCAGGTTTCTATTGCCCCAAGTGGCATTACTGATAATCCCTATCCTACCTTTTTGGCTTCTTCGACAGTCAAAATAGATTTGGCGGTAGTTTTGGGGGGAGATGGCACGATCTTGTCAGCAGCCAGAGAATTAGCCCCCGAAGGCATACCAATTTTGGCGGTAAATGTCGGGGGACACCTGGGATTTTTAACTGAACCTTCGGAATTATTTCAGGACACTGAAGCTATTTGGGAGCGAATGCAGTCCGATCGTTATGCGGTGCAAAAGCGCATGATGTTACAGGCGCGAATCTATGAAGGAGAGAAAAATTCTCTCAAGCCTGTGAGCGAGAAGTTTTACTGTCTTAATGAAATGTGTATTAAACCAGCCAGCATCGATCGCATGCCCACCTCGGTTCTAGAAATGGAGGCAGATGGACAGATGGTAGATCAATACAGTGGAGATGGACTACTCGTATCGACTCCCACAGGCTCTACAGGTTATACTGCCTCTGCTAATGGTCCAATCTTACATCCAGGAATGTGGGCGATCGCAGTTACACCAATATGTCCCCTAAGTCTTTCTGGTCGTCCCTTGGTTTTGCCTCCTGGTAGTGTGGTTACGGTTTATCCAATTAGAAATCATGAAGTAAATACTAAACTTTGGACAGATGGAGCATTAGGTACAACTATTTGGCCTGGTCAACGGGTAATGATTAAAATGGCTAACTGTCAGGCACATTTTATTATCTTGCGAGAAAGCTATTCTTTTTACGAAACCCTGAGAGAAAAGTTACAGTGGGCAGGAACCAGAGTCCATTATCAAACTAAAGAAGATGCTGCCAAATAGTCGGTGGCGTATACTTTACGATTCCTATTGGGTTGCACAATACTCATAGCATAAAACTATAATGCGGAAAAATCTGAAATTTTAAATTAAATACAATCTATACATACTATTTACCAATAATGTGGCTCCAAAAAATTTCTCAAGTCGCCTTAGCAGTAGTTACCGCTGGATTAATTTTGTTTGTCAATACTAGCTCTGGACTAGCCCAACTAGATTACAATCCCTTTCCCTACAATATTCAATTTGAAGATCTACAGATCTACAGCGATCCTGCCGTGCCTAGAGCGCCTGTGGTAATTGACGGTAGAGAGATATTTTCCGTGGGTAAAATTGATAGTAACCCCGCAGGAGAAAGAGTAGCGTTAATTCGTTCAGAATTGCTTGAAGCAATTAAGGATGATAGTTTTACTGGGGTAACGATCGAAAAACAAAGTGGGCTTCCCGTGCTGTATTTGGTGTATCAGCAACCAGAAAATTCGGAATCAAGTCCACAAGAAGACCGTAGATATCTGTTTACTATTACTAAAGAAGATACTATTGGTAGAAAGTCTAACCAGGAAACGGCTGTCGATCTTAAACAAGAAATTGAACAGGCGATCGCCAGAGCAAAACGGGAGAGAAGTTTGGCTTATGTTTTGCGTCAGACAATCATTACTGGCGTATTGCTGCTGTTGGCTATCTTTGGTACGAGGCTACTAGAACAGCTACAAACATACTCTTTTAGAAAAGCTATCCAAAGGGTTATTCCAGGATTACCCAATAATAATAGTTCTCAACCTTCCAACCTGACTACTCTGTATCGTCTTAAATTGGGTTTTGCCCAGTTTATTCTCTGGGTTATCACGATTTTTATTATCTTTCGTCTTTTCCCCTATACCCGCCATTGGCTGTATTTTATCTTCAGCATCTTGGGCAGTACCTTTAACAAGTCCGTGTTCAGTATAGGAGACAATGACTTTTCTATTATTAACCTGTTGTTTCTCGTAGGTTTATTTATTGCTTCAATTATCGTCAGTAATCATATAACTAATTTATTGCGTACCAATCTCCTGCAAGTTACCAGAATGACCAGAGGTTCGCAGGAAATTATTTCGATCATTACCAAATATGGCTTAATTTCTCTAGCTACGATAATTTTACTTCAGGCTTATGGCTTGAACTTAAGTTCTCTGGCGTTGATCGGTAGTGCGCTGGGTGTGGGGATTGGTTTTGGTTTTCAAGATATTGCTCGCAACTTTGCCAGTGGTATTGTATTGCTGTTTGAACGTTCAATTCAAGTAGGAGACTTTATCCAGATCGGACAACATTTAGGAGTGGTTGAAGAAGTCAGAACCCGCAGTATTGTCCTCAAGACTTTAGATCGCATTTCGGTGATTGTGCCAAATTCTCGACTTTTGAGTGAAGAAGTCATCAACTGGAATCACCGCCGAAACGTGACTCGCCTACATTTACCTGTTGGAGTTGCCTATGGTTCCAATGTCAAGAAGGTCAAATCAGCCTTGTTACGCGCAGCAGAAGAACACGTAGAAGTGCTACGCAATCCATCACCACAGGTATTTTTTACTGAGTTTGGTGATAGTTCACTCAACTTTGAATTACTGTTTTGGACATCCGATCCCAGCCGTCAAGCACCGCTGACAAGCGATCTTTGCTTCCGAATTGAAGAAATTTTTAATGAACAAGGAATTAATATTCCGTTTCCTCAACGAGACGTTAATTTCAAAACCGAAGATCTACCAGTCAAACTTTCGCCACAGCTAGAAAGTCATTTGCTTTATTTACTCAAAGGACTGATATCAAATCAATATAAGCACAACAAAGTAAGAAGTAAAAAATAAGCAGCCAAAATGTAGAATAGTATTCAAAAAATTCAAAAATCTGACAAATGACTTCAAATCTAACGATTCGACCCATGACCTTCCCAGAAGTTCAGCTTGCTCTCGATTGGGCAGCCGAGGAAGGTTGGAATCCTGGATTGCACGATGCCACGGCGTTTTACGCTACCGATCCTCTGGGATTTCTTCTAGCCGAACTCGACGGAGAGCCGATCGGCTGTATTTCTGTAGTGCGCTACAGCAGCAGGTTTGGATTTGTTGGACTCTATATCGTCAAACCCCAATGGCGGGGACGGGGGTATGGATTGCAGTTGTGGCAGACCGCGTGGCAGGAATTGATTAGTCGGCTCGATCGCCAGCAGTCGAGCATTGGATTGGACGGAGTGTTGGAGAGGGAAGCAACCTATCGTCAGGCTGGATTTACCAAGGCATATCGTCATGTTCGCCATATTTATCAACCTGTTCCATCTGAGGGGGTTCCGCAGGAAGTGATTTCACTATCAGATCTGCCGTTAGAACAAATTATTCGCTATGAGACCAAGCTTTTTCCCGCATCACGTCAGCAGTTTTTGTCGCCCTGGATTCGCTGTGCTACAGCTAGCTATGGAATTGTCGAAGGCGATCGGCTAGTTGGTTATGGAGTATTACGACCCTGCCGTGAAGGTTTTAAAATTGGACCGTTGTTTGCCGATACATTAGAAATTGCTGACTGTCTGTTTCGTGGGTTGGTGCATCATGCTGGAGGGCAAGCAGTATTTATCGATCTTCCAGAGATTAATTCAGCATCCCTAGCATTGATTCAACGCTATCATTTACAGCCCGTTTTTGCCTGTGTGCGAATGTATTGGGGCAAGATGCTAAATCTTGATGTTGAACGCATCTTTGGCGTAACAACTTTGGAACTTGGCTAGTATAGTCATTACCATCTTAGTCTTTGGTGTACAAAAACTGATTAAGTTCTATAGTTATTTTTTGCAGATATTAGGGATATTTACCCTCAGACTGTTAAAATTTGTAAGGCTTATATAAAATTTGCTAAATGGGATTAACGCGCGCAAAAATTGCAGTAGATGCTATGGGGGGAGATTATGCCCCAGAGGAAATTGTTGCAGGAGCAATTCAGGCTTCAGCAGAATTAGACATAGATATTTTGCTGGTAGGAGACGAACAACAACTGAATCCTCTGGTTAAGAAGCACGGAGGTAAGGGGCTGACCCAGATTGCGGTGGTTCACGCAGAGGATGCGATCGCCATGAAAGAAGAACCCTTAACGGGGATTCGTCGCAAGCCCAAAGCTTCAATCAATATAGCGATGGATTTGGTTAAGCAAAAAGAAGCCGATGCTATAGTTTCTGCGGGACACTCAGGAGCTGCTATGGCATCTGCCCTCTTGAGATTGGGTCGCTTAAAAGGTGTTGAACGTCCTGCTATTGGTGCAGTTTTACCAACTATTGTTCCCGATCGCTCAGTAATCGTGCTAGATGTGGGAGCTAATGTTGATAGTAAAGCTAAATATCTAGAGCAGTTTGCTTTAATGGGAACAATTTATAGTAAGTATGTTCTAGGTGAAGCAGAACCTAAAGTAGGACTGCTCAATATTGGTGAAGAGTCGTCCAAAGGTAACGAACTTGCACTACAAACCCATAAGCTATTGGTAGATAATCCCCAAATTCCCTTTATCGGCAATGCAGAAGGTAGAGATGTCTTGTCTGGCGATTTTGACGTAATTATTTGTGATGGTTTTGTCGGAAACGTTCTCCTCAAGTTTGCTGAAGCTATTGGAGAGGTAATGCTGCAAATTATGAAAGAAGAGTTGCCCAAGGGAATACGCGGTAAAGTGGGAACTGCTTTACTCAAGCCTAACCTAATGAACATTAAACGCCGTATCGATCGCGCAGAACATGGTGGCGGGTTGTTGTTTGGCGTGGCTGGAATCTGCATTATCAGCCATGGTAGTTCTCGTCGTGGGTCAATAAAAAATGCTATTCGATTGGCAAAAGAGGCGATCGACAACGAAGTATTAGAAAAAATTCAAGCTAATAATCAGAGAGTTGAGGCAGCGAACAATCAAACTGAAGCAGCTTCTGCTGGTTAAGAGCGTCTACTAATTAACTACTAATTAAATTGATAATAGAGCGGTAAGCCCTAATAAGTAACAGAGTGAGGCATTGAACAATATGGGTGCAGGTATGGCGATTACTGGGTGCGGTTCGGCAGCACCAACATCAGTTTTAACTAACCACCATCTGACACAGATGGTAGAAACTTCCGATGACTGGATCTATACCAGAACGGGAATGAAAAATCGACATATTGCTTCGCCCATGGAATCTTTGAGTCAACTATCAGCTACCGCTGCCAAAAATGCGATCGCCATGGCAGGAATTTCTGCTGCTAATATCGATCTGATAATTTTAGCTACCTCTACCCCCGATGATTTGTTTGGCAGTGCCTGCAAAATTCAGGGCTTGATTGGGGCAACTAATGCGGTGGCTTTCGATCTCACGGCTGCTTGTTCGGGGTTTCTCTTTGCTTTGATTACTGCTTCTCAGTTTATTCGCACGGGAGCATATAGAAATGTTTTGGTTGTCGGCGCAGATCTGCTCTCTCGTTGGGTAGATTGGACAGATCGCGCTAGCTGCGTTCTGTTTGGTGATGGTGCAGGGGCGGTAGTCTGTCAACGAACAAAAAACGGCGATCGCCTGCTAAGTTCGGGAATGTACAGTGACGGTAGTGACAATAATTCTCTTAATCTACATTATCAAAACGACGACAGACCTTTGGTAGAAGATATTACTGTCCAACAGGGTACCTATCAACCAATAACCATGAATGGTAAAGAAGTGTACCGTTTTGCCGTAGCCAAAGTCCCAGAAGCCATCGAAAAAGCGATGTTTCATGCCAACCTCAAGGCTGATGATATTGACTGGCTATTACTTCATCAGGCAAACCAGCGGATTATGGATGCCGTGGCAAAACGTCTTAATATACCCCAGTCAAAAATTTTGAGCAACATAGCAGAATATGGTAACACCTCAGCAGCCTCGATTCCCCTGGCTCTTGATGCTGCGGTGAGAGCAGGTAAAGTCAAACCAGGAGATACGGTCGCCACCTCTGGTTTTGGTGCGGGTTTAAGCTGGGGTTCAGCGATTTTTAAATGGGGTTAAATTACAGCGATTTTCTGTCGGGCAGACCACATTATATTTGAGTAGGGAGTAGCAAGTAGAGCGGAGACCCCGCGTCGACGTAAGGCGCAAGGGAATGCTCCGCTCCCGAAGGGCGAGTATCAATCGAGTCTATTCAACTGAAAATCGCTGTAAGTAAAAAAAGTAAGATACGCCTCTAGATATTTAACTCAAACGGCTGGCATTTTCCACCCAAACCATTGACGATCGCACAGGTATTGTGAGACATCATCTCGATATAATTGTTTGCTTCCCCTAACCCATCGACATAGAGCTTGGTTGTAGATAATTCGACATCAGCAGCACGGGCAACATTATTAATCACGCGATCGCTTTTGGTGGATTCGGCAAAAATAGTGGGTACTTCCGTTTGTTCGATCTCAGCTGCTAATTCTCGAACCTGAGAAGCGGTAGGTGAGTCTGCATTTAAACCCTGCAAGGTTTTATAGCCATCGAAATAGTATGCCTGGACATAATAGTTGAGCGAGTTGTGGGTTGTCACTAAAATTCTTTGTCCTTCGGGAATGGTAGCAATCTGTTCTTTAATCCAGGCATCTAGCTGCCAAAGCCGTTCGGTTAGGGCATTGCTGTTAAGCAAATATTGTTCTGATGCGGTGGGATTTGCCTGCAAGAAGATCGATTCTAGATATTCCACCATCGCCACGGTATGTTCTATGTTGTGCCACACATGAGGATCGGGTTCTAATTTTGGCTGAGAATTCTCTGCTTTTGATTCTTCATGGTGTTCATGATGTTCATGATGTTCTGCCATAACTGGTTCGGCAACCACCTGTTCGTATAGGGCTATTTTTGCTACCTGGGGAGTTTCTTCAGCTTCAGCTTCGGGATCTCTCGCCCCAATTAGCTTGATTAATCCAGGTTCTAATTGATAACCACCATAAAGAATTAACCGCGCTTCTTCAATCGCTTTGCGGTCAGAAGGGGTAGGGCTATAGGTATGGGGATCTTGATCTCCATCTATCAAACAGGTTAGATCTACAGTGTCTTCAGCAATAGTTTCAACTAAATCGCAGATCACGCTGTGAGAGCCTACTACTTTGGGCTTCGACTGTGCCAGAGCCATGTTGTCACTAAATTTAGGACGCTGACTTACTAAGCCTGCGGTAATTCCCGTAGTGGTAAGAATAACAAGAATTTTGATGACATTTTTCAACATAAAATCGATGACTAGAATGATAATGATTCTAATTATTCTAATGTAGAATGATAATGAATCTCATTTTTACTCATTGATGTTAGAAGTTTGTAACTTAAGCGTAAGTTATCGCCATACCACAGCAATTAATCGCCTTTCTTTTACGCTGCAATCGGGACAAGTAACGGGTTTGTTAGGACCAAACGGCGCGGGAAAAAGCACCTTGTTTAAAGCCCTGTTGGGTTTAGTTCCTCTAGATGAAGGAATAGTCAAGTGGGCAGGTAAGCCAGTTACCGAACAGCTAAATAAAGTGGCGTATGTACCTCAGCGATCGCAAATTGATTGGGACTATCCCGTAACTGTAAAAAGAGCGGTGATGATGGGAAGGGTCGCTGCTACGGGTTGGTTTCGGCAGCACAATCGTCGTTCTCAGGAACTAGTACGCCATGCCCTAAAACAAGTGGGTATGTGGCAATATCGTCAGCGTCAGATCAGAGAACTTTCGGGGGGACAACAACAGCGAGTGTTTTTAGCTAGAGCGATCGCCCAGGAAGCAGATTTATTGTTGTTCGACGAACCGTTTAATAACGTAGATCGCCAAACCGAAGAGATTATTTTTGAGCTGTTTGCCGAACTAAAAGCGCAGCAAAAAACTCTGTTAGTAATCAGTCACGATCTGAGTGAGACTTTAGAAAATTACGACCGACTATTACTATTAAATAAAAAACTGATTGCTTCTGGTTCAAAAGCCGAAGTATTGACCAACGAGAATATCAATCAGGCTTACGACAGGTATTGTAATCTTACGCCCCAACCACTGACTATCAACCGTTTTACCCATGCTGACTTGGTTAACTGAACCTCTAGAATTCGAGTTTATGCGTCAGGCGATCGCCATCGGCTTGTCTTTGGGCATTCTCGGTGCGGTGGTGGGTAGCTATCTAATTTTGCAACAGATGGGAATGATGGGGGGGGTCATTGCTCACGCAGTGCTACCAGGCATTTCTCTGGCATTTTTTTTAGAGATCGATCTGGCAATTGGAGCGTTTGCTGCGGGAGTGTTGAGTGCTTTGGTGGTGATGGGAATTCAAAAGCGATCGCGCATCAAAGTCGATGCAGCAATGGCATTAACTCTAACTAGCTTTTTGGCTTTGGGAGTAATTCTAGTCGCCTTGTTGGAAACCGATAACATAAATCTTAATGAAATATTGTTTGGCGATATTTTAGGTGTTACCAGTGGTGATGTTTGGCGCACCGTAATAATTACAGCGAGCGTATTATTATTAACCAAACTGTTTTATAAAGAACTAGAATTTTATACCTTCGATCCTTTGGGCGCGAAAGCCTGTGGACTACCAGTCAATCTGCTTTACTTCGGATTAATTTGTGCCATCACCCTTACTATTGTTGCCAGTATGCAAACCGTAGGCGTATTGCTGGTAATGTCGTTGTTGGTCGGTCCTGCGATCACTGCCTATTTATTAGTCAAAGAACTCTCGCAGATGATGATTCTCGGCTCAATTATTGGTGCGGTTTCTAGCGTAACGGGGATGTACTGTAGTTACTATTTCGATCTGCCCTCTGGTGCAGCGATCGTCTTAGTAATTTTTAGCTTTTTTTTGTTAGCTTTTTTGTTTAGCCCTAGCCAGGGAATTTTGACCGAACCTGAGATCAAAACCAAAGTTCGCAGCTGGTTGAAACTAATTTTTAAGTAAGCCAATTAGCTAAAAACTCGGTTTACAAATCTGTGAAATCTATTAATAGTACCTGAGCCTCTGAGAGCTGCTGATATTCGGTTGCTTTTGCTTCTATTTGTTTTAATTGTTTCAGAGCCTTACTACAGGGAAATCCATAAGCTTGTTTGACGCGATCGCTAGCTATATTTAAGGCAGTACGTGATTTTTCAACAAATTCAGCCAGCTCGTATTTTTCTCCAGGGGTAAAGTATTTTTTGACTACCAACGAAGGGGAGTAACAGCTTTGCTTAGTGCCGTCTGGCCATTGGATATTAAAGTTAACTTCGGGCATGGTTTTAAATGAAGTAGGAAGTAGGAAGTAGGAAGTAGGAAGTAGGAACGAGGTTAATGGTTTTGTAATAGTTTGGCGTAATGCTTTTGGTGCATTTGAGCCGATTGTTGCCAGGAATATTGCTGGGGAATAGCAGCACTACCTTCTAATAGTTTATGAGTCAACTGCATATCTAGTATAGTTTCCATGGCATTGGCGATCGCAGTACTGGAATTAGGATCGACTAACAAAGCTGTTTCTTCGTCTAGAAATTCGGTAAAGGGGGGAATCTTAGAAGTAATTATCGGTAGTCGGCTGGCGATCGCTTCGAGCAATACCAGTCCCCAACCTTCTTTGACGGAAGGAAAGACAAAGGCATCAGCGCAGCGATATAAAACTGGTATATCCTCATCTGGCATCACGCCAGGCAAAATTAGCGACTCTCCAATATCGATCTGATTCTGTTTGGCTAAATCAAAAAACTTTAGGCGATAGGGTTCATAATCGAACAGGGTTTCACCACCAGCAATAATTAGTTGAGCCTGGGGATGGGTTGTCAATACTTTGATAAAAGCCTGCAACAGTTTTAGAGAATTCTTGCGGGGTTCAATGCCCCCGATAGTTAAATAGACGGGACTACCTTTAATACCTAATCTCTGTTTTAATCGAGCTTCCTTGCCATTATCTCGACGGTTGAACCTGTCGGTATTAACTCCATTAATAATGATTGGTGCATCTACACCATACTGCTGTTTTAATTCCTGTTGCCAGTATTGCGATACGCACAGACATAAATCTGGTTCTAAGATAGAGCGATCGTGACACTCCTGTAAATAGGGACTGTTAAACTCATCAATATGGTGGACGGTGCGAATAAATTGAGGAATGATTCCGCGATCGCGCAAAACTTTTAACGCATTGCTGCTGATACAGTCTTGAGAATGATAAATATCGTACTTTGCGGTTTCTTGGCTCAAATAAGCAATAAACTCTTGGATCCTCTGTTTGATTAGTTCGTCTACTGGATTTGAACTCCGATTTCCAATCTCGCCCTCAAGCAAGACTTGTTTCCTCTGTAATAATAACTGTCGATCTGCTGCGGGTTGAGTTGGGATTAACTTACTAGGACAGTTTAAAGGTCGGTGGAAACCAAGATTGTCTTTATCTAAAGCATAGATACAAACCTGGTGTCCTGCTGCCTGTAGTGCTTCTGCCAATTCTATAGTATGAATCACCCCGCCCCTGGGTTTTGTAGAATAAGTAAATAGAGCGATTTTTAGCATAATTTAAGCGCAGTTTTATTTTCTCCGTCTCGATCTCATTTAGACTGAAGACTAAATCTTATAGGAAAGCAAATTATATTCAACTATGAAATCATTAAACGGTCTTCAAAGTTCGGCATTCATTCAGTTGATGAACTGGATTTTTCGCCCCCTCGACTTTTTAGAAGACTGCGCCCGACAGTATGGAGATACTTTTAAATTAAACCTGATGGGCTTGCCTCCCTTTACCGTAGTCAGCGATCCCCAAGGAGTTGAAGAAATTTTAAGCGTAGATGCCAAAAAGTTTGATGTGGGACGTACCAATAATCTAGCTGCTGGTTTATTAGGCGATAACTCTTTAGTTTTGCTAGACGGCGCACCTCACCGCAGACAGCGCAAATTAATGATGCCTCCGTTTCATGGCGAAAAAGTCAAATCCTATGCAGAAACTATCTGCCAGATTACTAACAAGGTAGCCGATCGCTGGCAAGAACAATCAACTTTTATCGCTCAAAAGGCAATGCAGGATATTACCTTAGAAACGATTCTGCACGTTGTTTTTGGCTTGAGTGAAGGCGATCGCTACCAGCAAATCAAACCCCCACTAATTGAGTTGTTAGATTTAACTGGTTCTCCCCTCAAAGCCAGCGTCATCTTCTTACCTTTGTTGCAGCAAGATCTGGGTGAATGGAGTCCTTGGGGTAAAGTGGTGCGACGCAAGGCAAAGATTTACGAGCTATTGCAGGCAGAAATCGACGAAAGACGAGCTAATCCAGAATCGGCAGGTAACGACGTTCTTAGCTTGCTAATGTCTGCCCGTGATGAACGAGGAGAAGGTTTGAGCAATATCGAACTAAAGGATCAGATGATGACCTTGCTAGTAGCGGGTCATGAAACTACTGCTACTGCCCTATCTTGGGCTTTATATTGGATTCACAAGCTACCAGAAGTCAAACAAAAATTATTAGCCGAACTGGATAGTCTCGATCCCGATGCCGATCCTCTTACAATTTCTCGTCTGCCCTATTTAACTGCCGTTTGTAACGAAACCTTAAGAATTTACCCCGTAGCTTTTATTGCCTTTCTCCGCTTTGCCAAATCTAAGATCGAAGTTATGGGACATCAGTTTGAGGCAGAAGAAATGCTCGCACCGACTATTTATCTAACTCACCACCGCGAAGATCTCTATCCCGAAGCCAAAAAATTCAAACCAGAAAGGTTTTTAGAGCGTCAATATTCGACTTATGAGTTTTTGCCCTTTGGTGGCGGTAATCGTCGCTGTATCGGTTATGCTCTAGCTTTACTGGAGATGAAATTAGTCCTGGCGACAGTTTTAAGTAACTGGAATTTAAGTCTAACTAGCGCTCGCCCGATCTTGCCCAAACGTCGCGGTGCAACAATTGCCCCCGATAATGGCGTTCCTCTAACTTTAAATGGACGACGCAGCCGAACTAAAAGGGATCTGGTAATGGCATCCGACTTTTAAACTATTAAACCAACAGACTTTGTATCTTTGAATACAGGATAAATTGATAACTTGCATCTCAATAAGGGTAACAGTTATTGGTTGCTATCTCGTGTCTAACGATCGTGCTTTAATCGACCCTACTCGACTACTATATGAACTGCAAAAGATCGATCGCCTAAATCAAAGTCTGTCTGGTTGTCTCGAACCAAAAGCGATCGCAGCTAAAGTAACCGATGGTTTGGTAGGTGAGTTTGACTGTTCTTTTGCGCGTCTTTGGCTGGTAGAAAGCGATCGCACGGCACTCAAATTAATCGCTTCTGCTGGGTTGTATACTCGCCTTGATGGTGATTTTGCCACAGTACCGATGGGTGCTTATAAGGTGGGAAAAATTGCTCAAAACTGCATTCCTTTCTTAAGCAATCAACTAGCCCAAGAAGCTTGGGTCAAAGATCGTCAATGGGCAATTGATAATAACATTTGTGGTTTTGCAGGACTCCCCATAGCGATTACAGGTAAAGCAATTGGCGTACTGGCTGTTTTTAGTCACCAACCAATGAAAACCGAATTTTTAGAAGTATTAAAAATACTCTGTAGTTCGGTGGCAGTAGCTTTAAACAATGCTCTATTACATCGACAAAAATGGCAGATCCAGTCTAATAGTTATGAATCAAAATCATCCTTCGACACTCCCGTTTCAGAACAAATATCAAATATTTTGTCCGATGTACGTTTAACTTTAGTCGGAACAGAAAAACCGATCGATGTTTCTGGCACCTATATCTTGTTAAAGACCGCAGAAATTCTCAGAGATAATCGTTGTAGTTATTGCTGTTTGACCTACAAAAGCGATCGCCTTTATTTATCAGCAATGCTAGCCTTAGATTTCCCTATTGAAGTCGAGGATATCTTTAGCGAGATTAATTTTCTAGCCAATAATATATATAGTCAATTACAAATAAATATTTCTGACAATAATATAATTCAAATCAAACTAGCTCTGCTTTATCAAACTCAACTAAAACCTAAAATCAATCTTTCCCACCGTGAACGGGAAATAATTCAGTTGCTAGCAGCAGGAATGCGCGATCGCGAAATTGCCCAGAAGTTATTTATCAGCGATCGAACCGTAAAATTTCATATTAATAATGCCGTAACTAAACTAAAGGCTAAAACTCGCATTCAAGCGGTATATCAAGCCTATTCGCAAGGACATCTAACTTCTATTATAGAGAGAACATAGTAACTAATACATTTTGCTCCGTCTTTACGCTGAGGAGACATCAGCGCAGGCGGTGTGCTTTTTCCCGCAATTGAACTAGTCCGAGTTCCTCGTCTACCGTTTCTCTCACCATAAGATTTTTGTCCTCTTTTTGACCAAACATAGGAGGGATAAACAACAACTTTTCAGATGTCTCGATTTTATTCTTCCCCAGGGCAAACTTCTTCGACTTTTGTAAGTAATATGTGTACAACTGAGTTACGACTGCTGGTTGAATAAATAACAAATCAGGCAACAAACGCAGATTTATTTAGATGATAAAAATAGCCTTAACTCAATAATCAAATATCAGGATAAATAAAAAAATTGTCTGAGGTAAGAGTTTTTTTCGGGCTTGGCAAAAGAATTGTATATTAAATATTTAATTGAGTTTGGTTTTCTCACCCTGACTTGTTTTGAGACTTGTTGCCTGTATATTTGTTCTACTAAACAGTATGGAGGATTTAGGTACTAAACAATCCTAAAGTATAGTTTGTACAATGGAAAGAGCGATTAAATGTTTGTCCTGCTGTTTTCGCAAAAAAGTATCGCAGCATACCCTAAGTAAAAACACTATGTTAACGAGAAATTTACATAAGCTTTGTTAAGCTAGCCTTACTTGGATAGGTATAAAAACTGTAACTAATAATGCAAACTGTTAAGCAAGCATCGGGGAACAGCAGGGGTATTTATGACGCTCAAAAATCTCGCGGAAGTTTCGTTCATACTACTAGTTTGCTGATTTTATCAGTATTGGGATTGCTAGGCGCGATCGCCATTTCCTGGCTCTTGGGTAATAGTCATGTTACAGAATTGTTTATTCGGCTACACCTGGTACAATCAAATCCTCCTCAGTGGTTGCTGCCTCCAGAGTTGAGTAACGAATATTATCTATTGATACCTACCATTGGTTTATTTATTACCGCGCAAATCGTGATCAAGCTGTCGCCTCAACCCCAGGCTTGGTCCCGTAGTTTGGTGGCAACTACTTTGTTAGTGTTGTTCGTGCGTTACTTTTTATGGCGATCGCTTTCTACCCTCAATCTCTCCAATCCAGCAGACGGAATCTTTAGCATTTCCCTGTTTGTCATGGAGTTTTTAACCATGGTAGGAGGTGCGTTTCAGATGATGCTGCTGTTTACTGCCAAAAATCGCGATCGCGAAGCAGATAAGTATAGCGTAGCCGTCAAGGAAAACCGCTATTGTCCCAGCGTTGATATTTTTATTCCTACTTACAACGAGCCTGACTTTATTGTCAAAAGAACGATTATGGGCTGTCAGGCAATAAACTACGATCGCAAACGGGTTTATGTTCTCGATGATACTAGAAGACAGAGTATTGAGCAGTTGGCGCGAGAACTTGGCTGTAATTATATTTCCCGCCCTGATAACTCACATGCTAAGGCAGGTAATCTAAATAACGCCCTCAAGCAAACCAACGGCGATTTAGTAGTAGTTTTTGATGCCGATTTTGTTCCCACGACTGACTTTTTAGAACGTACCGTCGGATTTTTCCAGAAAGAAAAAATAGCTTTAGTTCAGACTCCTCAAAGCTTCTATAACTGCGATCCCATTGCCCGTAATCTGGGTTTGGAAGATGTTTTGACTTCCGAGGAAGAAGTTTTTTATCGTTATCTCCTACCAATTAAAGACGGTGCGGGTAGCGTAGTTTGTGCGGGAACATCTTTTGTAGCTAGACGGAATGCCTTGAGAGAAATCGGCTATTTTGTAACGGACTCGGTTAGCGAAGACTATTTCACGGGAATTAGACTGTCTGCTAGAGGTTACGAACTAGCTTATATAGATGAAAAACTCAGTGCGGGTTTGGCAGCAGAAAGCATTGGCGCACACATCGATCAGCGTTTGCGTTGGGTAAGGGGAACTTTACAAGCCTTCTTTATCAAAGCTAACCCCCTAACTATTCCAGGTTTGAATCTGTGGCAAAGATTGGGACACTTAGAAGGCTTGGTACATTGGTTTAGCTGTATTCCTCGCGTATTTTTCCTGTTAGTACCTTTAATCTGTATTTTTGGCGGTCTGACCCCCGTTTTGGCAACCTCATCCGAGATTATCTATATATTTCTGCCTTATTATGCCCTATTGCTAACAGTTTTTTCTTGGTTAAACAGGCGATCGCGCTCGATCTTGCTATCTGACGTTTATTCTTTAATTCAGGCGATCCCCGTCTCAATTGCGGTAATCAAAGTATTGTTGAGTCCTTTTGGCAAGGGATTTCAGGTTACTCCTAAGGGATTAGCTAGAGACAAATTCAACTACAACTGGTCATTGGCTTTACCGATGACAATTTTATTTGGCGCAACTCTGATTAGCTTTAGCGTTAGTTTACTGAGCGTTCGCGAATCTGGCTTTAATTTGGGCTTGTATTGGAGTAGCTACAATCTGCTAACCATCAGCGTCGCCATGATGACTTTATTGGATCTACCCAAACATAGTTTTTATGAGTGGTATTCATTAAAAAAAGAAGTGGCGATCTACAGCGATCGCGCCTGCCATCAGGGTATTACTCATAAAATCTCGGAAGAGGGGGTAGAAATCCTGTTAGATCCTTCGGCTAATTTAGCTACCGAAGTCCATGTCGAAC
>JADEXJ010000267.1 GCA_015207195.1 Pleurocapsales cyanobacterium LEGE 10410
AGTGTTTTAGCTGTTTCTCGCAAAATTTGTTTATATGATTCTGTCCATTTCATGTCGGGAAAGCAATCAATTTTTCTCTTTTTTTTACCTTACACTTCAATTGGATGTTTATTTAATTGCACTTCCCTTAATCGAATGGATAGCTTTTTTCTCCACTTCCAAAAATTGTCCGAACCATTGCTTTTAACTATTACAATTTTTCCGAGATCGATTAAGCTGACATCTCTAAAAAATTGTCTACGCAGGTTCGTGAGGTAGAAAATCTGCTAATCCTAAATAGCTAATTCCTTGAGGAGTAATCTCGAAGCGATAGGGTAAAACTTCTACTCCCTGCGCTACAGCCTCTCTGAGTAATTCACCATATTTTGCGTCACAGCGATCGCTGGGTGCAAATGTATCGCAGTCACCACGATTGATAAAATATAGCATTACTGCCTTAAGATCTGGAACTAGATTGGTTAGTTCTACAAGATGCTTCTGTCCGCGAGTCGTTACGGTATCGGGGAATAAGGCTAGATTACTGGTGCTGAGAGTAACGCTTTTTACCTCCAGATAAATTGGTGGTTGAAGATCGTCCCCCGTCAATAAAAAATCGACTCGGCTTTTTTTGTCTCTACCATAAGGAACTTCCGAACGTACTTTGCTGTATCTGTGTGCTAGTTCGGGGAACAGGTTTTGTTCTAAAGCCAGCTTGACTACCCGATTTGGTATTGCTGTATTAGTTCCCACCCAGGTAGAGTTTATTTGAATCATTTCCCAAGTATAAGCCAGCTTGCGTTTGGGGTTATTGCTTTGGGATACCTGCACTAGGCTATGGGGAATACATATTCCTGTCATTGGCCCTGTGTTAGGACAGTGTGCCGTAATTATTTCTCCCGTTTCCAATTCGATATCAGCTAAAAATCTTTTATAGCGTCTAATCAGACGACCAGAAATAAGAGCAGGATAGGGATAAAGTATGTTCATGCAAAATTATCGGCAATAATGAAGCTAATTTTAACAGCATCTATATCTATAGATAGATAGTTTTTTCCCAAAATAATCAATGAGACAATCACAATCGACCCAGATATTCAAATTGAGAATTAGATCGTAGATTTTCCATTCCCTAACAAGACTGCGATCTTTATGTGCCACCCCTGTGTCGGTTCTCAATTATCTAACTATTCAACTCAAAAGCAAAATTAATTCATGTCTGACATTGCAACGCTAATTTCTCAAGTAAAACAAGAGGCACAGCGAGAAGAATTTCCTATAGATATCCCCGTATATAAATCTGCCAAATTAGAGCCAACCGAACCGATTTTATATGCAGGTAATTTACAAAGTCCCCTGTGCTTTTTTGGTCGCGATTTGGGAAAAGATGAGGTTCATGCTCGTCAACCTTTAATTGGTGCTTCGGGAACCATGGTTAGAGAAGGTTTTTACTATGCCGTTCATCAGCAAAAAGCTCCTTCTAGAAAAGATTTAGATGAGACGACTCTTAAAAGAGTTTTACTAACCAATACTGTTCCCTACAAGCCACCAGGAAACAAAGCTTATTTGGTCAAGGTTAAAAAGAGATTTCGTCCTTTTTTAGAACAATTATTTGTCTTTCATTGGCAAGGAGATCGGGTCATTACCCTAGGGACAGAGGCTTTTAAATGGTTTGCTCCCTATGGCACCAAAGGAGAACTAGATAGTTTTTATCGCCAAAGCGATCGCTTTGAAGATAAATTAACCGTAAATATTAGTGCTACTGACGCGCTGGGAATGTCTCACACCAAGGTATTAACTTTATTACCTTTACCCCATCCCTCTCCTCTCAATCAAAAATATTATGAAGCCTTTCCTAAAATGTTACAAAAAAGACTATCACAAGTTGAGTTTTGAATTTAGAAAAATCCAAGATATTAGCTTTACTTATGGTCTTTGCTAGTAAAAAACATGATATCGTATTAATTAAATAGATAAATTTTTGTTACCCTCGATACAAATCTTAGAGCAATAAATATGACTAATAAGAAAACTGTTATTTCCCCTTCGATTTTATCAGCAGATTTTAGCCGTTTAGGTGAAGAAATAAAGGCTGTAGACCAAGCTGGCGCAGATTGGATTCATATTGATGTAATGGACGGTAGATTTGTCCCCAATATCACAATCGGACCAATGATTGTTAAGGCAGTTCGTCCTTTGACTGAAAAACCTTTAGATGTCCACCTAATGATCGTCGAGCCTGAAAAGTATGTAGCAGATTTTGCCAAGGCTGGCGCAGATATTATTACCGTTCATGCAGAGCATAACGCTTCTCCTCATTTACACCGTACTTTGGGTCAAATCCGCGAGCTAGGTAAGCAAGCTGGGGTAGTCATAAATCCTGCTAGTCCTCTATCTTTAATCGAATATGCTCTACCACTTTGTGATCTAATTTTAATTATGAGCGTCAACCCTGGTTTTGGCGGACAAAGCTTTATTCCCGAAATGGTAGACAAAATTGCCAGGCTACGCCAAATGTGTGACGAACGAGGATTAGATCCTTGGATTGAAGTTGACGGTGGAATCAAGCCCAACAATGCTTGGCAGGTTATTGAAGCTGGTGCAAATGCGATCGTTGCTGGTTCTGCTGTATTCAAAGCCCCAGACTATGCGGAGGCAATTGAAGGTATTCGCAACAGCAAACGTCCTCAGCCTGAATTAGCCACTGCCAATTAAATTAATTATTCTATCCTTGTTAGATTTTCTCAAATAAATTGGAAAAAGATTCATTATCAACAATGAATCTTTTTTATTGTCTGCTTCAAATAGTTTGCTAGGAAACAAATATATTTTGCACTCCTACAATATTCCCACCATATGTAAAGGTCCACTACCACTAATCAACTCGACTAATAAACCGATAAAGCCCAACATAGCTAAACGTCCATTCCAGACTTCAGCAGCAGTAGTTAAACCCCATTGCCACTTTTCTTGAGGATACATTTTCATGTTTTCTTTAGGATGAGTCACCTCTGCAAAAGTATGAGGATGGGAGTCTAAAGAATCAACGACTATATGAGCTAGAGCATTGATGAACTCTGGATGAATATTAAGAGCGGGAACGCGATGGAAGTTTTTGATTCCCGCTTCTTCGGCTACTTCGCGATATTCAATATCGATCTCTTGCAGAGTTTCAATATGTTCGGAAACAAAGCTAATCGGTACGACGGCTAAATCTTCAATTCCTTGGTGTCCTAATTCTTCGAGAGCGTCATCAGTATAGGGTTGTAGCCACTCTACAGGACCTACTTTACTTTGATACGCCAAGGTGTATTGATTTGGACGTTCCAAAGTCTCCATGATTAGACGAGTGCATTCTTCAATTTCTTTTTGGTAAGGATCTCCCGCCTCTTCTACATAGCTAACAGGAACTCCATGGGCGCTAAAAAAGACATGAGCTTGATCGGGATCAGGAAACTTAGTCAGTTCTTGTTCAATTAAATCTGCCATGGCTTGCAAATAGCCAGGATGATCGTACCAAGAAGGAATCAGAGTGTATTTGATTTGTTTCAAAACTGGATCTTTTAACCACATTTCCTCTAGAACACGGAAGCTAGAGCCACTAGTGCTGATCGAGAACTGAGGGTATAGCGGGAGGATTACTACTTGTTCGATATCATCTTTTTTTATCTGCGCGATCGCTTCTTCTGTAAAAGGATGCCAGTAGCGCATTCCAATATAAATTTTGACATCTTGCCCCATTTCTTCCAGCTTGGCTTGTAAAGCTTTAGCCTGTGCTTCGGTTATTCTTCGCAGGGGAGAACCACCGCCAATTTCTAGATAGTTTTCCTCAGATCTTCTAGCTCGTAAAGTCGAAATTAACCAGGCTAAGGGTTGTTGTAACGCTTTGACAGGCAGTCTGATAATTTCGGGATCGGAAAACAAATTGTATAGAAAAGGACGGACATCTTCGATTTTATCGGGTCCGCCTAAATTGAGTAACAAAACTCCAATACGACCCATAATTCTAATAGCTTATTTAAATTTTCAGTTTCTTTACTAATTTTAACAATATATCTTTTCTTTAGGTTCTACTGTTCGCAGTACACAGAACTTAACTGACCATAGAGATACATGTATGCAGGTATTTAGCAGTGCTTACCTGTTTTTTTTAGGCGATACTAGCAATGAATTATTAAAAACCCAGGCAACTTCCCAATTTAATCGGTAAGATGATCTGCGTCGAACAATAATTTGTTGTTTTTTATCTTCTATATTGATCTCTATGATTAGCTTACTACAGCCGAATTTGATTCTGGGAGGGACTATTTTCGCTTTAACTCCGCAAATATTAAGCGAATACAATATTCATGGGCTAATTTTAGATGTGGATGAAACTTTGGTTCCTTTCAGGCAAACAGAAGCTTCTGCCGAATTACAGAAATGGATTGTAGAGATTAAGCAAACCACGCCAATCTGGTTAGTCAGCAACAACATTAGTCACACCCGCATTAGCAATATCGCCCAATCTGTCGATCTGCCTTTTGTTTCTGCTGCCAAAAAACCTTCACGTCGCAAACTTAGACAAGCAGCAGCAGCAATGGACTTGTCTGTAGAACGAGTAGCAATGGTTGGCGATCGCTTGTTTACAGACGTTTTGGCAGGTAATCGCTTGGGTATGTTTACAATCTTAGTCGAGCCTATGATAGATCCCCTAGTTGCCGTTCGTTCACATCCAATTAGAGATTTTGAAATCTGGCTTTCTGAACTTTTAGGGGTGTCTCTCATGACAGATCAAAACAGTGCAACAAAAAGTAATAACTCTTGACTTAGTGAAATATAAAGAAAATATTACGAAATAAAGCCGTATTGTGAATATCTGAGATTATGGTTGTATAAATTTAAATGAGGTCAGCAAACATAAAGACCTTAAATATAAAACAAATAACTAATATTTTTTAATGGCATCAGCGTTGGCTATCATCTAACCTGGTGTCATTAGTAATTTGAGTAATGTAGTTAAGTAATTTAAATGTTGATGTAGGGAAGAATATGCCCAACGTTATTGCTCGGGCTAGACTTAGTTAAGTAGCTAGGCGGAATTAAATATAAAACGCTCTAAGTGATAATTACCCCTTTCACTTCGGTTTTCCATTCCTTGTATTACCGTCATTGCTAAATCATACTCATTGTCAAACATTTGCCCCGCAAT